>NZ_CAKLCK010000023.1:0-121795 GCF_921292965.1 Allocatenococcus thiocycli
ACCGCTCTGAGTCCCATATTCGCAACATCTTTACGACGTTCAGGAGCCATAACTCCGATGGAACCCAGCTGAATCGCTATCGAGCCAATATTTGCAAAGCCACACAAAGCGAAGGTAATGATAACTTGAGTATGCTCAGACAACGCCTCTTTGTGCTGTACAAAATCAATAAATGCAACGAACTCGTTCATCACAACTTTTTGGCCAATATACGAACCAGCCGCAAGAATTTCATGAGTTGGGACGCCAATTAACCAAGCCAAAGGCGAGAACATATAGCCAAAAATAGCTTGCAACGTCACGCCCGAGAAGCCAAACGCGCTACCTAAGTTTTCAAGGCCGGTATTCACCATAGCAATGACACTGACGAATGCAATCAGCATGGTGCCTACTGCAACCGCAACTTTCATACCGCCCATTGCGCCACTTGCTAGCGCATCAATGACATTGCTTTCGTCCGCTTTATCCAATTCTATATTGCTGTAATCGCTAGGCTGTTCGCGCTCAGGTACGATGATTTTAGCCATCATCAAACTGCCTGGTGCAGCCATGAAGCTCGCTGCGATCAGATACTTCAGCTCGACGCCTAATCCTGCGTAACCACCTAAGACGCTACCCGCGACAGATGCCATACCACCGGCCATAACCGCAAACAGCTCAGATCGTGTCATTCTGGATAAGAATGGACGAATCAAAAGCGGTGATTCACCTTGAGACAAAAAGATATTACCCGTTGCAACCAAAGACTCAGCTTTGCTAGTACCAAGAAACTTTTGGATAGCACCGCCAATAAACTGAATAACCTTTTGCATAATGCCCAAATAGTAAAGGGCGGAGATAAGCGCACTGAAGAAGATGATGATAGGCAGGACACGGATGGCGAAGATAAAGCCAGTAGAAGCTAAGTCACCAAACAGGAACTTAATGCCCTCGTCTGCAAAGCTCAACAGACCGGCAACACCGCTACTCAAACTCGCAAGTGCCGCCTGCCCCATCGGGAAGTAAAGCACTAACGCCGCAAAACCCATTTGTAACAGTAATGCACGGCGTACCGTTTTCCAGTTAATAGATGAACGACTCTCGGAAAGAAGAACAGCACAACCAATGAGTGCAGCGATACCAAATAAACTAAATAGGATACTCATGACTCGGCCTACACTACGTGAACGAAAAGAGAAGCACCAAAGAGCTTGGTGAAAGAATGACTCAACGTATTAAGTGATGGCACACTCAGCGAATGTGAATATAGACAGAGCGAATAGTTCGACATCTTATTTTTACCTTATACAAGCAATTAAAGGGAGCTGGTCCGGTCCGTGGGGTCATTCACTGCTGGCGAGTTGATTACTCTGCCTGCTCCATGTGACGGCTTGTATGGGTAAGGGCCTTGAACAACGAAACCCTAAATCCCGATTAAACGGGACGACAGTATAGTCAATAAAAAGAGATATTCATCACATTTATAAAAGCAAACGTTCAAGCGTTCATATTTCATGCAATCCAGACATTTTTCGTTAATGTCCATATCTAAATCAGGGCTATAAGTAAAATTCCTTTGGCTAAAAAAGCGGAAAACGGCCAATAAATGCGCAATCAAACTAGAATGGCCAAAAATGCTTAACTTTACACTCGCCAAGAGATGGAATTTGGTTATACAATTTGAATCGCTTCTTTCCGAAGCCTCTGTAACTACAGAGCATCATGATGCCGAGATGGTGAAATTGGTAGACACGCTAGCATGAGGTGCTAGTGCCTTTGGTGTGAGGGTTCGAGTCCCTCTCTCGGCACCATTATCCTTCTTCTTTTGATTTCGTTTGAGAGTAATGCAAAGTTCTAAGCAGGCAAGACCATCCGCAGATGCAAACCAACTTCTGAGCGAACTTGCTGTGCATGCTTTACTGCATCTACACTTTAAAATTCAAGCATCTTCTCGCCCTATCGCTTTAAAAGAACGTAATGATCTGCTGCAAAAATGGCTTAAACCAAAGCTGAAAAGCAATCGCTACAAGCTGATTAAAAAGCCATTAAAGTCGCTGACTCAGCAAGCTAAAGGGGAAAACGGCAATCTAGAAGTATTGCTGGAACGCTGTGTGGGAGCAGACAAGCCAAGTAACCCGCAGCCGCATTTAGATAGCTACCTGCTACTTATTAACGAAATCGAAAAGAAATTAGGCACTACTGTATTGCTCTCTCGTCCGGAGGATGTCGATCTGTCGCATGATCAACATGGCTGTCTGCTATGCGTCCTCTCTGAGAACTTAAATCAGCATTTCGACGACAATAACGCCCTGATCGCACCTATTTCGATGCTTTTCCGTGGCCCTATGAGTCAGCGTTCACTATTCCTTGGTAGTATTTACGCCAACAACACGTTTAATTACGCTGTTCAATATCAAGATGAGCAGTTCGTACGTATTGCTCTCGAGCTTGCGTAGCCCGAGAGCCTCTCACAAACATCTCATCAATAGCGCTCTTCGCCTATATCGACTTTCGCTTTTATCTTCGCATCGATTTTATCGCAAATGTATTCTCCGATAGGTATTGCTGACGTTGCGGCTGGTGACGGCGCATTACACACATGCAGGCTACGAGCAGTCTCTGCAAACAGGAAGTCATGCACTAATGTGCCATCGGATAACACAGCCTGAGCCCGAATACCTGCTGGGTGAGGTTTAAGATCTTCAACTTGGATAATGGGGCAGTATTTGTTGACCAGCTGTAAGTAGCCAGACTTCCACCAAGAGTTTTTCAACTCTTCTAAACCCGTTTTCAGATGTTTTCGCGTCACTTTCCAAAAGCCGGCAAAGCGCAGCATTCTCCATGTATCTCGAAAACTGAAGTTCAATTTAGCGTATCCTTCCCGCTTCCAGCCTTGAACCGCATTCGGTCCCACAGTAACAGAGCCATCTATCATGCGAGTCAGATGAACACCTAAGAACGGTAAGTCAGGATCGGGAATGGGGTAGATAAGATGATTCACAACATGATTGTGTTTGCTGTCCAGACGATAATATTCACCACGATACGGGATGATTTGAAAATCGGTCTTAATTTTCATCATTTTAGTCATGCGATCAGCCATCAGCCCGCTGCAAGTCATCAACATCTTGCAGTTCAGTTGCATCGACTGGCCGTCAGAAACACAAGTAAGCTGTACCTCTTGATCTTTTTCTTCAATCGCAACCACTTGAGTACGCAAGCTAACTTGCCCACCGAGCTTTTGGAAAGCTTTCGCCATGTGTTTCGTCACTAATCGATAGTCAACAATACTTGTGTCTTTGACATAAATCGCGCCTAACCCAGTGATGTTTGGCTCCGCCAGCTTTAACTGCGCTTGATCAAGTAGCTCAACTTCTATGCCATTGATGTGGCAACGTTCATAGAGCGCATTCATTCGCTCAACTTCCTGCTCACTGGTCGCCACTAAAAGCTTGCCACAGTTCTCAACCGGAATGCCGTGCTCGGTACAGAATGCGATGGTAGCCTCAACGCCTCGTTTACAAAATTCGGCTTTCAGGCTGCCCGGAGCATAGTAAACACCAGCGTGAATCACGCCACTATTATGTCCGGTCTGATGCATTGCGAAACCAGACTCTTTCTCCACCAGCAAAATGGAACGATCAGGATGACGCTGCTGTAATTGCCAAGCGGTAGACACGCCAACGATACCACCGCCGACGACAATGTAGTCATAAACTGATTTCATACGACCTCAAATAAAAACCCAGAGTTAAGACTGCTGCAACTTAAATTACCGCCACTGTAAACAAAATTGACAGAGAATACCGCGTAGCCTGCCACACGAAACAACATTGGTTTATCCGACATAAGAAATTATCACGGCTCTCCAGGGTCACTATGAAAAATACACCCCAAACTACACTTTCATTAAAATTGTGCTGAAAAAATGTCTTCATCGTAAAGCACAGATTCGGGCAATGGTAATCTGCTTACCTTTTGAACAATTTGTTGTAGCGAAAAAATCCAAATGAAGAGCAGAAAGCCATAACCTAAAATGCCAAGCCAAAACCTAGCAGTTATATATTCCAGTTTAATTCTAAAAAACCAGTTTATAATCCCAACCTAAAAACAAACCTTAACCGTATCCACTTATTTTCCTCTGCAGGGTTGTGCCAAGGTCGTAATGTTCGTTAGTGTAGCGATAAGCCAAGGCAAACGTGTCCCTTGGCATTTTTCACTATATAAGGATCTCTCATGTCAGCGACCATGCAATCAACATTTGCATTAAAACGCCCTTCAGGTGTTGCTGCTGCGATCCTCCTGCTCTCTCTGAAACTGATTCAGGGCTGACAGGCAATACCACACTTTCTGTCAGCTTGATAAGAAGCTGACGGGTCACTACACACTCCCCATTCCTTTCAGTTTCTTTCAAGCGAAACACAAGAGGAATAACAATGTTAAGCGCACGCAATATCGCTGCTTTAGGCTTTATGACTTTCGCCATGTATTTAGGCGCGGGTAATCTTATCTTCCCTCCATTCTTGGGGTATCAGGCTGGCGAAAACTTTCTCAGCGGTATGGCAGGCTTTCTTTTGACCGGAGTGGGATTACCTGCAATGGCATTGGTGATCGTCGCGATTGTTAATGGCTCAGATAAATTAACCGCTGCTTTACCCAAACCATTAGCCACCAGCTTTTGGGTAATGGTCTTCATCGTCATTGGCCCGGCATTCGTAATTCCACGCGCTATTACCGTGGCTTATCAATTTAGCTTTGCGCCGATGCTTGGTGATGCAGCATTAATCCCCTTCACCGCCGTGTTCTGCGTAGTTACCATTTTGTTTGCCCTATATCCCGGTAAGTTGATAGACAATCTCGGAAAAGTTCTGACACCCTCTTTAATGGCAATCTTAATTGTCTTGTCAGTGACGGCTCTGGTCTATCCTGCGGGTGAGTCCACTCACGCAACGGGACCATACGTAGGAGGTGCTTTTGCAGAAGGCCTGACTCAGGGATACATGACGATGGATGCACTGGGATCAATTGGCTTTGGTTGGATCATCTTCCGCGCAATTAGAAGCATGGGAATAAACTGCCGAAAAGCAACGGCAAAATACACTTTAATCGCCGCTCTTATGTATGCCGTTGCCATGGCGTTTGTGTATATTTCTTTGGCTTACATTGGCTCGACGAGCACTTACCTGGGCAATGAATTCAGTAACGGTGGTGAGATTCTAACAGCGTTTACTTTCAGTCATTTTGGCGCTTTTGGCTCGCTTTTATTAGGTGCAGTCATGGTATTAGCCTGTTTGACAACGGCTATTGGTGTCACCACGGCGGGAAGTGAGTTCTATGACAAGACCTTTAATAAAGTAAGCTACAAAGGCAGTGTCATCACAACAATGGTATTGGCAGGATTGATTGCCAATGTTGGACTAGAACAACTTCTGGCAATTACCTTACCTGTAGTGGTTGCCCTGCATCCAGTCGCGATTGCCTTAATGATGATGGCTCCACTGCGTAATAAAATGTCCCAACTAATGGTGGTGTTCACAGCGTTCACCGCACTACTATTTGGTTGTGTCGATGCAATGCATATTCTGGGTAATATGCCTGAATCCATTGATCAATGGATGAGCGCTCACCTGCCTCTCTACAATGATTTTGCCAGTTGGATTGTACCGAGCGTCGTCATTGCTGGGCTCGGCCTGTTGTTTAAGCCAAACGAAAACAAAGGGGAGACTCTGGCGTTGGTCAAAGAATAGCGGTTACACATAAGACAACTATATAATTAAGTTAATATATTAGGGGCTTATTTGTTAAACTCAGGTAAAGGAGTTACCTGAGTGATAACTCATTACGGAGCGCCTATGGACAATCACTATTTAGATGTAAGAACACTTAACTTTATTGTTATTTTGTTTTCTTGCATCTGTTCTATTAGCCTCCTATGTTACCAATACACACAGAATAAAATAAAAGGATTGAGCACTTTTTCTGTCTCTTTGTTGTTTATTGGTCTCGGACCATTTTTGCTTGGACTCAGAGATTCCGCTCCCGACTGGGTCACCATTATCGTGGCCAATACTCTTATTTTAATAGGCTTCTTACTCACGCTTTATAGTGTGAGCATTTTCCGTTCTTTTCCACTTAAACTCGCCCACATTATGGCGTGTTTTATCCCCTTGATTAGCGCCTCATTTTATTACTTCACTTTTTACGAACCTTCGGTCAAAAGTCGCGTTATCTACCTGAGTGTTTATCTGTGTTTGGTGACATTATGCAGTGGCATTGCGATGCTCAAAGGTAAAGAAAATGATCTAAACCTTCCTGTAAAAACCATGGCCTATTCTTTCTTTTGTTATAGCGCTTTTATGGGAGCAAGAGCCCTTTGGAGTATATTCGCACCAGAGATGGCTAGCTTTATGAATGCAGGCGTTATCCATCAACTTACTTTCTTATTTAGTATCTGTCTGATCGTTGCTTTAAGTTTTAACATTTTGTGGTTAATTAATGCTCGCCTTGTTGCATCGATTAATGACTTATCTCTACGCGATGCGTTAACCGGTCTTTATAATCGCAGAGCATTGGAAGATATCGTTCCGTGCCTGCTCAAAGACGCGAGTAAACATAACCTTCCTGTTAGTGTCGTGATGGCCGATATTGATCGATTTAAAGCAATTAACGACCAATTTGGACATACTGCTGGCGATCAGGTGATGGAAAAGATAGCCAACGTACTTAAAAAACAACTGCCTGAATCCGCATGTGTCGTTCGTGTGGGCGGTGATGAGTTCTTGATGATTATTTTAGACAAATTGGATCAAGCAAAAAATTTTTCAGAGCAGATTAGAACGGCGATAGAAAATGAATCATCCCTTCAGTCATTTGAGTTCAAAATTACGATGAGTTTTGGGGTCAGTGAACTCGTACAAAGCAGTACGATGGACAGGGCACTGACTCAAGCTGATGTCGCGCTATACCACTCTAAGCATTCTGGCCGTAATCAAGTTACGCTTTTTGGTCAATATCATGACCTCCCAGAGGCTCCTATGCACACGCTCACCAGCACACTTTCTCTTTCTAAGTAGATTTCTGCATTGATTACAAAACAAAAAGCCCTGCACAAGCAGGGCTTTTTAAAACCGTTTACTGGCGGCAGTTATACTGCGATTTCACCACCGTCTTCACGGCGAATCACAACTGTCGATGCACGAGGACGAACCGTTGTACCAGCAGGTGTTTCTTCTGCAGCATCATCACTGTATGGCCAGTTACCCGGGTGCTGGATATTTACAAACAATGATTTGTAATCCGGGCTAATGGTAAAGCCAGTCACTTCACAACCGTTTGGACCAACAAAGAAACGTTTCAGTTCGGCTTGGTTATCCGCACCAATCGTCGCTTGGTCGCCATTTTCATCAGTCAGTTTCGATGGTACGACTGCCAACATTTGGTCGTTGGTGTAAGAGGTCACTTCGTCTGCACCGTTATCCGTTTGAATCCAAAGGATGCCACGGCCATCGAAAGACAAACCATCCGGGCTTGCGAACTGGTTTAACTCCGTTAGGCTTGAGCGGTTAGTGTCAGCATCAACATTTGCTGGTGAACCAAACACAAAGATATCCCAGCTAAACTCGGTAGCAGAATCGCCTTCATCCCAGCGAATCACGTGACCAAATTTATTGTTTAAGCGTGGGTTTGCCGCATTGGTATCTTCTGTACGACGAGTATTGTTAGTCAGTGTCAGATAAACCGTGCCAGTGAATGGGTCAACTGTACACCACTCAGGACGGTCCATCGGCGTTGCACCCACTAAGTCAGCAGCGCCTGCAGTGTTGAGAATGATTTCTGCTAAAGAGTCAAAATTATCCGCCAGTGTGCCACCAGAGGTTGTGATGCTATCTAGCGTCAATGGCAACCACGTACCTGTACTGTCTTCATTGAATCGCGCAACATAAAGCGTGCCTTCGTCCATGTACTTATCACCTGTTGACAGGCGATTCGCTGGGTTTGCATCAGCAGGGTCCCAGGCAGCAGCTGATTCAAATTTGTACAGGTATTCAAAGCGAGAGTCGTGACCTGAGTAGAATACAACCGGCTTACCTTCTTCCAGCTTACCGAATGCACAGCCTTCGTGACGGAAACGACCTAGTGCAGTACGTTTTTTCGCACGAGAGTTTTGCGTGTATGGGTCAATTTCAACAATATAGCCATGGCCATTAGCTTCGTTGCGGTAATCGTCACTTGAGCTTGCGCCTGTCGGTGCTAAGTTAAAACGAGTGAACTCATCCAATCGCTCCTCAGCGTTACCAGCTAGAGTTTCCCATAAGTAGCGAGTGCTTCCTGACTCGATGCCAATACGATCTTGCTCTTCTGTACGAGTACCCGCGTTAACGAAATAGCCAGGCCAGTTCTCTTCACAAGTTAGGTAAGTTCCCCAAGGTGTGTAGCCGTTACCACAGTTATTCAGCGTACCGCGAGCTTGGCTGCCGTCTGGAGAAAAGCGTGTTACCGTCAATTCAGTGTGCGCAACTGGACCAGATAGATCCATCACTGTCGCACCCGTGTAACGGCGGTTAAGTGGATCAGCATCAACCAGTTTCCACATGTTGTCTTCAAGTTGGATACGAACCACAGATACGCCGTGAGCATTGATTTCTTTACGAACTTCGTCAACGATGGTGCGAACATTGTTCTCAACCGTTGGACCATTCGGATGCAGCGCTGTTGTATCAATGTATTCATGGTTGATACATAGCAAGCCATCAGTCGTGCTGTCATTCAATGGGAAGAAATGCATACCGTCGTGATGCATGCCTAATGCGTTAAGCTGGTCAGAACTGGTGTTTGAACCGTCATTTTTCCATGCGTTACCCTGAGCATTTAGAGGTGTCCCCCACGGAACCAATACCTGTGCGGTGTAACCTGATGGAATAGAAACTGCGTCCGTTAACGAACCAGGAATCGATTCAAAGTTGAGTACTGCTTTTGATACTCCAGACGCAGCACTTGTCGAAGTACCTGAGCTAGATGAATTACACCCAGCCAAGCCAAAAGCACCAAACGCAGTCATCGCACTGATGCCCAAGCCGCCTTTCAAAATGCTACGACGAGATAGACTCGCTTCTAATACTTCTTCAAAAGGTTTGTTGTTGCTGTGGTTAAAGCGCGTTGCGTTGAACGTTTCCTTACTCATGATCTCACTTTCCCGATATTTGATTTAATTTTAAATTAGATTTTATAAGTAGTTGAACGAGGGGAAGTTTGGAGAAACATTGTGACAATAATAATTAAGATAAATGAAGGTTATGTTGCTGAATTATTTCTTCACCAAATCGACTCTAGCGCGGTTAAACACTCTATCAATACGGAAGAATACGAGACATCGCTTGCACAAAGAACAACCAAACATGTCGTATTAATAGAATTTTACTTGGGATATGGTTCTATAGAAGGTATAACGTGTGCGTAATAAGATCATCTACGAGAGATAGTTATGAAATTAGAAAAAATCGATAACAAAAGCCGTCGTATCCGTAAAAAACTGTTCTTAGGCGAATTCGCAATCCTAGGGTTCGAAATCAGCTGTGAAACAGACATCAATGACTTCGACCGCTACGATGTATTCGTTGATGACTTTGTTGACTACATTGACGGTTTGGGTCTGTGCTTTGGCGGTGGTGGTCTGGAACTGTTTGAAGGCTTCCTGTGCTCAACTGAGCGCTACGGCAATGCAACTGAAGAGCAAAAAGCACAAGTTCTGGCTTGGATGGAAGCACGCCCTGAAGTAAAAACTGCAAAAGCTGGCGAATTGGTAGATGCCAACTACTTGTAATTCCAGACAGGGAAACTGAGCTAGGAAATTATACAAAGGCTGATCTTCGGATCGGCTTTTTTATTTTTTGTCTGAAGGAAAGTAACGCTAGGAGGGTATTTTAGAGCTGGCAATTACTGGGAATATTGTATTCCACTGCCAGCCCATTGACGTCAAAAGTAGTTAACTATGATTTTTTAGCTGTCTCATCTTTCGTATCTTTCCAATACTGAATACGAACACGATGTAACTGAGCTCTTCTCATCTTTTTCATAGTAATCTCCCTTATTTATATAAGTAACGCTCACGTTGAGCTTATTGTCTAAGGTTTGCAATTCCATTAAATCTATATAGGAATCAACCAATTAACCGTGACCAAATTCACAACATAATGACAATAATGGTCTTTTTACTATCGATAATATTTGAGCGAACCAAATATTATCTTCCTTACACGGTCAACCTACTCACCTGATATGACAGAAAAATGGCAATCAAGTTCCTTCTTTTTACTGTCACCAAATCTTAATAAGAATTTCCGAGGTGGAATATAATCAATTACCACACTCTTAACGCAAAAGTCTAGCACTCAGAGATAAAAACCTGCGATACAACAAAGTCTTCCATCGAACTCACTTATTACTTCTCTTAGAACAATGAAAACTTTGCTCAGCAGAGAATATTGATCTCCCAGGATAAATAGACCGGTTTGTGATCGAGAGCAAATCGAGCAGCTCATCCAAAATCCTCATACTTACGACATTAGCCCAACAACTTGTGCGAGATCTCTTACACAGCGTGTAAGCAAATGGATTAAAGCACACTAAGATTAAAGCCAGAAAATAACATTAAATGATTGTTTATAAATAAAAATAATTTAATTCATGCAATCGATTTCAAAAATAATTGCAAATAGAGGATTGAGTCAAAACCACAAACCATGAATACTGAATGTGTCGACAGGATGTTGGCAGGAACAGGAAAAAGCCTAAAGGATTAGGTATCTTCAGGATGAAGATTTGATAGCTTAGGATGAGTTGTCAGCAAGGATGTAGTTAAGCTCTAGGATAGAGTTCGCCCGTCAGGATGACAGGCTAGAATGGACACCGCTAGGAAGGCGATGAACAGGGAACTCGGTTAAAGGACTTAGCCATTATCAAGGATAGATGCAGGGAGCACCTATTTAGTAGCCGGATTGCTGCGAAAAAGAATAAGCCCCGTCTGGGAAACCAGGCGGGGTTTTATCATTTTTACCACCCATCATCGTTGCTCTTTGCTAGAGATTACCCATCGTAATTCGCTCCGGTTCGATAAAAAATATTTGTCGTCACGACGAGTTTTTTTCGTTTTCATCTGCCAGCGAAAAAATCTAATGTGCACACCCTCAACGACGTGGTTGTCCAACCACCATTCTAACTCGTTGAAGTATGTAGGTTATGTCATATCAATATCATCAGCCTGCTGCACTCTATACTCTATACTTATATTTTTAACCTGGTACTGACTTACAAAGGAACAGCCATGCGTATTGCTATTCTCTCTCGTAATGAGAATTTATATTCAACCATGCGCCTAAAGCAAGCAGGCGAAGAGCGTGGACATCAAATTGATGTTATCGACACTCTGCACTGCTACATGGACATTACGAGTAACAACCCTAAGATTCGTTATATGGGTGAAGAATTGCCACAATACGACGCGGTTATTCCACGTATCGGCGCTTCAATCACTTTCTACGGCACAGCTGTGGTTCGCCAATTCGAAATGATGGGTACATTTTGTGTCAATGAATCGGTAGCGATCAGCCGTTCACGTGACAAGCTACGTTCTTTGCAGCTTTTATCTCGCAAAGGCATCGGCTTACCACGTACTGGTTTTGCTCACCACCCTGACAACATTCAGGACGTGATCAAAAACGTTGGCGGTGCTCCTCTGGTCATTAAACTACTTGAAGGTACTCAAGGTATTGGTGTTGTTCTTGCTGAAACCAATAAAGCAGCAGAAAGTGTGATTGAAGCCTTTATGGGCTTAAAAGCGAACATCATGGTTCAAGAGTTCATCGAAGAAGCTAAAGGCGCTGACATTCGCTGTTTCGTTGTGGGCAACAAGGTGATTGCAGCAATGAAGCGTCAGGCAAAAGAAGGTGAGTTCCGCTCGAACCTTCACCGCGGAGGTTCTGCTCAACTTGTCAGATTGAGTAAAGAAGAACGTGCAACGGCGGTTAATGCAGCAAGAGTAATGGGCTTAAACCTATGTGGCGTAGACATCCTGCAATCGAAAAATGGTCCTGTAGTGATGGAAGTGAACTCCTCGCCAGGTCTTGAAGGCATCGAGTTAGCAACAAATAAAGACATTGCAGGGATGATTTTCGACTTTATCGAAAAAAACGCAAAACCAAATTCAAACCGTACTCGCGGTAAAGGTTGATCACTATCCAAACAGTATAAAGAGGTGACTTCGCCTCTTTATGCGACCCGTCGCTAGGATGACACTATGAATCAGAAAATTGTCATTGGGAATGCCGAAGCAATCTGCTTACCAGAGTTAGGAATTCCCCATCTTGAAGCTCGTATTGATACTGGGGCGCAAACTTCTTCTCTTCACGTCGATAATATCGAGTGCTTTGAGAAAAACGGCCGTTCGTACGTAGAGTTCGATCTTCACCCGGATGTTTATCACTTAGAACAGGTCGTTCGTTGTACAGCGCCATTAAAAGCGAACCGTAAAGTGAAATCCTCAAACGGGACGTTCGAGCACCGCTGTGTGATCACCACAATGCTACGCATGAACGATCAACAGTGGCCAATAGACATTACGTTGACTAACCGCGAAAACATGACGTACATGATGCTGCTAGGCCGTCAGGCAATGGCAGATAAAGTGTTAGTTGATCCAAGCCAGTCACACTTGTTAGCGCCATAACGCTATCGTATAGATGAGTGACCCTTTTACAAAATGTCACTTATCTCTTGTTTCTCCAAAGCAACACACTCAACAACCCTTTCGCTTTTATTTTCGTCGCCCGCCAATGGGTATGCGGCTTGGTCGGCGCTGTATCCAGAATATGCCGATAGGCTTTTTCATCCAAGACCACTTCCCCTCCATGCGCAAGCAACAAACAGCTTGGTTGCAATTCAAAAACCCGTTTAACGGAAAGACGATATTGATTGGGGTGAAAAATAGGAAATGGTGCAATCAAGTGCTTTTTCACTTTTACTATCAGATCCGCTACGTACAACACGCTCTGTTCTGAATGATAGACCGATAAATCTCTGTCGGTATGCCCCAGCGTTTCCAATACCTGCCAATCTTCAAAACCAGGAATAGTTTCACCGTCCACCAGCTCAATATCTGGATTCAGTTTCCTTGAATACCACAGGTTACGCTTGGGTTTGCGCATTCGATTTGCCATCCACCTAGCCAACGCCAAATCCGTCAAATGCATCAACCAGCCATCAATACCGCTATACCACTGAACGTCACGTTTGGCCGCCAACACTTTGCAGCCTGTCAGAGCTCTAAGTTTATGCGCAGCGCCCGCATGATCCGGGTGCATGTGGGTTACGACCACCAGCTTGAGATCGGTAAATGGTCGCTTAAGTTGATACTCAATAAAATCTTTAAGATGAGGGATATCAGCTCGGCTTGCACCATCAAGCAACATGAGTTTATCGGCGTACTCGGCCAGGTACATGGTCTGTATGTACCCCTGAATTCTATGTAGCTGCAAAATCTATCCTTATACTGTTTTAAGACCGCATCCTTGCTGGTCAGACCAACTATAACAGTAGAAACATTAAATTGTTAAATATATGTTGCCCAAGTTAATTTGACACCAGTAACAACACTCTGAATCCCCCCTAAAGAAGTAAACCTGGGTATAAATATTTACACCAATCTTCGACAACAAAGCCTAATCGATAAGATAGATTTTAATCATTAGACTCTAAACAAATTTTGTCCGTTAATGCGCGCACACGGAGTTCGTGTCAGGGTATGAGGTGATACCAATCGTAGCAAATAACTGGTCATTCTAGCTGGTTAAAATGTTCGATAACTGCGTTACAATTTTTGTCTGTAGAGTAACTACTTATCAAAAAATTGTGCCTTGTTATCATGCATTTTTCCTGCGCTATTTCTGATCACTTACTCATTGTGATTGGTATTAATGCCTCATGAATTGCTTTTTGGTACTTTTCCTTCTAATAAATTAAAGGGTTAAGTACATTTTTGTGAGAATTGAGTTGGAAAAAGCAACGAAATTAGACCGCATTCGCGCGGACTACAACGTTCACTACTGGAGCCAAGGCTTCTACGGTATCGATAACCAAGGCGAGGTATACGTCTCTCCTCGAAGTGACCGTGCACATCAAATCCCTTTCAGTGCCATTGTAAAAGAGCTAGAAGCGAAGCAGCTGAACTTGCCTGTTCTCGTTCGCTTCCCACAGATCGTGCATCAACGTGTGCATGGTCTTTGTGATGCTTTCAACCAAGCGATTGAAGATTATCAGTATCCGAATAAATACTTGTTGGTATACCCAATTAAGGTAAACCAGCAACGTGAAGTGGTTGATGAAATACTCGCCAGCCAAGCAGAGCTCGAGACAAAACAACTCGGCCTCGAAGCTGGCAGTAAACCGGAACTATTAGCCGTACTGGCCCTGGCTCAACAAGCTAGCTCCGTGATTGTCTGTAATGGCTATAAAGATCGTGAATACGTGCGCCTTGCGCTGATTGGCGAAAAGCTCGGACATAAAGTGTTTATCGTCTTAGAGAAGCTATCAGAGCTTGATCTGGTACTTCAAGAAGCAGAAAGCTTGGGCGTACAGCCTCGCTTGGGTCTGCGTATTCGCCTTGCTTCTCAGGGAGCCGGTAAGTGGCAATCAAGTGGTGGCGAAAAGTCCAAGTTTGGTCTGTCTGCGTCACAGGTGCTGAGTGTGATTAACCGCCTGAAAAGCAGCGGTAACCTCGATGCTTTGCAATTGGTGCATTTCCATCTCGGGTCACAAATGGCGAACATTCGTGATGTACGCAACGGTGTGAATGAGTCTGCACGTTTTTACTGCGAGCTGCGTGCAATGGGTGCCGGCATCGATTACTTCGATGTGGGTGGCGGCTTAGCTGTGGATTACGACGGAACACGTAGCCAATCATCCAACTCGATGAACTATGGTCTTGCTGAATACGCACGAAATATCGTCAACACGGTTGGCGATGTATGTCAGCAATATGAGCAGCCGATGCCGGTGATTATTTCTGAGTCCGGTCGCTCTTTGACGGCGCATCATGCCGTGTTGGTATCCAATGTAATTGGCACAGAAGCTTACCAACCTGAAGACGTGTTTGCTCCAGCCGATGATGCCCCTTTGTTGCTGCAAAACATGTGGCGTAATTGGGAAAACTTGCAAAACGGCACTGACGCTCGGGCACTGATTGAGATTTACAACGACACGCAAAGTGACTTGGCAGAAGCACATTCTAATTTTGCAACTGGCGTGATTAACCTAGAGCAACGCGCCTGGGCAGAACAGCTGTCGCTACGCATTTACTTCGAATTGAGTCGTAAGATGAGCACGAAGAACCGCTTCCACCGTCCAATTCTGGATGAGTTGAGCGAACGTCTCGCAGACAAGTTCTTTGTTAACTTCTCGCTCTTTCAGTCTCTACCAGACGCATGGGGTATCGATCAGGTATTCCCTGTATTGCCGCTTTCTGGCTTAGGCGACGCCGAAGAACGTCGAGCGGTTATGTTGGACATCACTTGTGACTCTGATGGTGCGATTGATCTTTATGTTGATGGTCAAGGTATAGAAAGTACGTTACCAGTTCCAGCGTGGACCAAAGATAAGCCATACCTGCTGGGCTTCTTCCTAGTTGGCGCATACCAGGAAATTCTGGGTGATATGCACAACTTATTTGGCGACACCCACAGTGTGGTTGTTAATGTAGAAGAGAACGGTGAGTTTGAAATTAGCTACATCAACGAAGGTGATAGCGTTGAAGACATGATGCGTTATGTTCATATCGACGTTGAAGCGATTCGAGATAATTACAAACAACTGGTTTCAGAACGAGTTGAAGCCGGTGAACAAACACAAATCCTTGCTGAACTGGAACAAGGTTTGGTGGGATACACCTATTTAGAGGATTTCTGATATGAATGATTTGTTTACTAAAACTGATTATTCGCTTTACTCCAACTCAATGTCGTTTCTGCGTCTTCCGTACATTAAAAATCCGGTGACTGCAGAGGCAGACGTTGTGGTACTCGGCGTTCCTCTCGACATGGCAACATCTGGTCGTTCAGGGGCTCGCATGGGTCCGGATGCTATCCGTCGCGCTTCGGTGAATTTAGCCTGGGAAGGTAAAAAATTCCCTTGGGATTTCAACGTATTTGATAAGTTAACCGTCATTGATTCCGGAGACTTGGTCTTCGATTGCGGTGACGCAGAAGACTTCACTTACCGTTTGGAAGCGGCGACAAGCGAGATCTTAAAAAGCGAGAAAACAATGCTTGCACTGGGGGGGGATCATTTCATCACCCTTCCGATTCTGCGTGCTTATGCGAAACATTATGGCGAAATGGCGCTAGTTCATTTCGATGCTCATACAGACACATACGCGAACGGCAGCTCATACGACCACGGTACGATGTTCTACCATGCACCGAAAGAAGGGCTAATTTCTGCGAAGAACTCAGTACAAATTGGTATTCGTACTGAATACAAACAGCAAGATCACGGCTTCAACGTTATTAATGCGATGCAAGCCAATGACATGTCTGTGAATGAGATTCTAGACGAGATTCGTCGTACCGTTGCTGATAAGCCAGTATACGTTACCTTTGATATAGACTGCTTAGATCCAGCATTTGCTCCGGGAACGGGAACGCCGGTTTGCGGCGGTTTAAATACTGACAAGGTGCTTAAAATCATTCGTGGTTTGGCTGGCATGAATATCGTAGGCATGGACGTGGTAGAAGTATCACCACCTTATGACCAAAGTGATGTCACCGCATTAGCAGGCGCGACCATTGCTCTAGAACTGCTGTACGCTTACGCATCAGGTCGAGAACAAGCATAAATTTTTCAAAGGGAGCATTCGCTCCCTTTTTTGTGTTTTCGCACAGCAAACTTTCGGATTATTTTTTCTAATCCAAATCATAGATTTTAATCTTGCTTGACGACAAAAGTTTAGATTGCCAAGCACAGATTCAAGCACTAATATCTCGCACGAATCATCCCCTAATATAACAAATTACATTAGCACTCTTTATGGAGAGCTAAGGCTTCTTACACCTTAAATTTATTGGAGATACACGTAAATGCCGGCTTCGTTTCCATTAGTGAAACGGTTCTTCTCCGCTTAGGTGAGCTTGATATTTGGGTAAAAAGTTGAGTGGGTATCAGGAACCGATGTTTGTCTGATCTTCAACTTAAAATAATCTGTATCTCTTACTCCTCTGGCTCTTCGTCTGAGTAACCCTATAGATACATTGCCAGCCTCAACCCGAGCGTTGGTCAGCTTGTATTTTGCGTAGTTACAGATACCTACTTTTCTTTCTAATATTGAGTCTGCAAAGCTGCTTAGTGACATTATCCGAGTTGACTTTGCTAGACGGCACCAAGCTTCAAGAGCGGCTGTCATGGTCTCGTAACAAGGCTCATCCCATATCGCTTGTAGCTGCTCTTTTAGCATATAAATCACGCACAACGTCTTGTTACTCTCAAGTAAATCGTCGAGTCTGTCAGACTGCTTGTCATCCAATTTCTGTGCATTTTTCAGTAGGAGGAAGAGTGTGCCTTTAAGCATCCTTTTCTCATCGTGCGAGCCAATCCTAAAAGCTTTCGCTCTCTCTTTTCTGATTAAAATGCAGTAGTTTTGCATCACATGGAATCGGTCAAAAACGATGTCTGCATGAGGTAACATTTTTCTTACCGCTGATTGGTAAGCTTGCCCCATATCCATTGATACCGCTTTAATTCCAGCCTTTGTTTCCTCTGATAGTTGCTCGAAAAATGAGATAAGGACTTCTGCTTTTCGTCCATGTTCTACCCAAATTAAATGACCAGAAACAAGGTCGTAAACGACGGTCATATAATCGTGTCGTTTAGCTCTAGCTACTTCATCAACGCCAATGTGGAGTAAGTTCTTTAGTTTCTCGGGTTCTAAAGCTGGCAGGCTTGAACGCAAGTATTCTCTATCGATGTTTTTGACTGTTTCCCACCGAATACCTAAATGCTGAGACACGGCATGTATGCTCATGTGGCGGCATAATCCACTGATAAACTTGCAAAAGCGAGCGGTATAGCGACCTCCTTTAGAGACATAGTCAGTATCTTCAATTAGCCGTCTTCCGTCTTTATCTCTGGTTTTAGCCAGTTCAACTTCTATCGTGCATGGCCGTCCGCTAACAGGCAGATCCTGAAGTCGTCTTTTGACATAGTGGTCTACGGTGCAGGTTGCACCTGTGATTGGATCTTTGACCTTATATCTTCGGTCTCGACGGCAACGAACGAAAACTGATTGGGACACTTCTTCTATTGAACAAGATTCGACACACTGACCTTTAAAGCAAAACAACGAGGAATACAAAGACGACAAAATACACTACAAACTTATAATAAAAATAAGCATTATAAATCATGTGATTATGATAGGTTCATTGATGTTGTTTGACTCATGAAAGCGGAGAAGAGCCGTGAAACTTACGTTTTTAATCGCAATATTGACTGCCGTAGGTCAGATGACCCAAACGATGTACGTGCCTTCAATCGGTCATATGGCGAGTGAATTTTTGGTTTCTGCGTCTTCACTTCAAGCCGTTATGGCCTGTTACTTGATCCCATATGGTTTGTCACAGTTTGTGTATGGTCCGTTGTCCGATCGTCTTGGACGTAAACCAATTATTATTGCTGGCTTGCTCATTTACATCGTGGGGACGTTAGTCGCGCTATTTACCCACCAGTTTGAATGGTTCCTAGTCGGTAGCTTTATCCAGGGCTTGGGAATTGGCTGTGGTGGCGCGATGGCACGTATCTTAACTCGTGACTGTTTTGAAGGTGCAGAATTACACCGCGTGAACAGCTTGATCAGCATGTGTATCCTCTTCTCACCTTTAATGGCGCCATTATTGGGTGGCTATTTAACAGAAGCGTTCAGCTGGCGTTCTAGCTACCTATTTCTGGCGCTATTTGGTATTGCTGTGGTCATTACCATGATGACAAGCATGATGGAGACACTCCCTGCCGAAAAGCGCAAACATGAGCCAGTAGCTAAGAGTTATCAATACGTTTTATCCGATAAACGCTTTCAAGGTTTTTTGATCTGCCTGGTAGCAACCTTCGCGGGTGTGGGCGTCATTGAAGCAGCAGCAGGTGTGCTACTAGGCGGCGTGTTAGGATTACCAGCAACAACCGTCAGCTTGCTGTTTATTATTCCGATTCCGGGATATCTGATCGGTTCAGGCTTATCGAGCTACATCGCTCAGCGCCGTTCAATGCGCCGAGCCCTGAATGTTGGTCTGGTTGCCATTTTTATCGGTTCAGCCGTCGTGTTGATCCCAGGCCTGTTTGGCTTAACGACCGCGTTAACCTTGATTGGCGGCGCTACTATTTACTTTTTGGGTGCAGGCATACTCTTTCCGGCAGCAACAACTGGGGCGATTTCTCCATTCCCATACCATGCAGGTACTGCGGGTGCGACGTTGGGCGGTATGCAAAACTTGGGCGCGGGTATCGCAACCTTACTTGCGTCACTATTCCCCGCTCAGAACCAAATGCCTCTGGGTATTTTGATGATGGCGATGTCAGTTATCGCAATGCTCGGGCTACGCTGGGTTAACCGCACGCCGGATCATTCCAACCAAGTACCACAGGTTATATAACCAAACTCAATATGCATTTTCTTAGGGACATACTATGTAGTATGTCCCTTTTTTGTACTCACATTCCAAAAGACTGTTTGCTTTGTATAACAACTGCTTACACAATGAAGTTTCATATCGATCACTGGAAGATCAAAAACATCGGTAACAAACCTGAAAGCACGCTCAAGCCATATACAATTAGATTCCATTAAAAACGATGACTTGGGTATAAAATACAAGGATAAACAGATGCGTTTTACTCTTACGACGTTGGCCGTATCAGTCGCAATTTTGGCCGGATGCAGTAATCAAGGAACTTCAACTATGAACCATTATTCTCAGTCACAGCTCATTGCCCAGCAAACACAAGCGCCTGTCGCAAAGAAAGTGCCGCATACCATGACGATTCATGGCGACACCCGTATCGATAACTACTACTGGATGCGAGACGACGAGCGCAAAGATTCGGAGGTATTGCAGCATCTTGAAGCAGAGAATAAATATACCGAAACTGTTTTAAAGCATACCGAAACGCTTCAGCAAACACTGTTTGAAGAAATCAAAGGCAGAATAGCCAAAGACGACAACTCCGTTCCGGTTCGTAAGGGCAGTTACTTTTATTCCAGTGAAGTTTCTGGAGACAACGAATACGAAGTTCATCTGCGCGCCAAAGACTTTTCCGGCACCGATAAATCGGTGATTTTAGATGTCAACGAACTGGCCAAAGGTCATGAATTCTTTAATGTTAGCGGATTACATGTCAGCCCTGATGAAACGCTTTTGGCCTATGGCGAAGACACGTTAAGTCGCCGTATTTACACCATCAAAATCAAGAATCTGGAGACGGGTAAATACCTTGAAGACGAAATCGAAGGCGCTTCTAGTGCCATTGCCTGGCAAAACGATAACCAAGCGTTCTATTACATAAAAAAGGACCCACAAACACTGTTAGGCTACCAAGTCTTTCGCCATGTACTGGGAACCCCGCAAAGTACAGACAAGCTGATTTACGAAGAAACAGATAGTGAGTACTACACCTACATTAGCAAGAGCAAAGATGGAGAAGAGGTCTACATTTGGCACTCCAGTACAGAAACCAGTGGTGTTTCGGTCCTTGATGCCAACAACCCAAATGCGCAAGCGGAGCCATTTTTTCCTCGCGAAACTGGTATCGAATACAGCATCGCAAAACTTGGCGACTGGTACTACATCTACACTAACTATGAGGCAATTAACTTCCGTTTGATGAAAGTGCACAAAGACAACATGCACGACCGTTCTCATTGGCAAGATGTTATTCCGGCAGACGATGATACTCAGCTGGTCGATTTTGAGTTGTTCGATGATCATCTGGTTTATGAGCAACGCGCAAATGGCTTATCAACGGTCACTGTGCGTGAACTATCCAGCGGTAACGAATTCCCCCTCCAATTTCACGATAGCGCATTTGCGGCGTACCTAACTGGAAACTACGAGTTAGATAACAATAAAGTACGCATTTACTACAGTAGCTTAACCACGCCGGGTACTTACTATGATTTCGATCTGAAAACGGGTGAATCTGAGGTCATGAAACAAACCCCAGTCCTGGGTGACTTTAACGCAGATAATTACCAGTCTGAACGAATCATGATCAAAGCTCGTGATGGAAAGTCAGTGCCTGTTTCGCTGGTTTATCGCAAAGATCGCTTTAACAAAGACGGTACCAATCCTATTTATCAATACGGTTACGGTTCTTATGGCGCGACAATAGAGCCAACCTTCAGCTCAACACGTTTAAGTTTGCTGGATCGTGGTTTCGTGTTCGCCATTGCCCATATTCGCGGCTCTGAAATGCTCGGCCGCCCTTGGTATGAAGATGGTAAAAAGCTGACAAAGCAAAACACCTTTAACGATTTTGTCGATGTAACGAAAGGCTTAGTCGAGAAGAACTATGGTGCAAAAGATAAAGTGTTCGCGGTGGGAGGTTCGGCAGGAGGCCTGTTAATGGGCGCTGTTATTAACCAAGCGCCTGAGTTATACCGCGGCATTGGTGCGCATGTACCTTTTGTCGATGTTGTGACGACGATGTTGGATGAATCGATTCCATTAACCACGAATGAATACGATGAGTGGGGTAACCCGAACAACAAAACCTATTACGACTACATGTTGAGTTATTCGCCTTATGACAATATTAAAGCGCAGGATTACCCAAACATGCTCGTCACCACGGGTTTGCATGACTCTCAGGTTCAGTACTTTGAGCCAATGAAGTGGATAGCTAAGTTGCGCGAAATGAAGACTGATAACAACGTGCTGGTGTTTAAGACCGATATGGAGGCAGGACATGGTGGCGCTTCCGGTCGATTTAAGCGCCTAAAAGAAGATGCACTGGAATATGCTTTCTTCCTAGACCTGCTAGAAACAAAGTAACAGAAAAACAATGCCCGCACTTGCGGGCATTGTTACGATCAACGTCAACACAATAATCGGCCGAAACAAAAAATGCCTACTCCCTTAAGCTTATTTACAAAACAAGAAGTAGGCGTTAACACAATAACTGTGCTTAGGCAGTAGATACTGTCCTATTGATTAGAAGTAGTAACGAGCACCGATAGTCCAGAAGTCGTTCTCATCTTCATCAATGTCGTTACCTAGATCAATTTGGTAACCTGCGAATGTGTAGAATGAAGGAGTAACAGCGTACTCTGCTTGGAGCGCCATTTGGCTGTAAAGAGTGTCTAGATCATCGTCTTCCACGCCTTCGTAGTTCACGCTGAAAGTCCAATCGTTAACACCGTACGCTAAAAGTGCTTCTAGCTGAGTAGTGTCTTCTAGACCTTCAAAGAAGTATTCGTTCATACCGTATACAACTGCCGCATAAAGGCCTGAACCGTAAGAGCCGTAGTAAGCTGACAAAATATGTGAACTTGCGTTTTCTTTACCAGTTTGACCACCAAATTCAACATCACCACCGCTGTATGCGTAGCCAAGACCGAAGCCTGCTAACTCAGTGCTGATAGAAACTTGGCCACGGTCATCGTAATCACCGTTTTGACCTTGCCAACCTAGACCTAGATTGAACGCAAAGCCTTCACCGAATTGGAAACCTTTACGGTAGCTAACCATTTTTTCACCACGAGCAGAACCAAGCTCGTAGTAGTTTGAATATAGGAAGTCGTTCGCAAACGCGATTGGCAAATCAGCAACGCCACCTACATCGTAGTATGGAGTCCACTGCGTACCTACAACCAGACGACCAAGTTGCTCATGCGTTGCGCCAATGTAGCCAAGACGAGTTGAAAAAGACTGATCGCCACCGTTTAGGTAGTTAAGTGCCCACTCACCTTTAGCATCAACAGTCACACCATTGCCGATGTCTTTTTTGCCAGCCACGTTGATACGAGGAGATACTTGGTGAACTTTAACGTCTTCGTCGTTGTACTCACCCACGCCCACAGATACGTGACCGCCGATCGATAAAGATGTGCCATCGCTGTTGTAAATTTCTGCTGCGAATGCCTGTGTACCACATGCTAGTGCCGCCACTGCTACGGCTAGAGCTTTCATTTTCATTGTTAACATCCATATAGTTGTTTGTGCCGATTCGTTCAAAAACAGAATAACCCTGCATCATTTGCAACGAACAGATAACAAGGTAGTAATGAAATTTAAATAAAACAAACAACTTATTATGCAACCAATTCACTCATTGATTAATATATGAACAATGTCACATAAAAATAGTGAACTTTTCACGTTTATGCATAAAATTTGTGCTTTTTGCGTGCTACTTCTCTCAATGTACCGATATCTATTAATTTTAATTCTATCAATAGAAAAATATTGGCTGATAACTTTGCAGCATGCTGTGTTGTTAAGTGAAAAATCCGTGAATTTAGATTAATGATCTTTGCCGAACCAATGCAGAGCTTTGTATCGAAATCAGCCTAGTTTGTTAGATAAATTCGCTGATTTTTACTGATCGGGTACAGACTACTCAGTCTAACTCTCTTGCGTAAATACTGTAGATTATTGGAAATATGGAGGGTTAAAATGCAAAAAAGCCCGAGTGTTACCTCGAGCTTTTTGAGTGTTCTTGACAGCTATCTAAGAATTTAAACTGGATTCTGCTTTACGAAGTTGAGACAAATAAGTCACCCAACTTTTTGCCTGATCGGATGGCTTCATTTCATAAGATCGTTTCGCGTTTGCGAGCGCATCATCAATTCGCTTCAACTTGTAATAAACCCGAGCTTTGATAAGCGCGACGTCAGATGGTCTGCCAGAAACGTCATCCAAAACGGCCAATGCCTGTTGGTACTGCCCTTCCTGTACGAGTAGCTGAGAGTAGTTCCAGTTGTACTGTGAGTCGAGTTTCGCTGCTATACGCCAGCTATCTATCGACTTATCCCACTCTTTGGCCATTTGCCAGTACGTTGCTTGCTGAGCTTTCAATTTACTGTCTGAATTAATCTCATTGAGCTCATCCAAGACCAACGCAGCACGTTCTGGAATTCCTCGATTTGCATACAGTTGCGCTAACAGCTTCAAATCATCCTGGCTGAGTTCGACACCTTGAAGCTTAGCAAGAGCCAAAGAGTCTAAAGCACGCTTATTATCATTAATACGGAGATGCAAAGCGACCAGTTGACGCCACCATTCCACACGCACAGGTTCAATCGGAATCAAACGTTTTATTGTGCCAATCGCTGGCTTCCACTTTTTGAGTTCCAGCTCCGCAGAAAGCTTGATCGAAAGCGGGCCTGTCTTGTCTGGCTGCCCAAACTGCTCATAACGCCCCATGGCTGAAATCACTTTATTCCACTCTCTTAGTTGGTAATGCGACTGTGCTATACGCAACCAAACATCATGGGCTTTGTGATTTTTAGGCACGGTCTTACTTAACGCATAATAGTGCGGTAACGCTTTGGAAAACTGTTGTTCGTTAAGCAGCATATCAGCCAGCATCTTACGGGTTTGCCACGCCTGTTCATCCTGCAACAAACCACTGTTCACTGCATACTCAAGTTGTTTAATTGCAGGCTTAATTTGCTGGTTTTGCCAATAGAAAATACCCAACATACGAGCGACGAAAGCTTGATCATAACCACGAGAAAGATCTAATCCTTCAAGTGTAGAAATGGCCTCTTTGAGGTTATCTTCCTGCGCCATAGCATGTGCCCGCTGGACACGCGAAGCCGTGTACTGACTTAACTCGTTAGCGGTAGTCGTAAAAGCGCTTAAGCATAAGACGGCACCAATTAGGAATTTCTTCATCATTTCGGTAACTTGAACTCCAGTCTTACGGTCTGCCCAAACTGCTCGATTGACACACCATTCTCAACTTTTGGCTGATATTTCCAATTTCTAAGCGCACGTATCGACTCACGCTCAAACATGCGGCTTGGCTCAGCTTCAACCACTTCAATATCTTTTGGACGGCCAGTCGCGTCAATAGTAAAGCGCAACACCACGTAACCTTCTACCTTACGTTTCTGAGCTTTGCTCGGGTAGCGAGGTTCCACGCGATAAAGAGGTAGCGCTTGTTGGTTACCCATCGTGCCTTTTAGATTTGGCGCACTTATCGCAATACCATCCAACGCCGTATTAAGCCCCAAAGCGCTGGTCGGCGTGACTTGGCTCATCGGCTCAACTTGCGTGTTCGCTTGAGACAAATCCATCGGCTCTGGTGCTTTCGGTGGCTCAGGCTGCTCTGGAACCGAGCGTTGACGACGCTGTATATCTGCATCGTTTTCCACCATGACCATGTCAAAGCGAACCGCTTCAGAAGCTTTGGGCGCACGCTGGTTGCCATTGTCTACCATCCACGCCATAAAGCTAAACAAGCTGACTGAAATCAACAAAGACACAGGTAATGCAAGTAACAGCCTACCCATTAAGGTGTCTCCGCTGCCAATGCAATGTTCTTAACGCCTGCGCCTTTTGCTGCATCCATTACTTTTACAACCGTACCATTATAAGCATGCTCATCCGCTTGGATGACAAGCGATGCATCAGGCTGATCAAGCAGCAAATGCTCGATAGAGGCTTCTACACGCTCGATATCGACCAAACGCTTGTCAATATACACATCGTTTGCTGCCGTTATCGCTATGAAAATACCAGCATCTTTCTGGCTCACCACGTTTGAAGCCTGCGGGCGATTGACTTCTACCCCTGACTCACGAACAAATGAGCTAGTAACAATAAAGAAAATCAACATGATGAACACGATATCAAGCATGGATGTTAAATCGACTTGAGCTTCGTCTTGTTGATTAGGTCTGCGTCCGAGTCTCACTTCTGACTCCTTAAAGATTGTTCTAATTGGATGGCTCTGCGTTCACACACTTTGCTTAATCGTGCATGAATAAACATCCCCGCCAGCGCCGCTACCATTCCAGCCATAGTCGGTAAGGTGGCAAGCGAGATGCCTGAAGCCATCAATTTTGGATTGCTGCTGCCCTGTGAAGCCATCACATCAAACACGGTAATCATGCCCGTCACCGTGCCTAACAAGCCAAGCATTGGGCAAATAGCCACAAGCAATTTGATCGTTGATAAGTTCTGACGCAATTCAATCTGCGCCTTTGCAATCCATCCTTCACGGATTTGATGTGCGTACCAAGAGTGATGTTCTGACCTTGCCAGCCACTGGTCACGAAGCTCTGCTTTTACTTTAGGAAAAACCGAAGTCAGGTAAATGACCCGCTCCATGACCAAAAACCAGCACACCGCAACCACGGCAGCCAGCCACCATAAGATCTGGCCACCTTGCTGCATAAAGCTCATCAAGGTTGTGGCCCAATCTTCGCTGATCAAACCCAATGTGTTGAGTAAGATCTGCTCCATTACGCTGCATTCTCCGCAACAGTGTTCACTTTATTCATTCCTTTCGGCATATCGCGCTCAGCCTGTTCTGCGACTAAGCCGATGCCTTGCTTCTCAAGAATATTGCGAATATTTTCTGCTTGTGAGCTCAACACATTGTGAGCCAGAAGCAGAGGCATTGCAGCAACCAGACCAAGTACTGTCGTTACCAGCGCCATTGAAATACCACCAGCCATGACTTTTGGATCGCCGTTACCAAACTGAGTGATCACCTGGAAGGTTTCGATCATGCCAGTTACGGTTCCAAGCAGACCAAGCATAGGAGCCAGTGCCGCCAGTAGTTTCAGCATCGACAAGCCTTTTTCCAGATGCGTCTGTTCATCAACCACAGCTTCAAGAAGACGCAATTCTAATGCTTCCACACTGCGATGTTTGTCTTTCTGATACACCGCAAGGACACGGCCTAACGGATTATCTTGTGGCTGAGCAGGGCTCTTCAGTTGCTGTGCGATCTTCTGACGTGCAATCATTAGCGATACGCCACGAACAAGCGCAATAATTAAACCGATAGCTAGTAAGCCAAGAATGATCTTACCCACGATACCACCAGCGCTGAGGCGATCTTGCAGGGTTGGCGAGTTCGCAAGTTGCTCCAAAAGGATACCGCGTGATGGATCAATAACGATGCTCTCTAAGTCGCCCGAGGTGAGTGAGCTTGCTGTCGGACCATTTTCAGGCTGACGAAGGTAGTTAACTGCATCGCCACGCTGACCATTCCAATTCACATAACCGTTGTCATCCAGTAACGCCATCGCGCCTAGGCGAGCGCCCGAAATCGTCTGCTCACGACCTTCACCATCCAGCAATGTGAATGATACATTCGCGAGTTCACCACTTGCCTTCACCTGCTCTTCCATGCTGCGCCACATGGCCTGAAGCTGTGACAAAGTAGGCAAAGAGGTCGCAGCAACAATAGCCTCGATGTCTTTCTGGTAAGTGTTACGGTCAACTCCCGTTACGGAATGTTTAAGTTCAGATTCAAGTTCTTTTGCATTCTGACGTACAACACCGAATAGCTCGCCAAGGCTGCCCGTCTCTAAGCGAAGTTTCTCTTCAAGTTGTGCCAATTCAGCTTCATTTTCACTGAACGTCGCGCTTAAAGCGTCAGCTTCAGCTTGCAAAGCTGCACGCTCTGCAGCCAGTTGATTTTTAAGCAACTGTAACTCTTGTTCTGATTGTTTAAAACCGGCTTCACGCGTTACGTTGTGTGATTGCTGTTGACGATTTTCCTGCTGCGCTTTTTGCAACAAAGTGTCGCTGGCAAATGTGGTGTGAGGCATCAACGCAGTGCCTGAGATTAATGCAACCGATAACCATTTTTTGATCATTTATTTGCCCTCCGCAACGGTCAGCGACACTGGCAACGTTAACATGCTCGGTGCGATTTGCTTGTTTGCCATGGCAAACGCTTTGTCCAATTCTGTTTTTTGGTCAGAACCAAGTGGCTGCCAGGCTTTTTGCTGTTGCGACCAACTCCAGAACGTTTCTCCGGATAAGCTACGTGCGATCAACGATATTCGACCTAAATAAAGGACGTCGGCCTCGACTTTTTCGTTTGCAGATAAATCAATCTTGCCTTGGTAAACGCCAAGTCGAGTGCCGTAATCCATTTCGATTTGGTACGCTTCCAGGATTCGGCGAAACTTTTCTGCATCGGCAACATCCGCACGAGTCATCATCGAATCAAGCTTCGCAATACGCTCTTCGCGTTGTGCTTTACGAATCGGCTTATCGTTCTCCACGATCTCTTTTAACCCGTCAAGCATGTGATACATCAACGGCACAACACCTTGGCGAGTGTGCGCAATTTGCTCAATTTGGTCATTCAAGTTACTTACTTCTTGATTCTGACTATTCACAAGACTGGTAAGGTGATCGCGATAAATCTTTAAATTGCTGACTTCTTCTTGCAACTGTTCGATTTCTGCCTCCAAGGTCAACGCCTTTTCCGCACTGGTATCAATGCGTTTTTGACTAGCCGCGGATGCTTGATTGGTTTTACTTTGCACTGCTTGTGCACCGCTGAGATTTTCCGCGTGAACGGGAATCAAAACCGATGAAATCAACAGAGCGATACTTGATTTAATTAGATTCATACGAGTTTAAATGCTATTTCCTAAAACGACTAAAGGGGAATACGACCCTTCCCCTTTATTAATCAGATTGTTATCAGTACTTAAACTGGATTGTCGCCATGTAGTTTCGGCCTTCACCAACCACTACACCGCTCGCTCCTTCATACTCTAGAGGGTCGGTACTACCACCACCTGCTAAGTACTCAGTATCAAATAGGTTTTCTACATTGAATCGAGCAATAATATCCAAGTTTTCGTCGTACTTATGCTTGTATGACACACCCATATCAATGCGTGCATACCCATCTTTTTCGAAGGTATTCGCTGCATCTCCGTAGCGATCACCTTCATAAATCAAACCTAGGTTTAGGTTAGTGTTGTCTTGCACTTTATAGCTAGACCAAACACTCGCCGAAAACTCAGGTACATCTGCTGGACGATTACCTTTGTAACTTTTACTTTGTGTAATCTCTGCATCTAAATACATTGCAGAAGCCGTAAGCGACAACTTATCCGTCACAAAGCCCTGCGCTAGGATTTCTGCTCCACGGTGAACTTGCTCACCATCTTGCGTAATCGTCTCTTTGCCCGGATTATTTGGCGCATCCACCGTTAGCTTTACGTTCTCTAAGGTGATATCAAATAGAGCGCCTGTTAAGTAAAGACGTTGATCAAACAACTCCCACTTAGTACCAACTTCGTAAGAAATGCCGCGTTCTGCGTCTAGTTCTTCACCATCGTTAGTATAATCCTCACCATTTACCTGCCCTTGTGGCATAAAACTTTCAGAGTATTGCACATAAATAGAGCCATTCGATGTTGGGTGGAAAGTCACACCAAACTTCGGAGATATTTGACTCTCTGTTAACTCATCACTGCGTTTTTCATCATAACGAACACCCGCAAGTACCTGCCAGTAATCGTTAATGGTCATCATATTTTGCGCGTAGATTCCCCAAGTATCGTATTCATCCGTTGGCCATTTTCTAGAACTGCGATAGTCAGGCTTTGGCACCGTTTCTCCCGGAGCAATCTGAGCTTCATTATGAAACGCCATAAAGCGATCGTAACTGTAATCTAAGTAGTTAGCGCCGACCAACAGTGTGTTTTCCGTACCAAATAGAGCAAAGCCCGTCGTGACGTCCAAATAAGCGGTATCGAATACCCAGTTATCTGAACGATCGTTGCCACGGTGAACAATGACGTTACCTGCATCGTATTCATTGAACTTCGGGTACGACTCTACGTCAAAGCGCTCAAAGTCCTGGCGGTTGTATCCCGCTTTGACATTAACGTTCTCAACTACTTGAGCGTTAATGTCGATGCCATAGTTTTCGACGTCGTTATCGATCTTCGACCACTGCGCATCCCAAATGTATTTGTCACCACGCACAGGCTTACCATTCACAACGTAAGCACCTGAGTCTACGCTACCTTCATCTTTTGTACGGTCATAGTGCGCTGACACCATAACGTTTTCGGTAATGTCATACTCAGCAACTAAACCACCAACAAAACGGTCAGTTTGAGGCTTTGTACCATCACCGTATGTTCGCCAAGAACTGTAGTTCTCCTTCGCCAAAATCGCACGAGCACGCAGCGTCTCGGCTTCGTTTAAAGAGCCACTTACATCAAGCACTGTACGTGAATGCTCGTTTGAACCGATGTCCTGGCTCAGGCTTACTTGTGTTTTGGCTGTTGGCTTCTTGGAAACCATGTTTACTAAACCACCCGGCTCAGACTTACCGTAAAGCAGACCAGACGGACCTTTTAAAACTTCAACACGCTCTAAAAGCTCAATTGGCTGACGGTAATGTGACCAGTGTTGGCGACCATCTTTTAGAAAACCATCAGAACTACTTAGTTCAAATCCACGAAGCGAGAAACGTTCACGGTTACGACTAGTGCCGCCAGCGCTTACACTCGCGTCATTACGCAGTACTTCACCCAGCGTACTCGCTCGTTGCTCATCAATCACGGTTTCGTCAATGACGGCAACTTGTCCCGGAGTTTCTAGCTGCGTCATTTCCATACGCATCGCTGTACTGTTGGTATCCGCTTTGTAGCCGAACTCGCGTCCTTCAACAACTAGATGCTCATCCGTTTGAATTTCTGCCACTGCTGGTGCTGCTAACACCGCACCGATCACTAATGCCAAATGGCTCTTAGTAAACATATACTTTCACTCCGATTGTGTTTCGGGTCGCACATACAATGAATGTGATTCCCTCTTATTTATATCGCGAGTGAATATAAGTGATAAGTATTACCATTTGCATTAAATTTACATTCTTTGCATTTGCAGAATTTTGTAAAGAACTATTGGATGACGAATTATTCATACGAGATCTAGATCACAAAAAATCTTGGCCGCATCATGGCGTATTATTGTCTGAACATCAAACTTACGTTTAAACCACCTTGCGGACGGCTTTCTGCTTTAACGCTTCCTCCCATTATTCGCATCGATTCTTTGACAATCGCCAGCCCGAGACCATACCCTCCGACGTTTTTATCTCTCGATGCATCCAGGCGTGTAAAAGGATTAAAGATTTCGGACAACTTGTTCTCTGCAATTCTGGGCCCATCATCAGATACCGACATAACGAGATAACGCTGGCCATTGACTTCTTTGTGGCTCAGAGCCACTTCTATCTGGGCACGTTCGCCTGCGTATTTGATTGCATTGCCAACAAGATTATTAAGACAACGCACCACCAATGTTTCTTCACAATATGCGCTCGGCTCAGTCGCAAGAGAAACAAATGACAAGCTTTGTTCTTGTTTAAGATCGATTTTGCAGCGCTCTACTTGTGGTGCCAAAAGCACTTCTAAATCATTACGTTTAGTCGCTTTATCGTAACGGGCATTCTCAAGGCGGCTAAATTCTAAGATGCCGCTGATCAGGTGGTTTAGCTCTTTAGTTTCCTCTTCTAGCCTAGTAACCAGATCCTGTTCATCTTCTCCCACGCGCTTGCGCAAGAGGTGTAGCACGAGATTTTGCCTGGCTAGTGGCGTTCTGAGCTCATGAGAAACATCACGAATCAAAAGACGTTGTTTTTCCGCTAGTGAATGGATCTCTCTGGTCATGTGATCAAAGTCCTCCGCGAGCTCATTAAACTCTCGGGTGGTCGACTTTAATTCCTGCACAACACTGACGTCGAAATCCCCGTTAGAAAGCTTCTTACTCGCCTCTCTGAGACGAGCGAGTGGCTGCTGTAATTTGCGCGCCATTAAAAGTGAGAATAAAGACAAAATTACCGCGGCAATCACGACCTTGATGATAGAAAAATAAAGGATAAAGTCATTCGCAGGGTGCAGACGATGCGGGAGTTCAATCACTAAATTGTGTTCATTAACCAGAGGAATATTGATAAGGGGTTGATTGACTTTGTCTTCCAATTGAGAGTCAAGACTGCGTTTAAACTGAAGCTTAAATTCAAAGTGTGGATGCATCAAACGATGTGTAATGGGTTGAAGCTGCTCATTCAATACAAACAGGTAAAATTGCTGTGCATTGGCCCAATCTGCCAATTCATCCATATCACCGTATTCAATCAGTTCATTTGCTTGGTGGGCAAGTTCTAGCATCTCTGATTTGACACTATCAGGGACTTTTAGCATGGCTTTGACCAAAGCTCGCTCGGTTAAGTCCTGAACAAGCAATATGCTGATGACTATTGCCGTCATGTAGCTAAACAGCTTAAACGCAAGGCTGTCTTTACGTTTTACTATGTAAGATGGACAGACAACCTTCATTACATGCTCACAGCTTCTAAATAGCTATAGCCTTTACCACGAAACGTTTTGATATGCTGCTTTGAAAGGCCCGCCTCAACCAGTTTCCGGCGGATGTTACTGATATGCATATCAAGATTACGATCAAACGGACTGAGTTCTTTTTGCAGAACTTCTGTTTGAAGCTCCGCTTTAGAGATCACTAGTCCCTGATTTTTAACCAGATGGCTTAAAAGTTCGGCCTCAGTGCTGGTCAGCGGCAAGCTATTTAGTTGATCACTAATATTCTGAACGGTATTACAAATGGTTTGTCGTTGGCGCTCCAAACCCACTCGACGAAGGATAGCTTTAATGCGCATCAGTAACTCTGCGACATTGAATGGCTTACCAATATATTGGTCAGCTCCGGCTTGATAGCCATCAAGCATTGAGTTCTCATCATTCAAAGCCGTGAGCATAAGAATGGGAGTAGCGAATCTCTGACAAACACGACGCGCAACTTGCATTCCATTTAAGTTCGGCAACATAACATCGAGCAAAACCAAATCGACAGGTGTTTTTTCCATGTATTGCAGAGCACTCTCACCACAATGCACAGAAGATACTGTATACCCTTCGTCTTGTAACACTGCCGCTAAGAGTTCACACAGAGGAACGTCGTCATCAACGATTAAAACTCGAGACATGCCTAACCCATTATTCAAATAAAAATAGTTCTCATTATATTCCTCACCTGTAAGTTAAACAACTGAGCAATAGAGACTTATCTGTACCAAAAATACGAAAGCCTGCTTTAAAGCAGGCTCTGTGAAATTAAGCGAGGGTTTCCGTTTTAAACTCGCTAACACTCTAAACTGGTCGACGATGCAACGTTCTTTACGATTGAACGTAAGTTCTCACTGATGGCTCTTAACGTTTTTAGCTCTTCACCACTAAATGGATGAGTAAGAACCGAGTCTGCGCCATTTTTACCCACAACCGTTGGTAAACTGAGTACGACATTATTCACGCCATATTGCCCTTTTATCATCGTTCCGACAGGCAACACCGAGCGCTCGTTAATGATAACTGCCTGCACGATCCGAAAAACGCTCGCTGCAATGCCGTGTACCGTATTGTTCTTGCGGCGAAATATTTCATAGCCGGCTTGTTTCACCGCCTCCAACAGCTCATCCGCATCAATTCGTTTGATATTGTGCGTATCACAGTAGTAATCCGCCGGTTGACCAGCGATAGAAATCAAGCTTTTCGGCGTAAAACAATGGCTACCATGCTCGCCTAATACGTAACCAAAGATATTCTTAGGGTCGAGATCGACACGATTAGCGACAATACTCATCAAGCGGGCAGTATCTATAACACAACCACTGCTGATCACCTTACTCGCTTCAAACCCAGTATTAGCGACAATAAAATGGGTAACAATGTCACATGGGTTAGTGACAACAATAAGAATGGCATTTGGTGCCACACGCTCTATATTACGTGCGATATCCACCCCAATCTTGGCGTTGATTTCTGCGATATCCAGACGAGTCTGCCCATGTTTGATTTGTGCGCCAGCAGTGATGATGACAATGTCAGCTTCTAATAAATCCAGATAGTCATTCGAAGGGATAATACGAGTGTTTTTAGAAAACGTTAACGCCGTTGTGTGACGAAAATCGAACACTTCTCCTTCGGCCCTTTCCAGATTTTGATCTAATAAAACTAGCTCGCTGAAACTACCCATTGTGAGTAAGTAGTTACAAACACCAACACCAACCGCTCCAGCGCCAATGACACCGATCTTCATTTTTCTCTCCCTGATAATTCTAAAAAATCACTGCAAAATACAGGATTCAAGTCCATCCAATCATCAAATTTTTCGACATGCATAAAGGCTTATGCTCAGCTCAACTCCGTGCGTTTCTGGGTATTGTTCTGCGCTTGCAAGATTAGTCGTTACTTTAAAAATGAGCTGCGATAGAGTAAAAGTCCAACATATTTGTATTCCTGTGAATACCGCTGTAAATGAAGGTGTTGCATCGACCTCACTTGATGCCCACTAAACCAAACCACTTAAAATCGATTACTATCGGGTTCAACCCAAACGAGAAGAACGACAACATGGATACATTGTTAATTGGCCACCGAGGTGTGGCGGGGTCTTACCCAGAAAACACAAAGATAAGCGTTCTGGCTGCAATAAACCTTGATTTGAAATGGGTAGAAGTCGATGTTCAGCCGACAAAAGACAACATTTTGGTGGTATGCCATGACCACACGGTCAACCGCTGTAGTAACGGACATGGGCGAATAGATGAACTGACTTTGGATGAACTCAAAAGCTTAGACTTTGGTGGTTGGTTTAGTGATGAGTTTAAGGGTGAAACCATCATGACGTTGGAAGAGCTTCTTGAACTGGCCGCAGAGCACAACCTCAATTTAAACATCGAAGTTAAAGTTGATCGTCACCCCGCAGAGCCAGTTGCAAAATTATTAGCGAAAGTGCTTTCTGGTAGCCCTCTGCCCTCAGAGAGTATTTTACTTTCTAGTTTTAGCCATGATGTGATTCGAGCGCTCTTTGAGCACTGCAGAGGCTACCGTTTAGGTGTATTGAGTGAGTTTCTTACCAGAAAAGACCGATTGCTGCTTGAAGAAGTCAACGCTTACAGCTGTAACTTAAACATCAATTGGGTGCGCTCCCGTCAGATTAAAAAACTTCAACAACAGGGCTATAAAGTGATGTGCTATACCGTCAACAACCCACATAAACTCAAACATCTGCCACCTTTAGATGGCATCTTCAGTGATTACCCTACACGGTTTCTTCGGTAAAAGACTGTTTTAGATCATGAGGGGGATTTGCTGCTACCACTCAATGGTAATAGGTGTGCCCCTTCTAACCAATTGAATAAACTCATCCATCTCGTCATTAGTAATCGCGATACACCCGTTGGTCCAATCAAAACTTTGTATAAAGCTTGGATCTTGGGTTTCTCCATTTTTTAAGCCATGGATTTTAATGTTGCCACCCGGGTAGACACCTCGACGCTGGGCCTCAAGCGTATCAATAGGATCGGGGTAGCTGATATGTACGGAACGGTAAAAAGCAGAGTCATAGATCACGTAATCCAGAGTATAATCACCTTCTGGTGTACGATTGTCTCCTTCTTCTTGTTTATGACCTTTGGGATTAGCACCCAGCGCAATTCGATACTCCTTTACCACTGCGCCTTCTTCCATCAAGTACATGCGACGCTTCGACTTGTCGACTTTAACAAGATCGACAGCGCCCTGCGCTTCGAACACGAACGCACAACATACAAGCAAAGAACACCATTTTACTGACATCGCCAGAACGCCTAATAAATAAAGAAGCCAACAAGGAAAGAAGAGAAGGGATATGCTAGTCAGTTGATGATGACAAAGCAATCTGATTATAACGCAGGGACGTAAAAAACCTATGTTAATGGCATTTTGGTATGACAGAGCCTGTATTGCAGATTTATCTATTCATTGTACCTAAGTTGCATTACGGTATTAGAGAACACAATGATTTCGAGAGAGAACCATGATTAACATTGCTTTTTTTAGCGCCAAATCCTACGACGAAGCTTCTTTTAACAAAGTAAAAAATCAACGGGATTTAGAGTTTCATTATCACGATTTTCGGTTGACCACGAAGACGGCGAAAATGGCTCACGGCTGCGAAGTCGTCTGTGCATTTGTTAACGATGATCTGTCAGAACCCGTTTTAAAACAGCTATCTCAGGGCGGGACTAAGCTTATAGCGATGCGTTGTGCGGGATTTGATAAGGTCGACCAACAAGCGGCTAAAAAGCTAGGCTTGCAAGTGGTACGTGTGCCCGCCTATTCACCAGAAGCGGTTGCCGAACATACGGTTGGTATGATGATGTGTCTAAACCGTCGACTACACAAAGCCTATCAGCGAACCCGGGATGCGAATTTCTCTCTGGAAGGTTTAGTTGGCTTCAACTTTTTTGGTAAGACTGTCGGGGTAATAGGTACGGGGAAAATCGGCATTGCTGCGATGAGAATTTTTAAGGGATTAGGCATGGAAATTCTTTGCCATGATCCTTACGAAAACCCACTGGCAATAGAGATGGGAGCACGTTACTGCTCTCTTGAAGATATATACGCCAATGCGGATATTATTACTTTGCATTGCCCGATGAGTAAAGAAAACTACCACCTCCTCAATGCCGACTCATTTTCGAAAATGAAAGATGGGGTGATGATCATTAATACGAGTCGTGGAGAGTTATTGGATTCTGTAGCAGCAATCGAAGCGCTAAAACAAGGTAGAATCGGCTCACTAGGCTTGGATGTGTACGACAATGAGAAAGAGTTGTTCTTCCAGGATAAATCAAACGACATTATCGTAGACGATGTTTTCCGCCGACTGTCAGCATGTCATAACGTGCTGTTCACGGGTCATCAAGCTTTCTTAACTCACGAAGCGCTCAACAACATCGCGTCAGTGACACTAAATAACGTAGAAGTATTCTTCTCTGGGCAAGTTTCAGGCAATGAACTGATCAACTAAATAAGGAATCGAGGAGGATAGTAGAGCGTAGAATTTTAGCTATGCTATACTCCTCGGCCATTGAAAATTAGAGTCTAACTACCATGAGCATTAAAACTGATATTCAAAAGCTGCATAACCGCGTAGATAACTGCCAACGTAAGCTCGATGCAGCGCGTTCTCGTGGTGATCACGAAATGATTTCTAAGTTTACCGACGAAGTTGAGCAATTAACCAAAAAGCTAAATCAGCTTAAACACAAACAGAGTTATGAGCTGAACAAAGAGCGTAAGAGCTTGCTAGATATGCCATTTTCTCGTGAAATCACCAAAGCTGAGCAAGCAGACATTGGCAAACTTAAAAAACGCGTGCGCGGACTTGTGATCGTTCACCCTATGACCAAAATCGGTAAAGAGCTACGTTTGGATGTAATGACAGGCTTTGCACCAAAAGAATTTTAATTCGCGTTAGCACAACGTTTATATTGAGCCTGAGTCCAAAAAACTCGGGCTTTTTATTTTCTACCAATCGAATAGGTTAGTGGCCTAGTTCTTACTTAGGAAAAATGCTCGCTAATAAGAATGTAATTAGCACATGAAAGGAAAACCTCGCTATTTCTAACGAGGCTGTGCAATAGAGATTAAGTCAATTGCTGAAGCTTATGTTCAACTAAAGGATCACCAGGAACCAATTGTTGAGCAACCTCTAAAAGCTGCACCGTATCTTGTGGATTGTCATGCTCATGCTTGAGCGCAATGTCTACCAGTGGCTGAATATCAATCTGCGCCTGATGCTCTTTCACATGCTCTTTCTTCTCATCAATTAACACATTATGCGCTTTACTCAATAATCCAAGACGATGTGTGGAGTTTTCGTTCGCCTTGTTGAGGCACTGGTAGTAATCCTCTTTTAAGCGCAGTGTTTTGGTTTGATGGCGAAACTGTGCAATATCTATCTTCTGATGACGAATAAAATCCGCGGCAACTTGTTTATAAAAGCCAAATTTATTCATGTAAGTAGCATGAGTTCCATGCCCCATGCCAAATACCCTCAGATGCGTCAGCTCTGGGTATCGCTTAGCATGAAGTCGGTCAATATCATTCGTCGGGTCATAAATGATATAGCCTTTTGCATCTCCTAGATCCAGATCGTGGTAATCACCATCCCAATCAAACTGTTGCGCTATTTCAGTACTGGATCTGTTATCCCAAGGCACCAGTGCTTGGTTTTTGGTACTAACCGGATGAAACAGCAGAACTTGGTCGAGCTTAAGCAAATTGGCGAATGCCCCTATCGCGAAACCTCCCCGACTCAGTCCATAACCTAAACGGCACTCGAAAGGCGCCAGCAGCGTTGACAGTTGCTCAAGGAAGAAAATCAAGTTACGGCTGCGAAACCAATTACTTTTACCTAGATGCTGGAAAGAAATAATATTTACTTTTTGTTTTTGGGCTAGACGATAGCCCCAAGGCGCGAAATCGGGATGTAAGTCCTGTACTTGCAAGTTAGTACCTGCAGGAGAAAAGGTGAACAATAGTGGTTTGTTAAGATCAACAAACTCATACTTAACAAAGACATCATCAAGCAAGTCCTCCCCGGATATTGGTAGTCTGGTTTCCTGTTCTTTACGAGAAAGAGTCAGCCATTCGTCCAACCAGTACAGTAACTTCATTAATCCTCCATCTAAATTGCGCCTAGCAATTGTATTAAAAATTTAATTTTTAGTGCGTGATCATTCCCCCTATCGCAGGGGCTCTGATATCAGTCCTCTTTTAAAAACAAAGTCTTGGTTTGCTCATTAAATTGGGCAATATCTATCTGTTGATGGCGGATAAATTCCTCCGCCACTGAATTAAAAAATTCTAATTTATCCAATTGGTTGGATTGGGTTCCGTGCCCCATTCCAACAACTTTTAAGTGCGTGAGTTCCGGGTAACGTTCTGCATGCAGACGATCGATGCAATTGGTAGGGTCATAAATAACGTAACCTTTGGCATCACCCAAATCTCGATCATGGTAGCCACTTTCCCAGTCAAACTGCTGAGCTAAATCAGTGCTAGGTCTGTCATCCCATGGAACAATAGTCTTATTCTTCGTACTAACAGGATAAAACAGCAGGACATGGTCCAACTTTAGCAACTCTGAAAATGCACCAACAGCAAAGCCACCTCGGCTCTGACCATAACCCAAACGACACTTAAAGGGCGCTAATAGCTCGGATAACTGCTCAAGAAAGAAAATCAAATTACGACTTCGGAACCAATTACTTTTACCCAAATGCTGGAAAGCAATAATGTTCACTTCTTGCTGTTCTGCGAGCTGATAACCCCAGGGTTTAAAATTCGGGTTTAAATCCTGTTGTCAACGCCAGTTTAAAATTGACCCACTTATCGACGTTATCGCCGAAGTAAAATTGACCCACCCATACAATTAACTTTTGCCTTCAGATAGACTTTCTAGAACCGCTGGTATGGTTCCAGCCGCTTTCTTTCCTCTTAATCGATAGCTTTCACCGCTGATTTGTACAATGTGCGAGTGATGAAGAAGTCTATCGAGTAATGCCGCCGTCAACGTTGTATCATCGGCGAACGCATTTGACCATTGAGAGAACGGCAAATTACTGGTCACGATAATGCTGCCTTGCTCATAACGTTTGGCGATGACGTTAAAGAACAAGTTGGCCTCTTCTCTGCCGAACGGTAAGTAGCCGATTTCATCGACGATAAGTAGCTTAGGTGCGAGTACACTTCGTCTCAAGTAGCTTTCAAGCTTACCCTGAGCTTTTGCTGTAGATAGCTGAAGCATCAAGTCTGCTGCGGTGATGAACCGTGTCTTTAGGCCCTTTTGAACCGCTATTTGGCCAAGGCTCACTGCAAGGTGGCTCTTACCAACGCCACTTGGGCCGAGTAATACCACGTTTTCCTTTCGCTCAATGAAGGCTAACCCTGTTAACTCCTTGAGCTGTTTTCTTGGGGCACCCGTTGCGAACTTGAAGTCATAGTCATCGAACGTTTTTTCCATTGGGAAGCTGGCGAACTTAGTCAGTGTGGCTCTTGTGCGTTCTGCTCGCGCTTCCAGTTCAGCGTTCAGAAGTGACTCTAAGTAATCGGCTAGACTCAGTTCACGACTGTTGGCTGCTTCTGCCAGTCTCGGCCACTCCTGACCGATAGCTTGTAACTTCAGCGTTGCACAGGCAGCCTCGATACGACTCATTTGAAGGTTCATGGTCGTACCTCCAACAACGCATCATACGTCGAGAGTGGGTGCTGGAAGCTCTCAAGTGGCATCACACTATCGCTTATTGTTAGTGGTGTGACTGGGCGTGTCGGCGATGGTAGCGACTGAAGTGTAAAGCGCTCTTCATCTAAGAGAACCTGAGGCTTTGCACCTGTCGTACCATGAGTTCGTTGGTGAGCGACGGTTTCTAGCCATGCGCCGATATGTCCATTAAGAACATCGACGGTGATTTTAAGTCCGTGTTGCTTGAGTGTCGCCGCAAGAGGAGTGACGAAACTATTCTTCAAGTAGGAGTTAAATCGCTCCACTTTTCCTTTGGTCTTTGCGCGATATGGACGACAGGCTCTCGGTTTAAAATTGTACTTCTTGGCTGCGGTGAGCAGTGCAGGGTTCCAGCGGTGCTCACCTTCACCGTATGCATCACGCTCTATCATGATGGCTTTCGCATTATCGAACAGAACTTCTTTGGGGACGCCACCGAAGTATTCAAACGCTTCTTCAAGACCTTCTATCCAGTCTTCTTGGCGCTCTCGTTCACTAAAGCGAACGAACGTCGCTCTGCTATAACCAAGCGTTGCCACGAAGGCTTTAACACGGACTCCGTAATGGGTGATGGTCGTAAAGTCCACTTGCATCTGCTCACCTGGCAATGTCTCGAACCGAACGACAGGGTCGACAGGCGTACTTGGTTTGTACTGTTTGATGTACTCCTTAAGCATCGTTATACCGCCTTCATAACCAAGTGATTTTAACTCACGTAGTAAGACGGTTGCGGGTATCCAATAAGGCTTTGCGGCTTCAATCCGCGTACACAAGTAGTCATGGTAGGGCTGAAGTTTAGTTGGTCGGGATTGACGCTCGGGGTACACGGGTGCTTTGCTTCTATCTCGCAGATAAGTACGAACGGTATTCCTTGAGATCCCCAGCTCCTTTGCGATACGGCGGATGCTGCACCCTTGCTGATGTAAAACGTGTATTTCCACTAGTTGCTCCTGATTGATCATAATCCGCCGCTTTGTCCATGTTACGAACGGATAGTTTGACTCAGGTGGGTCAATTTTAAATCGGCGTTAGTGGGTCATTTTTACATCGGCGCTGACACCTGTACCTGAACATCAGTACCAGAAGGAGAAAAGGTAAACAGTAAAGGCTTATTCGGATCGACTAACTCATACCTAACATACACATCGTCAAGTAAATCAAACCCGGAAATCGGTAGTTTAGACCGCTGTTCAATACGGGTATACGTTCGCCATTCATCTAACCAGTACAGTAACTTCATTCATCCTCCAAATAAGTAACACACTTTATCTCTCTGTTAAGTTTACCAAAATGCTATTAAGGACCCTATAAAGCACCGCTTCACAGAAATCTTACTAGCCAATGAAGAAACTATTGCACGGAAAAGAATCGACGCGAACTTAACTTGAAAGCAAATGTACAGAAAGAGGTTCGAGAAAGGTAAATTTTAGAAGAAGTACTTACTTGATAAGCAAGACGTTATACCAATCTAACTAAAAATATGATCTAATTGAAGCCATCCAACAATAGAACTGATTCGCTATGGATAGCCTCAATAATATCGACTTTAAAAAGCTCGCAAGCCAGCAGAAATCCATCCAGATGAAAATGAGACTGCTGGCCCTCGCTCATTTCAAAGATGGGCACTCTCGCACACAAATCGCCAAGTTTCTCAAGGTAAGCCGAACCAGTGTCAATAAGTGGGTTCAGACCTTTCTTGAAGAAGGGCTGGAAGGACTGCAAGAAAAGCCAAGAACAGGAAGACCACCATTCTTAACTTCCGAGCAAAAAGAGCAATTGAGCCAATACATAAAAGATAAAGCCAATGATACACAAGGCGGACGACTGACTGGTGCCGACATCCACGCTTATATCGTGAAAGAATTTGGCCAGCACTACCACCCTGATTCTATCTATTACCTGCTCGACCACATGGGCTTTTCATGGATAACTTCCCGCTCAAAACACCCCAAACAATCTCAACAAATACAAGACGATTTTAAAAAAATTTAAAATAGAAACGATCCTTAAGATCCCAGGACATATAGCTTTAGAGTGTGTCGATGCCTGGTTTCAGGACGAAGCCAGATTTGGGCAACAAAACGCGACCACACGTTTATGGGCTGAAAAAGGAACTCGCCCAAGAGCCGAGAAGCAACAACAGTTTGAGTATGCCTATCTGTTCGGTTCCGTTTGTCCCAGCAAAGGAATTGGTGAGGCTATCGTTGTCCCCTGGGTTAGTAAAGACATCATGATAGAGCACTTAAAACAAATATCGGCAGTCACGGAGAAGGGGCGTCACGCCGTCGTTGTTATGGATGGAGCAGGATGGCATACAGAAGACATTACCAATGACTTTAAGAATGTCAGTGTCATCAAACTTCCACCCTATTCTCCAGAGCTAAACCCTATCGAACAAGTATGGAGTTGGTTACGGCAGAATGAATTAGCAAACCGATGCTTTGATAGCTATGAAGAGATTGTTGATATCATTTGCTCTGCTTGGAATCGTTTTGCAGAGAACAAAGCAGAGTTATCTCGCTCTGCTTTAGATACGGGACGAAACTGACCACTTAATTAATGTCATTAGTATTACTAAATGTGGCTGAGTGCCGGGGTTGCGTTCAACTAGGGATTTAGAAATCCCGTTAAATTTTTCCATTGGCTAAAACGACGAAAGCCTGCAAATTTCTTTGCAGGCTTTCTAAATGTGGCGGAGAGATAGGGATTTGAACCCTATCGCTTGCTAAAAATCTTTCGCAAACCCTTGTATATAAAAGAGTTTTCCACATCTAGTTACGCAAATCGATTGCAAGTGTCTAAGTCAATTGGCTTAGACATAATATTACAGGTCGTTTACAAAAAGTCAATGTAGCGATGTTCAACTCATCTCTGGGTTACCAGACAAGATAAGAAAGACTTAAAACGCAACTAATTTTAAAAAGATTTGGGAATCAATGAGATGCCCTGATAGAAAGCAAAAATAATATTCTATTCTAAAGGTGGGTAGTTTACGCATCCAAAATATTTTCGATTACCTTGAAGGCGAAACTTGTGCTGGTATGAGCTGCATAACCTTGATACGAGTCATCTTTTGATGGATCGGCAAAGTCACAAACTGACTTAATAACCAAAGACTTTGGAGGCGTTGAACTACTCAGTCTCGAAGCTAACATTACACCGTATGCTTCCATTTCAACTCCGACTGTCTCTCGATTATTTCGTTTAATTTCAGCAACGACATTGGGGTCTTCCAACACTACAGCACCTGAGGCCAAAGGCCCTAAATGGGCAGAAAGAGCATAAGAAGGTCTTAAGGAACTAGGCCAATTATTGTAAATTTCGTCTAAGTAATCTCTGTTAGTCGCTAATGTTCGAAGCTTTATCCTCAATGACTCATCAATAATCTCTTGCTTAGGTGCGGCTAAAAACTGAGGCTTACCATCTACTAAAGTTTGTTTACCATTGCCCCAATCCCAACATGTTTCAGCAATAAGTATATCACCAAGCTTCACCTTTCCTTCGATACCTGCTGCTATGCCTGTCATCAAAACGTATTGTGGACTAAATTTAAGGCAAGCCTTCATAGTAATTGAAGCAGCATTAGCCATTCCCATTCCATGACAACAAACAGCTACAATCGATAAGTCATTGCCTTGGCAGCTAGAAATAGTTCCTTTATAGTAAGAACTAGGATCGCTTTTGTCGGGTAATTTTTCCCAACCTACTTGTTGTTTAAGAACAGTTTCTAACTCAGTATGCTCGAGTGCAGTAACAATAACAACATCACAGAAATCACTGTTTGTTGCAGAGTATTGTAGCTGGGAACAAATAGCGCTCTTAATTACGTCAAAATCACCATTAAATAAGTGCAGCAACCATCCTCTAGAGTCAAACTCATTTTTTGATGATTGGAAAGAATCTTGATGTGAAGTGAAACCCAATATATGCTTAGGTTTTTTAATCATAACATTGTCTGCGATATTTCTTAAAAGCTTGACTCCACCATCGGGGTCAATATCTTCTCCCAAAGCTTCTGGTATTTGCAGGTCTAATACGAGTAATTCATATTTTGTACTTTTCAGCTCCATAAGAGCGCATCTTGCAGAAAGTACTGTCTTAATCTCAAAATTAAACTCTTTAAGAGACGCTGCGATTCCTTGTACCTTCTCATAATTATCATCTACGACTAATATCTTCGCTTTGGCCATCGTTATTTACTCTCATTAAGACTTTTAATTCTCGCCTCTAACTCGCTTTTCCAGTTTTCATTTGCTGAGTTGTAGTAAACATGTCCATAATAGAAATCACGGAACTTGCTAACGAAACTGCTTGAAAGACCATCCAGAGCTACAGAACCACCTTCAAATGAAGAAAATTGGGTCACGACTATAACTGGGATTTTAATTGAACGTAGTTTCATCTGTTCCATTAATTCCATACCAGCATAACTTTCAGGAGAGTCATCCATATACGATTCTGATGGATCAAATGCAGGCATACTCATATCCAATAAAATTAGGTCATAATTATTATTTGATACAATTTCTCTTAATGCACCTCTTAAAGAACTGCAGTCTGAAACTTCAAAATCTGAGAATATACTTTCAATGAAATTGAGTATATTCTCTTTTTTATCCAACTGATCTTCAACTAACAAAATCTTCATAAGTAATTACCTCAAGGGCGTTTTTAAGGACGATTTTAGTTTCAAATAAACATTCGTTAGAATATCCAAACTCATTCGTGTGCTCAATGCCGAAATCCTTATTTATAGTATTACAAACTTTAAATATTCCAGTTCCACCTTCATGTTGAGAAGCCGCTGCCATCAGTTCTTTATCACCATATACGTTGCGGTATTCATCTAGATCGCTATTTTTGGCATCAACATCAACTTGAACGCAATTATTTTCGAATGCTAAAACAAGTTCTGAATCCTTAATGCTAATGTCCACTTTAACCATTAGCGAGTTATCTGAAATCTTACTTTTACTTACGGCATTTTCAAAGATAATATAGAATATATCTACAAAGCTCGATAGATATCTACCTTTTATTGATATTGATGGACAATTAACAATATCAACATTTACATTTGTAGAGCGTGAAGCGATATCAATTGCTGTATTCAGTTCAAACTCTTCTATATTATCTGCTGTAGATCTTTTGAACCATGATGCAATCACTGTTAATTGACCGCTCAGTCCTTCTCTAGCCTTTCTAATGGAACTTAATATAAGCTCTGCCTGTTCTTTTTCTAGATTAAGTGTGTTGATATCTTTCTCAAGCTCATCAAATATCAGTTTAAATCTTTCTAAAGCTTTATTTTCTATCTCATGACGAATCGCCAAAAGATTAGTATCGGTCCTGTGCCATAACCAAGACAAAACAAATTCAACAAGATTTGCATACTCATCATTTTTTATTAATGATTGAAGAATATAAGTTTCAGTTACTGATATAGAATAATTGAATAAGGCTTTACTTTTGTTCACACCTTTCTTGATATTACTAATATCCTGATCAAGCGAAACAATCTGTAACCAACTGTCATTTATTTCATCGATAAATTTTTCAAAAGACTTTGTAAATTTTGCAAGGCTAAATATTAGATATTTTCGATCTTTGTCATCTAAGTTTACGAATTTTCCTGGCCAATATGTATTGTTTTTTGCTTCTTGGGTTTCAGTATCAATTGCAGACCACAACATTTCATTTTGAACAGGTTTCCTCAGTGCCGTAGGTAAAACTCCATGTCTTATTCTAGTACTAAGGTAGCTATTTAGCCCTTTTTCACCAAATGTAAACTCATCTCTAAGCATACTAATTAACTTATGAAAAGTTCTATTCTTTTCGTTAAAGTTCACATTCATAATATGCAATTGGCTTGCTGCATCGAAGATATTACCTTCAATGCCTGGTAATATCTTACTTATATTAGCAAGAGTTTGTTCATCTTCGAATCCCGAATAGTCTGCCATTTTAAGTTCGCAAAATCGGTTGAAGACATCTTTAAAGCTTTTAGAACGATTGTCTTTTAATGAACTAGTATCTACATAGATTCGGCTTTGATCGACTTGCGCCGCAGCCTTTTTAAAAACCTGCTCTTTAGTTATACTCTTGGTTTCTTCCACAAGCTTATCGAGCTTATCTTTGGATACGCCTTTCTCAATAAGTCCATTACATATTTTAATTCTACATAGTTCAATTTGTTCTTTATTATCAAACAAAAGTGACAACTTCATATTATTAGTTGTGCATACATGCTCTAAAAAGTAATCTACTTTATCTTCAGTGACTCCAATATCTCTATCAAACAAGTCTGATGGTGTATTTAAAGCATTCATCGTTAAGAATTGGTCAATACTGACTTTTAATGCAGAGTCAAACTTATCTCCTATATACCTAGAGTAAAGCGATAAACATATTGGCACTTCAATATTTTTTGTTTCATTTACCAGTTCTCTTGCAGAGTTTGCAATTTTGTCTACATCAAAGATTAGAATATTATTTTTATTGCCTAAGACATGGTCAACAAAAATACCAATTGCTTTATCCTTATCACCGTTATCTATGTATGCATTTACGAGAAATTTTAGGCCATCATAAGAGTCTAGTAATGGGCTATTGTTTATAACACTTTCAAATAAAGCAATAGCTTCTGATTTTTTACCGTTATTAATATATGTTATCGCTTTATATTTTTTTGCCCTGATATTGTCTATGTCTGGTGGAATTAATTCATCATACTTTTCGACTATATTATCGTTGTTTAAAGCTCTAAATAGCTTTGCTGTAATAGATCTTTCACTAACGTTTGACAAAAAATCACTAAAATAATCTGCGTTTTTACCCTTAAAATATTTAAGTTTTCGAGGTGTATCTTCAACTGAATTTAGAGAAATCAACCTTTCTAGTTTTTTATTTAACTCTTCATTAATGAATTTAAATTCTTTAGATATAAACAACTGTAGTTCTTGAAACCATCCGAGACTAGAAAATGCATAGCATAAGTTCAGCAAAGAATAGTATGAAGAGTAGTAGTCATCTTTTTTAAGAATAACTGAAATTATATTTTCAGCAATTCTTTTTTTTATGCCTGAAAAAGAGTTTTCTTCAATTCTTGCCATTGCCTTGACAATTATCTCAAAAGTTGTGAAGTTGTAGTTAGTATTTTCATGGGAATGTGAAAATACCAGATCGGTATATTTCCCCTCCGTATACAAGTCCATAAGGCTATGATCAAAAAAGAATTTATTATCAGAATTTCCTATATTAAAGAATTTTTTTGAGTTCCTTACTATTGCCTCATCTGTAATCGAACTCAATTTCAATATAGTATTTTTCAATTGATTTGAGAGTGGCTTGTTCTTAGCAACTTCACTTTCAATATAAGCCGTCATTGCTTTATAAATATCAATAATGGAGCTTCTTTTCTCATTATCTAAAACGCTATTAAAATCAATATCATAGTCAGATAAATAGTTTTTAGGTGTTATCTTATAGATCAAAAAATCACTAACTTCTGAATCAAGCGTCCTAATTAGTTGCTTTCTAAACGACTCTGCAGTACTAATGTTAATATAGCTTTCGTCATAACGGTCAAAGGTATATTTACATATCGTTTTAAAAAAACCATTATATTTAGGGTTTTCTAATATGCTTTTGACTAATTCTGTATGATTATTATCATCATCCATTAGTTTCAATATTGATGAACGTATTCCAAGCGACCAAGTAGACATACCACAACACTGATCTATTTCATCGAGATTACGTAAAGCTTCCACATAATCCTCGTTAAGAATCATATATTGTAATTTTCTTTCTAGCATAGTGAATATTTTGACTATGTTTTTATGATATATTAATACACCTAAACACCAGGAAACATTTTTTGAAAGATCGCAAAATGGAAGGTTTACGTCATAATAATCTTTAAAATCACTATTCAAACTTAGATTAATTTGCTTGGAAAAATCACCACGCTTGGAGATTAAGCTTACTGCGTTTTCAATTTCACTCGCACTTAACTCTAAATGAAAACAAGCCACAACATTGTATCTACTGCGATCTCGACCTAAAACCTTTGACAAATTAGACTGTTTTTTTCCTTTTCTACTTCTACTGTTTCTTGGCACTTTCATCTCCAGCATTATTGATTTTGTTTAGTTCGTGTGCAGTAGGAACCAAGTCGCTCCATTTGTAGTGTGTTTCCAAATAAATATCGTTGACTCTTGTCATTAGTATTTTTTCTGGGTTACAACCTTCATCATCATAGCCATGTAACTTGAATTTATAGGAATCTAACTCAACTTCCATTCTTCTTTGGGCTGTTCTGTAATTTGTCCAAAGAGATTGAGGCTTTCTTAATTGAATCCATGCAGTAAAAGCGGCAGCGATAAGAGAAAGAATGGCAGGTATGATTTTTCCGTAGACTAATCCATCGCCAAAAGCTACGAATAAAGGGCTTAGAAGTGTCGATAACATTACAGCTTTAAAACTCCACAATGCTTCAAATTTGTTGTGATTAGCCTTATCTTTCATACCTCTAATTTTTTCTTCAACAACTGATTGCACAGCCGAAGCTGCTTCTACATTATCTTTATTCATTCCTGACTCTTAAATCATGGCTAAGTTAAATTTGTCTATCTCTGCGTTCCTACGGGGTGTTAGAGCACCAATCAACGATAGCATCGTGCCTCGGTTAACGATCGCATTATTGTATTATTTCCAGTTAGTGAACATTCCCTTCAGCTTACTCATGTGGTCTCGTCTATACTCTATCTCCATAGGCTTTTGGGTTGGCGAAAAGGTCGACCTTTTGGTGTCAACAAAGCCTCAACACAACGGATAGTTGAGCGTTGGTTTTACAAAGAACTGGATGCTCGATTAATTTAAGGAAAATCAGCAAGCTACCGCCTTCACGTCACCAAAGCTTCATGTATCTGACAATGCTATCACAGAAGTGATTATTTACTATACATTCAGATAGACCAACCAGACGTAACTTGCAAGAGTAAGGCTAAAAGTAAACTGCCCATCTGATCTAACTGACGTTGAGGCAAAAGTTTTTCGGTGTAGAAAACACGAAGCGTACGCTGTGAATTATATATGGATCTAGTTTCGCGGTAGGAAGTAAGATGGCATCTCCTCTTTACTAACACATTAATTGAGTGTGGTACCTGCACAAGATTGCTAGAAGAGATTCAGTTGTCATAATTTCAATTCAAGTTATAACTCTAATCCCTCTTGCTCATACGATTGTGGCTCGATGTGCAAAGAACCGAGCGGCTTCCTTTAATATATTTCTTTCTTGCTCTGCTCGTTTTAATTGACGTTTAAAGCGTGCTACCTCCGCTGGGAGATCGTCGTCTTGTTTACGCTTTGCTGAAGGCTTTGAGAACTTTGACACCCATTTATAAAGCGTCTTTCCAGATACCCCTAGTCGCGCTGCAATATCATTGAGCGAGTATCCATGTGTGCCACTTGATTAACTGCTTGGACGATGTTATCAACATAACAATTTCTCATGTTACCTTCGATTAAGGGTAGATTTACCCCTGATAGGGGGTAAAAAGAAGTTTACCCCCTATCGGGGGTAAAACACAGCAAGCTATGATCTTCAATTGACGCTGATGACATCTCCTCCTTACTAACACATTATTGGGTGTGGTATCTGCACTAGGCTACTAGAAGAGATTTTGTTGTCATAATTTCAATTCAACTTAACGCTCCAATCTCTCTTGCTCATGCGGTTGTGGCTTCGTTAGTTTTTTAAGAACCCGCCTCAAACCGTCTTTTTTCACAAGTGATGTTTTATGTGCTTCATTTCTAACCAAGCGCGATTTCAGCTCATCTTTCAATGTCGGTTCGGAAGCTATAACGTCAAAAGCTCGACTAAGTTCGAGATAGCTATCCCGCTGTCTTTCTGCGAGCTTTCCAGCATGTTCAAGCGGTGTTTCAATTGCTCGATTTGCTGTCTCGTGGATACGGATACTTCGTTTGAGGCTTTCGATAGCCCCTGTAACGCTTCGACTGAGGCTTGGTATTCCTGCTGAATGTTCTGATGTGTCTGAATAATTTCGTTCAGGATTGTTTTGCGTTCGCGTTGATACTGTTCTTGGATTTCTTTTATCGTGTTCAAGTAAAACTCGTTCTGTGTCTCGATCATAGCGAGTAAATGCTCGTTTGAAATCTGCTGATTCTTCGTCAATGACATAATTTGTGAAGCTAATTGCTTCTCGATGTCGCTCATATTCTATTTTCCCTTCTAGCAAAAAACTCATCCATTCTTGGATAAACTTTTGTTGTTGTTCGTGATACTGTTCTAACGCTAACCTTGCGTTTCGTTCAGTTAGTGCCTTTCTTTCTTCAATTTGCTTAACCATCTCAAAACCTTTTAGGGATGGGTTGAACTCGGGTATTTGTGCAAAATTAACGTGAGGTTGCGGTATGTAAAAAGATGGCGTAGCTGTCCAACGGGAGTTCAAAGGTAAGTAATGCACTTTGCTCACATTGAACTCGGGCTTACTTTTGTGTAATCCATAACGTCTGTTGTTGTAGTTAGCTCGTTTAATAATCGCTTTATTGAGTTGGTCTTTTAACTCCTCTAGTCGACTTTGTTTGCTTTGTAATGGCTCACTGGACTGGGTTAAGGAGTTTCTAGAACGAAACTGATCAGTAAACACAAAACCATGAAGACGCACGTTCTTTTTGTCTTTAAAGTGCAAACGGACGAAGTTGCTCGATTCACTAACATGGGTAACCCCGACCATTTCTTTAAACTTATTGCTACTTAGTGCTTGTATAATGTCATTGCGGTTATTTACTCGATTATTAGCAATCATGTCTTTAATCCAGACATTGATTGCTTTCTTTAGCTTGTGCCGCTTGTCAAAGCCGCTACCGTCTTGAGTAAGTCGTTTATGAAGAGAATCGAGAGGACTCACTAAATCATGCTTAAGATTTAAGTAATCCCGCAGTAGATTGAAGTCTTGTTCATGCCCTGGTGGAGCAGGGTTGAATGACAATCCTGTTGCCAGGTGAATCCTTGGTATCAAAAAATGATTTTCAATATTGCCTTGGTGCGTGTGACGCACCCAATCAATTAGACGTTCATTGGTGGGGAACCCCGCAAAACATAAGTCTTCGAATAACTCTCGCCATTCCGCTTCAATTTCTGGATTAGCTTGCAACTTATCTGTATCTTCCAACGCGTGAGCAATCACACCAGAAACATATTTATGTTGGTGAGGCGTATGTGCAATCGCATATTCGACCGCTTTGCGATTACCATTAATTGCTTCTGGTGGCGGTTCTCTACGTTTTCCTTTTTGCTGCTGGAGAATGTAGTCGCATTCCCACTCTGTCTGTATGTCGTTCGTTTCTCTGGCAGATTTACGCATTTGATAAGCATCGCTGTAAATTCTTTTTTGCTCGTCACTGAGGCTGCACAGAGGACCATAGAGATAGTTTGTTGCAGCTTGTGGGTTAGTCTGGTCTTTTCCACTAGTTTGGAAAAATGATATTACTGCCATAATTCCACCGATAATGGATCTACTTTTGCGACTCGGTATTTATAGTCAACCTGTGGATTGGCTAGAATATTCATTACTCGAAGATCGTGCTGCTCAAATGCTTTGTTGAGCTGGTTAAGCTCTAGCAAGATTTGAACTGCTTCCGCTCCAGATTTATGAGTGTTACACCACTTGACGGTCTGATTAAGCAGAGAATTGAAACGTACACGTTCATGGATTACGCCTAACATCTCTTTTCTAGTCTGTTCTGCAAAAGGCACTATGATTTGAGTTTTATGTAGGGATTCAGAAGCAATCTGAGACACCGTTTTTCCTGCTTGCTCAGCTTTGTATTTCCAGATCTTTTTATCTAAGAGCGTACAGTTCATTTCTATACGAGTACTCTTTGCTTCACAATAATGATGATAAAGAGCATCCACTTCCGCTGACTTCAGTTTCGTCTCTTTCGTCATGCGGGTTTTGGTAATTTTGATGTTGTGCTCGACACAGTACTCAAGCTTTTCTTCAAATATTTTGGTGAGCTTCGGGTTGTTAAGATAGTGCTCTTCTATCTGTTTTTTCTTGTATTTTTTAATCATAGATGCGCCTACTTTGATAGGTCTAATTCTGTTTGTTGGCCAGTTTTTTCAGGGGTTTGGGCGCAGCCCAAGCGTTCCTAAGCAGCCGCTTAGATTCCCAACCCGATGAAGCTTCATACGGGGTTGGGGTAACCTTGCTCTTTGGCTTTTACATCAATTTTCCACACTGTCGTCGACATGGAGTTCTTCGGATAAGCTGGAATCTGCATCACTCAAATCGCCGAAATACCAATCTGGATGAGCGCTCGTGAGACTTTCAATGAGTTTTGTGTTGTGTTCTTGTAGGCGTTCTTTATCGCGAGTTAATGAAGCGATATGCTCGTCTAACATTTTCGCACGAGCGCGTTCAACAAAAAGCTCCTGACTTACCAAAAGTAACGTATCGAGCTTTTGCTGTTGTTGGTCAACTCTAGCGCGGTAGTCCGAAACAACTTGCTCTGATTGAGCAAGTTTGTTTTCTAGCTCATTGTACTTTTGACTCTGTGAATCAGTTTGCCGTATCTGCTTTTGCAATTCGTCAATGAACTCAACAAGCTCTTTGTTTTCTTTTTCTAATTCATCAATTTGCTTAAGAGATTCTTGGGTATGGGCGCTAACGAGCTGTTGAACCTCACCATCGAAAGCCTTCCAAACGATAGACATTTCGGCTTGAAGCGCAGAAGTCAGTCGCTGCTCAGAGTCAACAAACCACAGCGCTTTATTACGAACGACAGTAGTTGGTTTTGTAGCTTTCCTAAGTATTTTGAAAGCGATCGCTACTCGCCTAAAATCACCACCAACACGCTTTTGAAGCGCTTTTGCTGAAGTGGGTGCTGTGTTTAAATCGCTAAATGCTGAGGCATACTCGTCAATGGTTTTACCTTTTTCTGTTGAATAGCCTTGTTTTTCCAGTTCAGCGGAAAATCTTTCACGGAGCAATACAAGACTTTCTTCCTGACCGAGGAAGGCAGGAAGAGAGGAAGACAAAGTAGTATTCATAATTACTGTCCAACTTTAAGCGTATCATCGATAATTTTGTAGATTTGCTCTCTGTGTTTATCACTCTTTGCAACCCGTGCTAGTTCGAGTAAGTTTTGTATAAATGCTTTATCATCACTGGCGATGGACTGCGCTGCTTGCTTAGTTTCAACAATGTCATTGGGTACGAAAATGCTGTTTGAATCACCCGTTTTAAATAGTTCTGCTATTGTCCTATCTGCTTTGACTTGCTCTTTCTTCAAACTTACCTTATTACGTTTCGCATAATGCTTTTCTACAATGCTGACGTCTCGATGCCCGAGTAATTCCGCGATCCAAGCTACACTGACTCCACGATTAAAAGGTATCGACGCTCCCGTATGTCGCAATTGGTTTGGGCCTCTATGAGGAACACCTGCCTCTTTCAAGAAACCAGTAAAGAACTGCTTCGCAAACTGTTTAGGGTTCAGCCATGGATGACCCGTTTGCTCATTAAAAAAAACAAACCTGCGTTTTTCTCGTTTAACTGTGATGTTATCTCGTTGCACAACGTCAATAGCGATTGGATCTTTGTCACCAGTTAAGCTCTCTAGTTTGCGGAGTATTTGAGCGGCTTCTGCTGATAGCTCAATTGTTCGTTCAGACTCTTCTGTTTTAGTTACTTTGTACTTGTTTAGAGGTTTTGCTAAGTCAACGTATAGTCGACATTTTTCAATTCCTTGTTCTGTATAAAACTCGATATTTTCCCAGCAAGTACAAATGAGTTCGCTGATACGTAATGCCGTTAGAATGGCAAAAGAAGCCATGTCTTTTGCCATCTCATTGTCGGTATCAGTCAACAATAATTGACGAACTTCGTCTTCGGTTAAGGGAAAAGGATCATCGTTAACAACTTTCAGGTTTTTGATACCTTCCATTAAGTCGTTTTTCTGATGTTCAGACAAGCAGGCTTTAGAGCAAACAGCTCGCAAGATAGTGTAACAACCGTTAATAACCTTACCCTTTTTTCCCTGTTTAAGGAGGGTAGTTGTTAGATTATCAATATCTTCAATAGTGAGTTCAGAAAGGAGCTTTTCCCCCAAGTTTCTGATGATATGTCTGCCATGTGTTTTCATTCCATTAAAGGTAGATTCTGCTACCACTGGCTCGTTGATTTCTAACGCATGGCAAACAGCACGAGCAACAGAATTGAGCTTGTGATCATTTTTATCAAGGGAGACTTTAGACTTGCGGGTGCCTTTCCGAGCTTTTTGAATTCGAGACTTCAGGCGAGGGGATTTTTCATTTTTCTTCGTAGGGTTCATTTCTAGACCTATAGAGTGATAGGCCATTAAGGGCGGCTCTTCTGGCGGAGCCTTATTATGTATAATGGTCTGGTTTATTTGCTTATTATCAAACCACAACGTTTCTTTTTACACAATAGTTACGCACAATTAACTTTGATGTAAGTCTATGTATAATAAAGAAAAATATATATATCTGGAATATTTTTCATAGCGTAACTTATTGATATTTATAAGTGTGAGTGCTAACTAACTTATCGTAAGTTTCTTCCCTTGCAAGATACAACGTTTACCATTAAATTCAATAAATGTGATGCATGTCACGAAAAATGACGTGGTGCAAATAATTACACTACGCCTTCTGGGTTTTAGAAATACAAAGTTGTGGGATTAGAACGCTGAAGAAACGAGCGTTAATAACTTCGCTGCATTATATCTAATGTGACCTTTGGCGAGTCGTTTTGGTTAGTCATCATTTCGTCACTCAGCTAAAATCTAACAAGTCTAGTAACTCACGATTTGAGTTACATTTGTGAAAAATGGAAAACTCCTCCAGTTTGATAATCTTTCGCACTTTGCGCATTGGACTGGATTCGTTGAGATCATCTATAAGGCATACAGAATGTTGTGTACGATGCGAAAACTCGGTTGCATAGGTACGGACTTCTATATCAACGCTATCTGTATGCGAGAAAAGATGCAGTACCGAGTCAGTTAAGTTCATTTTAAAGCCTGTGTACCTACCAAAACGCGAAATCAAAATAAAGATCATGATGTCAAATACATCTGTCGGGATACCAACAGTAGTTCCACACTTAAACTTGAAGCTATTTAACTGCTTGGAGCCGAGTTGGATTTGTAGATTATCCACAAGATAAGCACCGTTCATAAAATCGCGACGAATTTCGTCTGAGAAATATTGATACACCAAATATGGTAAGCAAAGAGGTTCATCTTCAGTCAGCTTATTGATTTTTAACCAGTCGCGATAAGTATATTCCTCTAGACTGAGAAGGTTCTTAAAGCTACTCACGCTGCCAATCGTAAGCTGAACCTTTTGTACACCGTACTTTGATTCAAAGTCGTGTTGGTTCAAATAGGGATGGATCTGTAGCAGAGATATCGCTGTATCAATAAGGTGAATCTGCTCCATCGCAACCCCCATTGCTAGAAAGCGAGATAGATCGAGTTGATCGCGGTATGAAGCTCCCTCTTCGAGTGCTAGAACAATAGTTTTTCGTAGCGATTGACTGAGTTCTTGCATAATTACCCCTCTAGTTCCATTTGGAACGTGCTAACGATTTCAAGCAATTTCTCTAATTTATGTTTCTTCCCATACCGACCGAAGGTCATATTCGGGTTGGTATGACCAACAACCTCGGCAACGCTATGTTCTGCTACATCTTGCTCTTTAAGTTCATCGATAAATGTGTGTCGCAATCCATACGCTGTTGGACGCTTGCCCGCAGGCATACCTAGCTTGGTTTGAAGCTTTCCAAACTGGGTGCGATATGTTTTTGTCCAATCTTTATCCTTTCCAAGCGGAGGATAATTGAATAAAGGGACATTACCTTTATGAAGGCGACTTTTATAGAAAAGTACGAAGTCTTCATGGATAGCGGGATGTAGTGGAACAGAACGAACAGCATGCTCGTTTTTTAAGTGTTGATCTTTTGACTGATCCGTTATTTTAATGTGCGGAATTTTTGTGTTAAGAACGATATCTTGTATATAGAGCTGGCATGCTTCTCCCGTTCGCAGTCCATGAAAGAGCTGTAGCTTGCTTATCCATTGAAAATCTAATGATGCTTGAACGAATTCAGGGCTTTGAATTAGTTGAGAGAGTTCTTCATCAGTCCAACGATCACGCTGTTCACTAACGTGTTTTTGGCTTTTGAACTTCGGATTGAGATCTTCCGTTGGGTTTTCTAGAATATACTTCTTTGATTTCAGCCATTTGAAAAACTGTTTTACAGCCGAAAAGTAATCTTTATTAGTTTTTGATGACCGTGATTCCGAATAGAGTAGATCAATATAGTCTTCTAAGTCAGAAATACAGACTGTATTGCGATTCACATTTTGTGTTTCAAGAAAGTTGATACAGTGAGAAATACGTTGATTGAGCTGATGAACTGTTAGTTGACGCACATTGCGCTTCTTTTTACTTTCTAGAAATCGCTCAAGCAATTTCGAAAAAGGAATCACTTTAGTCGGAACGCTTTTAATCGCAGGATCAGTTTCTTCAAGATTTGTTAAGTCAACTTCACTTGGTAAGTTAGTATATATGTCATTTTGGAAGTGCTCCATAAGCTCTGGCGGCGCTTCAAATATCTTTGAATAAGATTGACCAGCAGTCGACGTAAATGAGAAACGTAGAGCTTCAATTCTCTTATCAAGCGTTGCTTTAAACGCTGAAAAAAGAGGAGGTTGATTATGGTCGATCAGACTCAGGGTTCCTTTAATACAAGAAGCTGTTTTAAAATTGCGCTCTATTGCATCTGAGCGCTCTTTAGTTAAAAGACTAACTTTGATATCGAAAGGATAACCAAACTCACGTAGTAGTTTAGGGATGCAAATGCGGGTTTGATATACGCCGTTGGGCGCTTTTTGTAAGTACATTGTCTCACCTCATTGTCATGAAAGTGATTTGCAGTACTGTAGATACGAAAAAGCCCTTGAAAATCAAGGGCTTAATGCGTAAGAAAAATGGCGGAGAGATAGGGATTTGAACCCTAGATACGCTATTAACGTATGCCGGTTTTCAAGACCGGTGCTTTCAACCACTCAGCCATCTCTCCACAAATTGTCATCTTCAGATTAGTACACTGATGATGTTGTTACATGTTTCCACAGGTAACGATATTTAAAGCCTGGCGATGTCCTACTCTCACATGGGGAAACCCCACACTACCATCGGCGCTATTTCGTTTCACTTCTGAGTTCGGAATGGAATCAGGTGGGTCCAAAACGCTATGGTCGCCAAGCAAATTCTTACTCTCTATTTCTAGAGAAAACTTGGAAAGCTGTTGTTAATTCTCGTTGTTACACATTCAATGTTCTTTCATTGAGTCCATCAAAACCCCTTGGGTGTTGTATGGTTAAGTCTCACGGGCAATTAGTACAGGTTAGCTCAACGCCTCACAACGCTTACACACCCTGCCTATCAACGTCGTAGTCTACGACAACCCTTTAGGATACTTAAAGTATCAGGGAGAACTCATCTCAAGGCTCGCTTCCCGCTTAGATGCTTTCAGCGGTTATCGATCCCGAACTTAGCTACCGGGCAATGCGTCTGGCGACACAACCCGAACACCAGAGGTTCGTCCACTCCGGTCCTCTCGTACTAGGAGCAGCCCCTTTCAATTCTCCAACGCCCACGGCAGATAGGGACCGAACTGTCTCACGACGTTCTAAACCCAGCTCGCGTACCACTTTAAATGGCGAACAGCCATACCCTTGGGACCGACTTCAGCCCCAGGATGTGATGAGCCGACATCGAGGTGCCAAACACCGCCGTCGATATGAACTCTTGGGCGGTATCAGCCTGTTATCCCCGGAGTACCTTTTATCCGTTGAGCGATGGCCCTTCCATTCAGAACCACCGGATCACTATGACCTGCTTTCGCACCTGCTCGAATTGTCATTCTCGCAGTCAAGCGGGCTTATGCCATTGCACTAACCTCACGATGTCCAACCGTGATTAGCCCACCTTCGTGCTCCTCCGTTACGCTTTGGGAGGAGACCGCCCCAGTCAAACTACCCACCAGGCACTGTCCGCAACCCCGATAAGGGGTCGACGTTAGAACATCAACACTACAAGGGTGGTATTTCAAGGACGGCTCCACGAATACTGGCGTACTCGTTTCAAAGCCTCCCACCTATCCTACACATGTAGGGTCAATGTTCAGTGCCAAGCTGTAGTAAAGGTTCACGGGGTCTTTCCGTCTAGCCGCGGGTACACTGCATCTTCACAGCGATTTCAATTTCACTGAGTCTCGGGTGGAGACAGCGTGGCCATCATTACGCCATTCGTGCAGGTCGGAACTTACCCGACAAGGAATTTCGCTACCTTAGGACCGTTATAGTTACGGCCGCCGTTTACCGGGGCTTCGATCAAGAGCTTCGACCGAAGTCTAACCCCATCAATTAACCTTCCGGCACCGGGCAGGCGTCACACCGTATACGTCATCTTACGATTTTGCACAGTGCTGTGTTTTTAATAAACAGTTGCAGCCACCTGGTATCTGCGACTCTCAATAGCTCCATCCGCAAGGGACTTCACCGTCGAGAGCGTACCTTCTCCCGAAGTTACGGTACCATTTTGCCTAGTTCCTTCACCCGAGTTCTCTCAAGCGCCTTGGTATTCTCTACCCGACCACCTGTGTCGGTTTGGGGTACGATTCCTTACAATCTGAAGCTTAGAGGCTTTTCCTGGAAGCATGGCATCAATGACTTCACACCCGTAGGTGCTCGACGTCGTGTCTCAGCCTTAAAGAGAGCCGGATTTACCTAACTCTCAAGCCTACGCACTTGAACCTGGACAACCGTCGCCAGGCCCACCTAGCCTTCTCCGTCCCCCCATCGCAATTGTAAGAAGTACGGGAATATTAACCCGTTTCCCATCGACTACGCCTTTCGGCCTCGCCTTAGGGGTCGACTTACCCTGCCCCGATTAACGTTGGACAGGAACCCTTGGTCTTCCGGCGAGGAGGTTTTTCACCCCCTTTATCGTTACTCATGTCAGCATTCGCACTTCTGATACGTCCAGCATGCGTTACCACACACCTTCAACCGCTTACAGAACGCTCCCCTACCCAATATACAAAAGTATATTGCCGCAGCTTCGGTTTACTACTTAGCCCCGTTACATCTTCCGCGCAGGCCGACTCGACCAGTGAGCTATTACGCTTTCTTTAAATGATGGCTGCTTCTAAGCCAACATCCTGGCTGTCTGAGCCTTCCCACATCGTTTCCCACTTAGTAGTAATTTGGGACCTTAGCTGGCGGTCTGGGTTGTTTCCCTCTCCACGACGGACGTTAGCACCCGCCGTGTGTCTCCCGGATAGTACTTACTGGTATTCGGAGTTTGCAAAGGGTTGGTAAGTCGGGATGACCCCCTAGCCTTAACAGTGCTCTACCCCCAGTAGTATTCGTCCGAGGCGCTACCTAAATAGCTTTCGGGGAGAACCAGCTATCTCCAGGTTTGATTGGCCTTTCACCCCTAGCCACAAGTCATCCGCTAATTTTTCAACATTAGTCGGTTCGGTCCTCCAGTTGATGTTACTCAACCTTCAACCTGCCCATGGCTAGATCACCTGGTTTCGGGTCTATATCCAGAGACTGAACGCCCAGTTAAGACTCGGTTTCCCTACGGCTCCCCTAGATGGTTAACCTTGCCACTGAATATAAGTCGCTGACCCATTATACAAAAGGTACGCAGTCACAGGACAAAGCCTGCTCCTACTGCTTGTACGTACACGGTTTCAGGTTCTATTTCACTCCCCTCACAGGGGTTCTTTTCGCCTTTCCCTCACGGTACTGGTTCACTATCGGTCAGTCAGTAGTATTTAGCCTTGGAGGATGGTCCCCCCATATTCAGACAGGATATCACGTGTCCCGCCCTACTCGATTTCACTGAACACACATCGTCAACTACGGGACTATCACCCTGTATCGTCGGCCTTTCCAGACCGTTCGTCTAACGCGTGTAAAGCTTAAGGGCTAGTCCAATTTCGCTCGCCGCTACTTTCGGAATCTCGGTTGATTTCTTTTCCTCGGGGTACTTAGATGTTTCAGTTCCCCCGGTTCGCCTCCTGTTGCTATGTATTCACAACAGGATACTTACTTATGTAAGTGGGTTTCCCCATTCGGAAATCCCAGACTCAAGTGGCTTTTACTGCCTAATCTGGGCTTATCGCAAGTTAATACGTCCTTCATCGCCTCTGACTGCCAAGGCATCCACCGTGTACGCTTAGTCACTTAACCATACAACCCGAAGGAGTTTCGAATTGATGTTAAACAACCAAAGTTGTCTCTCATTATTTGAATGAGCGAGAGACATTAGTTTGTTTCCGCTTTAAAAAGCAGAGCCAAACTACGATTTTGCCGGACTCAAATTCCAAGAACACTTGAATGTGTTTTTAGTTGTATTCAAATTCATGAATACTTTGAGAACTTTACAATCAAACTTAAAAAGTTTGATTTGTCAGCTTTCCAAATTGTTAAAGAGCTAGATTCATTTAAGAACCATTTTTAAGAACACTTAAGACTTTCTGTTTCAAAAGAAATGCGCTTAAAGATGGTGGGCGATACCGGGCTCGAACCAGTGACCCCCTGCTTGTAAGGCAGGTGCTCTCCCAACTGAGCTAATCGCCCATCGAATCAAGAATGGTGGAGCTAAGCAGGATCGAACTGCTGACCTCCTGCGTGCAAGGCAGGCGCTCTCCCAGCTGAGCTATAGCCCCATATCTTGAGATAATGGTGGGTCGTGCAGGATTCGAACCTGCGACCAATTGATTAAAAGTCAACTGCTCTACCAACTGAGCTAACGACCCAATGGTATCCCGTAGGGGAGTCGAACCCCTGTTACCGCCGTGAAAGGGCGGTGTCCTAGGCCTCTAGACGAACGGGACACTAAGTTGAACATCTTGGGGGATGTTCTATCTCTTAAACTTCATAAACCGTATCAATCTGTGTGGACACTCATCGTGAATAATCATCGTATAAGGAGGTGATCCAGCGCCAGGTTCCCCTAGCGCTACCTTGTTACGACTTCACCCCAGTCATGAACCACAAAGTGGTAAGCGTCCCCCCGAAGGTTAAACTACCTACTTCTTTTGCAGCCCACTCCCATGGTGTGACGGGCGGTGTGTACAAGGCCCGGGAACGTATTCACCGTGGCATTCTGATCCACGATTACTAGCGATTCCGACTTCATGGAGTCGAGTTGCAGACTTCAATCCGGACTACGACGCACTTTTTGGGATTCGCTCACTTTCGCAAGTTGGCCGCCCTCTGTATGCGCCATTGTAGCACGTGTGTAGCCCTACTCGTAAGGGCCATGATGACTTGACGTCGTCCCCACCTTCCTCCGGTTTATCACCGGCAGTCTCCCTGGAGTTCCCGACATTACTCGCTGGCAAACAAGGATAAGGGTTGCGCTCGTTGCGGGACTTAACCCAACATTTCACAACACGAGCTGACGACAGCCATGCAGCACCTGTCTCAGAGTTCCCGAAGGCACCAATTCATCTCTGAAAAGTTCTCTGGATGTCAAGAGTAGGTAAGGTTCTTCGCGTTGCATCGAATTAAACCACATGCTCCACCGCTTGTGCGGGCCCCCGTCAATTCATTTGAGTTTTAATCTTGCGACCGTACTCCCCAGGCGGTCTACTTAACGCGTTAGCTCCGAAAGCCACGGCTCAAGGCCACAACCTCCAAGTAGACATCGTTTACGGCGTGGACTACCAGGGTATCTAATCCTGTTTGCTCCCCACGCTTTCGCATCTGAGTGTCAGTATCTGTCCAGGGGGCCGCCTTCGCCACCGGTATTCCTTCAAATCTCTACGCATTTCACCGCTACACCTGAAATTCTACCCCCCTCTACAGTACTCTAGTCTGCCAGTTTCAAATGCTATTCCGAGGTTGAGCCCCGGGCTTTCACATCTGACTTAACAAACCACCTGCATGCGCTTTACGCCCAGTAATTCCGATTAACGCTCGCACCCTCCGTATTACCGCGGCTGCTGGCACGGAGTTAGCCGGTGCTTCTTCTGTCGCTAACGTCAAATCTATACGCTATTAACGCATAAACCTTCCTCACGACTGAAAGTGCTTTACAACCCGAAGGCCTTCTTCACACACGCGGCATGGCTGCATCAGGCTTGCGCCCATTGTGCAATATTCCCCACTGCTGCCTCCCGTAGGAGTCTGGACCGTGTCTCAGTTCCAGTGTGGCTGATCATCCTCTCAGACCAGCTAGGGATCGTCGCCTTGGTGAGCCCTTACCTCACCAACTAGCTAATCCCACCTAGGCATATCCTGACGCGAGAGGCCCGAAGGTCCCCCTCTTTGGCCCGTAGGCATCATGCGGTATTAGCCATCGTTTCCAATGGTTATCCCCCACATCAGGGCAATTTCCTAGGCATTACTCACCCGTCCGCCGCTCGACGCCGTTAACGTTCCCCGAAGGTTCAGTTAACTCGTTTCCGCTCGACTTGCATGTGTTAGGCCTGCCGCCAGCGTTCAATCTGAGCCATGATCAAACTCTTCAATTTAAGATTTTGTTCTGCTCAATGAATACTGAACATTACATAAAGTAATGTTTGAATTGACTGTGCTCTTATTGGTTTTCACTTTTGAAAAAGTAAAACAAAACAGCTCAAGGCTGCTTCCCAATTCGAATGGTCACTTCGTATCATTGAAACCTAATTTGATACCGCTTTCCGTTAAGAAAAGAAATACCTAATTGGATTATCATCAACGAGTGCCCACACAGATTGATAGGTCTATATTGTTAAAGAGCTTACTTTGCGAGAAGTTTTTCTCTCAAAGCGGAGGCGTATTCTAATGAACTAATTCTTGGTGTCAAACACTTTTTAAATTAATTTTTAGAAGCTTTTAATTCGCCTTGTTGCCAACTGCTTTTGCGTTTCCGCTTTGCCCTGACAACGGAGGCGCATTATAGGGAGATGATTTTTCTTGGCAACCCTTTTTGAAGAAAAAATTCAAAAAAAAGCGCTGAGTGATGAAATCTCACTCAAACGCTTATTTTTAGCACTCATTTGTTAATACCAAGTAGCAAATAGGCAATCAGAATGTATCCAACCAAGACTCTTCAAAGCTTGTAATATCAAGTGAAAGCGATTTGCTCACTTCGATCTCTTCTATGGTTTCTAATTCTTTAGTTACGCTACTCATGGTGAGCGTGTTGTTGTCTAACTCGAATACTTGTCTTTGTGTGGTGTAGTAGAACTTGAGAATGGTCAGCGCTTTCAAATCATCCGAACTTGCAGCAGCTTTGATATTTTTTAGCTTACGGTAAATCTTGTTGTGTATTTGCTTAAGCTTCCAAACGTACAGAACTTCTCGCATGTAAGGGTGAGTTTTAAATTGGTTTAACAAAGAGAGGGACGTCGCGAGAGACAGAAGTACGCCAATCAAATTCCAATGAAAGTTACCTGTAGATTGTTCCGGTTGAATATTGGTATTGCCAAAAAGACTAATGAGTAGCGTACTGAAGGCTAATGAAGAGACAGCAAGCAATACAACAAAGCCGCCAATCACCAGGTTTACTTTCTTTTTATAGACTTCTTTATTGATTTTTTTAATTTCCATATACCACTCCTAAAGGGTTACCCCTATTGTAGCGGCGAGAATCGGCACCACAATCGTAGCTTTGTAAGTAAGTTCATAATTCTCGCATCAAAGCGTCGTCTGGGTATATACTCCGCGCATTCACTCTTCATATATAGAGGCTAAATTCATGCGCTCTTTTGTTTTACGAGCTCGTGCTGCACCAACCACCAGCAAAGCACTACTCGAAGGTGTCGGTCAGGAAGCACACACTGAGATCCTTGCTCACACTATGATGAACACTATGTTTGTTGCACAGTCACATCGTGAAGACGTCGTTGTGTACCTGGTTCTTGAGAGCACCAAAGATTACTCCCGCACGATTACGATTCGATCGAATGATATTACTAATATTGGTGGATTCCACGAGTCGACGTTGATCGCTGCTGTAGCTCGCGCTTTGGATGCATCGGTTGGTATGGGCAAAGAGCAGCTGCGTGACGTTGAGCCAGGTATTACGGTTCGTACCATTAGTTTCGAGCGTTTGGTTCAAGAACTGGCTGAGGACCATCAGCTATATATGTTGGATAAGAAAGGCGATTTCGTTCGTGATGCAGAAATTGGGGCAAACCCTTGTTTCTTGCTAACTGATCACATTCCAATGCCGAAGAAGTCATTCAACAGTTTGAAACGCCTTGGGACAGAAAAGATCAGCCTTGGTCCTAAGATGTTGTTTGCTTCTCAGTGTGTAGTACTGATTCACAATGAATTGGACATTCGCGAATTCTAGTGCTTCGCTTACGAATAGTGTCACTGACAGATGGTAAAAAACGAAAGAGGACTCCATGGAGTCCTCTTTTTGTTTCTCAATTTCTGGTGGTAGCCTTATTTACCACCAATGCTCAAACGTGCAAAACGCACATCTGGTGCAAAGAAAGTTCGGCTGTCATTGATTAGCTGAGTATCTCCAACCGCGTCCACTTCTTGCAGCATTTTGTAGAAGTTACCCGCAACAGTAATACCACGTACAGGCTGAACTCGTTGACCATCTCGGCATAAGAACCCGCTAGCACCAAACGAGAAATCACCGCTGACAGCATCGGCGCCAGAATGAACACCCTGAAGTTCTACTAGTTCAAGGTACTCACCCGCTTTAACTTCAGCAACACTGCTCTTGCCCGTAGCAATCACTTTGTGGTTAGCAGCAACATCTAGGCTTGATTTCGCTCCTCGAGCAGCACTCGCGGTTGAAACGGCTCCTAAGTAGCTTGCAGTGTGACTGTTGTGCAATAACGTATTGAGCTGACCATTCTCAATTAACACGTTGTCCTGCGTTGCAAAGCCTTCACTATCGAAACCACAAATCGCCATACCATTTGCCATGTATGCGGTGTCAGTCAGGGTGATCAATTCACTTGCAACGCTTTGACCAAGCTTGTTACCCAATGGTGTAATCCCTTTCACTGCGCTTACACCAGAGAAAGCACTGCCGAATGCACCGAACAAACTGCTCAGCGCATCGATATGGAAGATAGCTGGATAGTTGCCAGTTTTAACCGGACCGCCATCAAGCAAGTCACGGGCTAAGTTGTAACCCTCTTCAATACAGAAAGCCGAGTTCAACTCGTCGAAACGGCGGCCGACTGACATCTTACCCGCCATCGACTGCTTACCGCCTTTTTCAAAAAGCGTGTAGGCGTAACAGTTGAAAGAGCGCTCGAAGTGCTGACACAGAGTACCTCGCGTATTAGCAATGATCAGTTGAGTTTCACCATCGCTATAGCCGTTGTATGGCGAGCTTGAAGCATGAGGTAAGCTGACCACACCTTGCTCAAGCGCAAGAGAAAGCTCGATTTTTTCATCAACAGACGTGGTGTCTTCCTGCGCAATTTCCGCAACATCCGTCGTGATCTGGCTGTCTACACAGCTGATTGTTTGATGTTCATCTTGCTTGGAGAAGCGAGCACTCTGCAACGCATTAGTCAGCATCAAATCTAGGCTTGGCTGTTCTAATGACTCAGAATAACTGGTCGCTACTCGTGCGTCTTTTACCACTCGAACACCGAGTACCTGGCTCGAGCTTACTTTGTATTCATCCAGCTTGCCTTGGTTCGCTTTCAAAGAGAAGCTGCTGTTGCGGTTAACAATCACATCCGCTTCTGCGCCTTGGCGTTTAGCTTCTGACAGGACGTAATCAACGGCATTAAGAAGTTGTTGTTCTTGGCTCATTAGTTACCACCTCCTACCAGAATATTGTCGACTTTCAGCGAAGGCTGACCGACGGTTGTTGGTACAGCACCACTCACAGAACCACACATACCCGGAGCAAGTGCCATGTCCTTACCCACCATGCTGATTTCTTTCAGAACTTTAGGGCCAGTACTGATCAGCGTTGCCGCTTTGAGTGGTTTGGTGATTTTGCCGTTTTCGATCAGATAAGCTTCACGTACTGCAAAGTTGAACTCGCCAGTACCTGGTTGAACAGAACCGCCGCCCATTTTCTTGGCGTAAATACCGCGCTCAACACCTGCCAGCATATCGTCCAGTGAATGCTCACCTTCTTCAATAAAGGTGTTACGCATACGCGAAGTCGGAGCGAACTTGTAGTTTTGGCGACGGCCTGAACCGGTTGGCTCATAACCCGTTTTCATGCCGCCCATTTTGTCGACCATAAAGCTGGTTAACTTACCGTCTTTGATAAGTTGAGTGCGCTGAGTAGGCAACCCTTCGTCATCGACATGAATTGAGCCCCACTCGTTGGTCATGGTGCCATCATCGACTGCGTTCACGGCCGTGTGAGCAATCATTTCGCCCATCTTGTCATGGAATACGGATGCTTTCTTCGCGACCGATGTTGTTTCAAGCAAGTGACCACAAGCTTCGTGGAAGATAACACCACCAAAACCATTGCCGATAACCACTGGCATTTCACCTGATGGACAGGCATCCGCTCCAAGCTTAACCAAAGCTTGCTGAGCGATAGTCTGACCCAGTTCCTTGGCATCTAACTGCTCACTGAACTCCCAGCCAGCCAGTGCACCAGGACCTTCCATGCCAGAAGATTGCTCATTGCCTTTTTGAGCAACGGTGTTACCTGCGACGCGAATGTAATGACGCGTATCATCAACGTGTAAACCTTCCGAGTTGAAGATAGATACCTGCTGCTCTCGCTGTAACACACTACCAATAAACTGGCTGATGTATTCACTTTCCGCTCGTGCCGCTTGATCAACTTTTAAAAGAAACGCGATTTTAGAATCCAGATTGGCGTCTTTACTCAGAGGCAAACGGCATCCGTGCTGAACTGGGTAGCGATTCAAATTAAGAGAACCCGCAGATGCGATTTGCTCACGTTTGTCTTTCGCAGCCAGCAACGAGGTGACGCGTTTGAGTTCTGCTTCGTCTGTGCTGTTGGTGTACCCATAAAGCACTTTGTGACCGAAGAAGAGGCGAATACCGATACCAAAATCAATACCGGAATTGACCTTATCCACCTCACCAGATGCTATCTGGACGGTGTTGGTTTGATGATGTTCAACGAATAGCTCAGCGAAATCAGCTCCTAGAAAAAGAGCGTGATCGATCACTGACTTCGCTGTTACAGAATTAAGCATGAAGTCTCCTTGCTTGATGATCGTCTTAGCCTTCCTAAATAACTTACTGTTAATTCAGTAAAGTTAAATTGGCAACACGTTAAATTTTAACAGTTTATTAACCTTGTTTTGTGCTAATCCTTGCTAAGTGAGACCACGATTGTTTATTAAATATTCCAGTTTCTGCACATAAACCAGAGAGTTGCACTGGTCAATTCCGCGCTACAAAACATATAAAGGCTACTCTATCACTCACAACACACAAATGAACACTTAAAAAACGTATCCCTTAAGTAAGTGTCCTGCTATCATCAAAACGAAATAGTCGGGGGGCCACGTATTACGCGTTGGCTGAGATCGAAATTCGAGACCCGTTGAACCTGATTCAGTTAGCACTGACGTAGGGAACTATGAGCACTTTGCCTTTCGCCTAACATACTAGGCACGCTGCAGCGGATACGAAAATCGATCTGCCTACCGTGGTCAAAGTCAGTTCCTATACGTCTTGTAATAGGAGCGACCATGACGCAGCAATCACAGCCTAATTCCCACAAGACGCCATCTGCAACAACCCCAATCGTTTTGACGATCGCTGGATCAGATAGCGGTGGCGGCGCTGGTATTCAGGCAGACATTAAAGCCATGTCTGCAACGGGCAGTTTTGCATGCTCTGTCATTACTGCAATTACCTCGCAAAATACTCAAGGCGTCTCAGCCATTTTTCCTATTCCACTTGAGCACGTTGAAAGCCAACTCGATGCGGTATTTACTGACCTTAATATCGTGGCCGTTAAAGTCGGCATGCTGGCCGATGCCAACATCATCAAAGTGGTGGCTAACAAAATTAAACAATACCAACCGAAACATCTGGTCATTGACCCGGTAATGGTCGCCACCAGCGGTGATTTATTGCTGGAGCACTCTGCGATAAGCACGTTAAAAGAAGAACTCATCCCTCTCGCAGACATCATCACCCCAAATCTTCCTGAGGGCGCAGCGTTAACCGGAAAAGCAGCACCGCAATCCGAAGCTGAAATGAATGAGATGATTGCGGATCTCCGTGAACTCGGCGCAAAAGCAGTTTTGTTGAAAGGCGGTCACTTGGAGAAAGGTGAAAACAGCAGCGACCTACTGATCATGCAAGACTCTTCAGAACTCATTAGCGCGAAGCGCTTCCCAACCAAGAACACGCACGGTACGGGATGTACGCTTTCTTCTGCTATTGCGTCTTACCTTGGACAAGGCAATAACCTGCACAAAGCCGTGCACTTAGGTAAACAGTACATCTCTCAAGCGATCGCCCATGCCGATGAACTGGAAGTCGGTAAAGGTCACGGCCCGGTTCACCACTTCTTCGCAGGCCACACGTATGTGCGCTAACGCGATTGGTATTCAGTTTAGTCAAGTAAACCTCCAATACAATGACAGCCAGGCACCCACTCTGGCAGGAGTGAACATAACCATTCCTGCAGGTCAGTGGACGGTTTTACTGGGGCGAAGCGGCTGCGGTAAAACCACCATTTTGCGCTATCTCGCCGGTTTACTTGATGAACAGGTGAAATGGCAAGGTGAACTGACGACCTCTGACGGAATAGCTTTGCACGAGCGTATCGCTTACATGGCTCAACAGGATTTGTTACTGCCGTGGCTCAACGTGCTGGACAACGTTTGTTTGAGTTCTCGCTTTTCTCACGCCAACTCAAATTCAACCGATGAGAAGCAGCGCGCTATTCAATTGCTCGAACAAGTTGGATTAGCTGACTACGCCTACGCTAAGCCAACGCAACTTTCCGGAGGTATGCGCCAGCGTGTTGCCCTTGCTCGTACACTGATGCAGGACAAACCTGTGGTCTTGATGGACGAGCCTTTCTCTGCACTCGATGCCGTTACTCGTCATAAGCTGCAAACCTTATCGGCCACGCTGCTCAAAGGAAAAACGGTCGTGCTGATTACTCACGATCCGCAAGAGGCCGTTCGTCTTGCCAATCAATTGTATGTACTGCAAGGCACGCCTGCACAAGCTAAACATCTGCTGGTGCCAGATACGATGCCTCCTCGCGTGCTTGATGGCGAATGTGCCGCCTTGCAACAAGCGATCTTGGATCAGCTGGAGAAAGATTATGAGTGATATGACTCAATACAACTCCGTCTCAGAACGTATCAGCAAAAAAGAACGAGTCACCCACCCAGCTCTGCGCTTGGTGATCAGCACTGCGGTCATTTTAGGCCTGTGGCAACTGATTGTCGTGGCGTTCAATATGCCCAGCTTCATTTTGCCTGCGCCTGTTGATGTGCTGAATAGATTGATCTCCCGCTATGACGTGTTACTCGCACACACCTGGGTCACCGCACAGGAAATCCTGCTTGGTCTTGGACTCGGCTTGTCGATGGGATTGCTGTTTGCGCTGCAAATGTTGCTGTTCGAACCACTAAAACGCTGGCTGCTACCGATTCTGATTGCTAGCCAGGCGATTCCGGTATTTGCCATTGCACCCGTTCTGATGCTTTGGCTTGGCTACGGCATCGCTTCAAAAGTCGTGATGGCAGCGATCATCATCTTTTTCCCTGTTACGACTTGTTGTTACGACGGTTTACGCAATACCCCAACCGGATACCTGGATTTGGCGAAAACGATGGGCGCTTCGAAATGGCTACTTCTGCGTCACATTCAGTTGCCCGCGGCACTGCCAACATTGGCTTCAGGCATTCGTGTCGCAGTCGTTATCGCCCCAATTGGAGCGGTCGTCGGCGAGTGGGTCGGTTCAAGTGAAGGCTTGGGTTATCTCATGTTACAAGCCAACGCACGCATGATCATCGACGAGATGTTTGCCGCACTGTTTATCCTCGCCGTGCTGTCCATCGCACTCTACTTCATCACTGACAAATTATTGAAAAAAGCCATCCCTTGGGAAAGCAAATAGATAAAACAAATAGAGATCACCAAAAGGAAGATTACCCGTGAATAAAAACAAACTTATTAGCGCTGCAGCTCTGCTTGCTTCAATTGTTTCAACTAACGCACTGGCGGCCGAAAAAGAGCTGACTTTGATGTTGGATTGGTTCGTGAATCCGAACCACGGCCCTATCGTTATTGCGAAAGAGCGTGGTTACTTTAAAGAGCAAGGCTTGAAGATCAACATTCAAGAACCTGCCGACCCAAGCACACCACCTAAACTGGTTGCCGCTGGCAAAGTGGATATGGCGATTTCATACCAACCAAGTCTGACGATTGATGTTGCCGCAGGCCTGCCGCTTATCCGCTCTGCAACGTTAATCGCAACACCACTGAATACCATGATGGTGCTGGACAATGGTAAAAACGACAGCCTTGCCGATCTAAAAGGCAAGAAGATCGGTATTGCTATCGCGGGTAATGAAGAAGCAACCATCGGCACAATGTTGGCACAAGAGAATGTGAAGTTTTCTGACGTACAAATCATCAACGTTGGCTGGGCGCTATCTTCCTCTCTGGCATCAGGTAAAGTGGATGCAATTTGGGGTGGACTACGTAACTTCGAAACTAACCAGCTTGCGTTAGAGGGTTACCAAGCTAAAGCCTTCTTCCCGGAAGAACACGGCGTGCCAGCATATGACGAACTTGTGTTTGTCGCGAATGCAAATACATACGACAAAGAGGCCATCAAAGCCTTCAACAAAGCGCTTGAGCAAGCCACTACTTACATCGTGAACCATCCAAAACAATCTTGGAAAGAGTTTGTTGCTTACTCCCCAGACACGCTGAACAATGAACTGAACCAACGCGCCTGGAATGACACTTTGACTCGTTTCGCGCTTCGCCCATCCGCAGTTGATCTAAAACGCTACGACGATTACGCCGAGTTCATGTACTCACAAAAAATCATCGAAACGCTACCAAAAGCAAAAGATTACGTGCCTAGCTTTGACTAATTCTGAGGTTATCCCATTATGAAATACCAAGATTTGATCGACGCTTGCCGTCAAGACTGGCAGGAATACACCGAGCACCTATTCGTTCAGCAATTAGCGCAAGGCACGCTTGCTCAACCTTGTTTTCTGCATTATTTGAAACAGGACTTTTTATTTCTCAAGCAATACGCGCGCGCTTACGCATTAGCGATTTATAAAGCACGTACTTTGTATGACATGCGTCGCGCACTGCCAAGCGTTCATGCGTTGTTGGATTCAGAAATCGCTCACCATGTTACTTACTGTGGTCAATGGGGCTTGACTGAATCCGATCTGGAAAACGAACCGGAAGATTTCGGCACCGTAGCCTACACACGCTATGTGCTAGATGCAGGTATGACGGGTGATTTGGTTGACCTGTATGCGGCATTAGCGCCTTGCTCTATCGGCTATGCGGTTATTGGCAAAATGTTGATGGAAAATGAAAACACCATCATTGAAGGTAACCCATACGCTAGCTGGATCACCCTCTATGGCGGTGAAGAATTCCAGTCAGGTGTTGCGGAGGGCGCAGCGCACTTTAACGAGCTATTGGCTGAAATCGATATCAATAGCCAGCGCGGCCAGAACCTGATTCAGGTATTCAAAACGGCAACGCGTATGGAAGTCGCTTTCTGGCAACAAGGCTTAAATGCTCAGCAAGATTAATTGGAGACGCCCATGTTAATTGAAAATATCACTCAAGCATTAACCGCTGTACGTCAACAAAAACCGTTGGTTGTGAACATCACTAACTACGTTGTAATGAACAACACGGCGAACGCTCTGCTGGCAATTGGTGCCTCTCCAATCATGGCGCACTCCAAACAAGAGATGGCAGAAATGATGTCATTTGCTGGCGCGCTGGTGATCAACATTGGCACGCTCGACAGCGAGTGGACACCTCGTATGATCTTTGCGGTAGAGCAAGCCAATGCCAATGGTAAAGTTGTCGTCCTCGATCCTGTAGGCTGCGGCGCAAGCAGTCTGCGAACAGAAACATCTCGCCAGATAGCGCGCCTTGCGGACAAACTTATCATTCGTGGTAACGCGTCAGAAATCATTGCTCTGGCTGGTGAACAAGCTCAGAGCAAAGGTGTCGATTCTCTGGATAGCAGCGATGCTGCTTTAGGTGCGGCTGAGTTTTTGGTTGCAGAATATGGTGCAAACGTTGTGATCTCTGGCGAGACAGATTACATCGTGACGAAATCGCAGACCGTAACACTCGGCAATGGCCACGAAATGATGCCATACGTAACGGGAATGGGTTGTACGTTATCTGCACTCACTGGCGCATTTGCCGCGGTGGGTGATGAAACCGGTTTGGCCGCCGCTGCCGTACTTGGCGTAGCGGGTGAAATAGCCGCCGAACAAGCGCGCGGTCCGGGCAGCTTACAATTAACCTTGCTTGACGAGTTGTATCAGCTTGATGAACAAACACTGGCAAAACGACTCAAGCTTACCGTCATTCAAGACTAACAACTTAACATCGATGCCTCCGGCTCATAACGAAGAGTTGGAGGCATAAAGGAAACAAAATGAACGCCTATCGTTTGTATTTGGTCACCGATGACCAACAAGATCTTGCCACGCTCAAGCATGTGGTCAGTAAAGCAGTGGAAGGTGGCGTGACCATGGTGCAAGTTCGTGAGAAACATGGTGACGTACGTGCTTTCATCGAACGGGCTCAAGCGGTAAAAGATATCCTCAAAAATACTAACGTACCTTTGATAATCAATGACCGAGTTGATGTTGCACTTGCAGTCGATGCTGACGGCGTGCACCTCGGTCAATCGGACATGCCTGCTCATATCGCACGCGAACTGATTGGTCCAAATAAAATCCTCGGTTTATCCATTGAGGATGAGCAACAACTCGCGGAAGTCGACGCCCTACCCATCGATTACATAGGCTTAAGTGCCATCTATGCGACACCGACCAAAACCAACACCCAAAAACACTGGGGTATAGATGGTTTAAAAATGGCACTCAATACTACATCTCTGCCGATCGTCGCGATTGGCGGGATTAACGAATCCACTATCCCAGCACTAAGTGCAACGGGTGTACACGGTTTGGCTCTGGTATCGGCTATCTGTCATGCCGACGACCCTAAACTGGCTTGCGAGTACTTACTTAGCCTAATGGCCTGATATACCAAGAACAAATGAGGTAATGAGTTTCTTCAAACCATTTTCACTCTACTTTTGCGATTTGACACATCTTTGATAAGTTTTTCACGCCCAGTGGCGTAAGATAACTGTCTATATTCCCGGTTGTAAAAGTTCTTAATGAAAACAAAAAAATACGGATTGATGATGCTCGCCTTGTTTGTTCTTGGCATCATCCCATTGTCACTCTCCTCTTCATATCAGAATCTCTCCTCTCCAGTATCGGACGGACTCGGTATCACCTTCACTTTATTGACAGACTCCGCTGGCAATAAGGGGTTTCTTATCACTCTGATCTTGTTGATTCTGTCTCTCTATCGATTTAGACCCAGCTATAAAGAGTGGATGCAGAAGCTGTCTATGCTTGGCTTACTGTTAGTGATTGGTTTTGTCTGTAAAGCAGGCTTAAAACTGATGACAGAAAGCCCACGCCCATATACCGAACTTTTGGCTGCCGAGCAGCTTATAGACACACCAGAGTCTTTTTATCAGCTAACAACAGAACAACAATCGAGCGCGATTGAACACGTCTCAAACCAAGTCAGCGATTGGAGAACCCGCCATTGGCAAGGAGAAAAAGACTACTCTTTTCCTTCTGGACACACGATTTTCGTCGCAATTTGTCTGGCATTCTTTGGAGGCTTAATGCTGCAACAGCAATGTTACTTTTCCGCTTTTTCACTTTGGTTTTGGGGAGTCAGTGTCGCGTACAGCCGTTTGTGGTTGGGCATGCATCGCCCTGAAGATTTGATAGGTTCAGTGGTATTTGTCGCCGTGATGTTTACACTTCTGCCCACATTTCAGGTCACTAAAAAGATGCCGTTTGTTGCTTTGGCGCCGCGCTAATACGAACGAATTTGAAATAAAAAAGAAGCCAGCGAATTGCTGGCTTCTTGCTTTCAAATGCTACTTGTTGCTACCCATTTTTAGGTGGCTCAAACGCGGTGAGTTCTAACTCAGGGCCGGTATATTTTTCGATACGAACCAGTGCCGAGTTTGCCGCGCAGCCATTGCCGAGTCTGGAGGTCGGAATATCCAGTGTCAGCACATTACAGCCACCGTTCTTACATATCCCGGTATTTGGATCCAGATCTGGCCAGCCACCTTCGTGAATACAAACCGAACCTTGCTTGATGCGATCCGTCACTTCTGCGCCGACTAACACCTGCCCCCGGCCATTAAAAGCTCGAACAAGATCACCCGTTTTTATGCCGCGGGATTTCGCATCTTCAGGGTGAATCCAAATCGGTTCACGGTTCGCAATCGCGTACTCTTCGCGGATTTTCGCGTAGTTAAACTGACTGTGAAGACGATGGGCTGCGTGTGCCGTCATGAGCTGCAACTCTCCATCTTGCGCATTACCCGTATATTCTGTTGGTTCGAACCAAGCAGGGTGCGGCAAACAGTCATCTAGCTGATAGCCTTCAATCGTCTTCGAGTAGATTTCAATTTTGCCACTAGGCGTACCAAGAGGGTTCAAAACAGGATCTTCACGGAAGTCAGCATAACGGACAAACTGAGCGTTTTTCTCGTTCCATTTCATCTCGATCAGCTGGTTGTCTTCCCAGAATTTACTGAAGTTCGGCATTGCTACGCGAGAGCCACGACCACCTTGTTGCGCCACTTTGTAAAACCCGTACAGCCATTCCATTTCCGTTTTGCCTTCGGTGTAAACATCTCGTCCACCCGGAGCGATCATCTCCGCCATATCGGCAAAAACATCGAAGTCGTTACGCGCTTCTCCCTGAGGCTCAACCACCTGCTTCATTGGAACCAAGTGCTGGTTACTGTAGTCACCCGTCATGGTCATATCGTTGCGTTCAAACGACGTGGTAATTGGCAGAACGATATCGGCATGCTTCGCAGCAGCCGTCCAGTAAGGTTCTGAAATCACGATCAGTTCAGGTTTTTGCCATGCTCTGATAAGACGATTGGTATCTTGGTGATGAGTAAAGTTTGCGCCACCAGCCCACCAAATCATTTTGATATCAGGGAACGTCAGCTCGTGACCATTGTGATGATAAGCTTTGCCTGGGTTTTCCAGCGCTTCCACAATTCGCGCCACAGGGAAACTTTGTACAGCCCCCGACACCGCCCAGTCATTACCCGCAGATGAACCGCCACCTAACGATGCTGAAATTGCAGGAAGTACACCCGCATCTCGGGCAGGATTGCCACCATTAGAGTAGTGGTATGAGAGACCGAAACCGCCGCCCGGCAAGCCAATCTGACCCAGCATAGATGCAAGCGTAACCAGCATCCAGTGACGTTGCTCACCGTACTGTTGACGCTGCATGCCCCAGCCAGACATTAACATGGTGCGGTTTTTACTGAAGATATCTGCCAACAGCTCTAGTTGCTTAACAGACACACCACAGATACTTGACGCCCATTCGGCTGATTTCTCTACCCCGTCTTCTTCGCCAAATAAGTACGCTTCGAATTTATCGTAACCCGTGGAGTACTTCTCGAGGAAAACTTTGTCATGCTTACCTTGTTTGACTAAAGTGTGCGCAATACCCATCATCATCGCTACGTCAGTCATTGGATGCGGCGCGATCCACTCGGCATTATCACCAAAGAATTCGATGGTTTCAGAACGAATCGGGTCAATCGCAATCACCGTCTTGCCCGATTTTTTCAGTTGATGGAAAAACTCAAGACCCGCGCAATCAGTTGAGCTCCACGCAATCTTTAGGGTGTTGATTGGGTTTAAACCCCAAAGTACCACCACGTCACTGTGCTCAAGAACAACAGGGTAAGTGGTTTGTTGCTCATAGACTTCAATCGAACCGACAACGTGCGGCATGATGATCTGTGCGGCCCCCGTAGAGTAATCGCCTAGGTGACCAGAATAACCGCCCGCCATACTCATGTAGCGTTGCAGCAGGGTCTGCGCTTTGTGCAGCACGCCGCTAGAACGCCAACCATACGAGCCGGCGAAAACAGAAGCTGGACCATAGGTTTTACGAATACGCATGTGTTGCTCATGAATCAGCTTGTAAGCCTCATCCCAGGACACGCGTTCAAATTCATCACTGCCTCGAATGCCTTCGGGTGAGGATGGGTTTGCCAGGTAGCCTTTTCGCACCATTGGGTATTTAACACGAGCCTTAGTATGCACTTGGTCTGGCCCAGTGCTTTGCAGGCTGTTTGGTACCGTCTGAGGCAGCGCATTCGTTGTAGAAATCAGTTTGCCATCTTGCACTTCACACAGCATCGGGCCCATGCGACCAGCCGTTAAGATGCCTTTACCACGCGCATCCGAAGAGGCAACGGACAACGGTGAAAATGAAGTGAATGCCATCGCACCGGCCGCCATACCAGTGCCTTTCAGAAATCCGCGGCGGGTCATATTAGTCATAATCGTTTCCTTCTATTTATCGTTAGTGACCAACCACATCTTTCGCGTGGTGCTGGAAGAACTTAGTCAGAATTTCTAGGTTTTCGGCGGTAATATCCGTGCGATCACCCATACTCTTCGCGACTGGTCCCCATGCGTTCACCGTGAAGTGATTTGAAGGAATCTTCGCATGACAAGTTGCACAGTAAACATTGTCCAACTCTTCTGCGTATGACCATACTGGCTCTAGCGTATCTACGACTGGAGAATCAATCGTGCCAGTTAAAGAAACAGAGCGCCATTCGTTACCGTATACATCAGCAGCAAACTCGCCACCTTCAAGCGCTTGCTGACCTTGCTCTGTCAGTGTGGCGACAATTGCACGTTGACCTTCACCCATGTAGAGCACTTGTTCAGCCCCTTTCATTTGGTAAGCGTTCAGTTTAACCGTGCGAGCATCACCTTCCGTACTGACAACATCTAACTTCGTTGTTGGATTAATAGTACCCAACTCACCCATATCGATAGCTGTGACTGGGTAAACCACTTCTGCTCCAGGAGAGGTTTGAGTGGTAAAGCTCATGAGTGTTTCAAACGCTTTACTGTCGAGTTCGGCCTCTGGTGCGAAGTGAGCCACACCTTTGTGACAATCAATGCAAGTTTGATTGTTTGCAATTCCGTACTCGTGCATTTTTACAGCATCACGTGATTGCTCAAACGGTTCCATCGCATCAAAGTCGTGACACGAACGACAGGTTGCAGAATCATTTTCGCGGAACTGCTCCCAAACCATTTCAGCCAATTCTTTCCGGTGCGCTTCGTATTTTTCAGGCGTATCTATTTTGCCTGTGATGAACTCGTGGTAAATATCCTTCGATGCACGAATTTTCGTAATCAAATAGTCGACAGGTTCATGAGGGATGTGACAGTCAGAACATTCTGCGCGAATGCCTTTTGCGTTACTAAAGTGAACAGACCCTTGATACTCTTTATAAGGTGTTTCCATGGTATGGCACGAGACACAAAACTCCGTAGATGAAGTGTAATGCATCACCGCAGCCGATCCCCCGAGGGTTAACCAACCAACCCCTATCCCAACCGCTAATAACAAAATAATAGTTCGTTTTTTCATTGTAATAACTCGCAACACTTGCTCACAAATTGTAATTGTAGGTTGTAAACTAATACTTTGTGGGTAGGTGGCACATGATCCACGTCATACGCTACTGATTTCTGTATCTCAAGAATGAAATATCGCCACATTGATCCCATTAATAAAGTTTCAGCATTAATAATTTGAATAATTCGTCACTCACAAAATAAATGCCTTTTATAAATGCAACCAATTGAACAATGTATAAAAAAGGTGAGAAACTGTCTGTTGAGCCCCATGCAGATAGGAAGCGTATGTCGATTCAACTATCCACTCCCAGAACAACAATGACACCTATCGGAGAAAACGACTGGGCATTATTTCATCGTCTTCATACTGAAAGGGATATCATCTCTCTCTGTTTCGATGCACCCAACGAGGAACAGTTAAGAGAAAAGTTCGCATCGCGCTTATCAACCTGGACACCGAAGAGCAAACACTGGCTTTGCTTGGTGATAAAAGATTCCGTAACCGAACAACCGATAGGTATCACCGGGTTTGTTGTTCATAACGGAGCTGCAGAAGTCGGCTATTTACTTCTGCCAGAGTTTCATGGCAAGCAATTAGGTACCGAAACTCTCGAAACCGTAATAAGCTGGGCACATACGCAACATCAGATCAATGTATTTTCTGCCACGGTGACTGAGGGGAATATCGCCTCTGAACGTGTGTTGGAAAAATGCGGCTTTGGCCTAGTGAAAGTCATCCCAGAGGCTTATGAAATAGGCGGTATTCGTTTCGCAGACAAAATCTACGCTCTGGAAATATAAGAACGTTAACAGAGTGAAAGAGGGAAAATTCAAACATGATTTATCTATTCGATTGGGGCAACACATTAATGGTCGACTTCCCTCACGCAAAGGGGAAAATGTGTGACTGGAACACTGTCGAAGCGATCCCTCAGGCCAAAGAGGTTTTGGCAGCGCTCTCACAAAATCATCAGATTTACATCGCGACCAGTGCGTCAGATTCAGTAATGGAAGATGTCCAGCGGGCGTTCCAGCGAGTTGATTTAGACCAGTACATCAACGGTTATTTTTGCTTTGCCAATGTCGGCATTAAAAAGAATCGTGCCGAATTTTACCAAGCGGTGGCGAAAATCCTGGGTGCTAAAGAAAAAGAGTTGACCATGATTGGTGACATACCGACCAAAGATATCTACCCAGCGATCGAAGCGGGATTAAATGCTATATGGTTTAACGCTGCTGGTGATCCCGCTCCAGGTCAACCCATTGAGCAGCAAATCCGCTGTTTGTCGGAGCTGGTTTCAGACTAAGTACCATCGTTCACCATATCAACAAAAAACTCCACATGACGTGGAGTTTTATCTTTTTTTCTCAGACAGATCTAAATCATTTCTTTGTCCATAACCGTGCGACGTTCTCGGCCAAATTAGCCACGTTAGTTTCCGCTTCTGTCATCGCATCCGCTAAACTCATGGCTCTTGGCACACAAGGAAATACCGCATCAATACCGCATTGATAAACGGCTTGATAGTTGTCGCCCACACAGCCAGCCAACGCTATTACTGGTAGGTTAAATTGCTTCGCCACTTTCGCGACCCCCATCGGAGTTTTCCCGTGAGCCGTTTGATGGTCAATTCTTCCTTCTCCGGTAAAAACAATATCAGCATCGGCAACATGATCCGCTAATTTGACCGTCTCTAATACAATTTCAATGCCCGGTCGTAAACGGGCAGACGTATAACCTAGCAGTGCAGCCCCCATGCCACCTGCAGCACCTGCACCTTCTCGGGTGAGTACATGCTTACCTGTGACTTGTTCTGTCAACTCACCAAATTTACGCAATGCATTATCCAGCACAGAGATATCAGTGGTTGTCGCTCCTTTCTGTGGCCCAAAAGTTGCCGAAGCACCTTTTTCACCACAAAGAGGGTTATCCACGTCACACGCTACGAGTATTTCACATTGTGCTAAACGGACGTCGAGGCCTGACGTATCGATGGAAGCGAGATTAATTAAGCCACCACCGTTTGTGGCAATTGCATTCCCCGATTCATCAAGAAACTTAACGCCCAACGCAGCCAACATACCGACACCACCGTCATTGGTTGCACTCCCGCCCAAACCAATGATTAAACGTTGCATACCACGATCTAAAGCATGTTTAATCAACTGACCAGTACCAAAACTGCTGGTCAGTTTAGGATCACGATCTTCCGCAGGAACAAGATGCAAGCCACTGGCTTCTGCCATCTCAATCACGGCAGTTTCACCATCGCCGAGAATGCCGTAAAACGCCTGAACCTCTTTATTTAAAGGGTCAAAAACAGTAGTGAATACTTGCTCACCTTGAGTTGCATCAATCAAGGACTGGACAGTACCTTCGCCACCATCGGCAACGGGGACCGTAACAAACTCAGCATTATGCCAAACACGAGCAAGACCTGCCTTTATCGCTTCGCTAACTTGCTTGGCGGTTAAGCTTTCTTTAAATGAATCAGGTGCAATTACCACTTTCATATCTATTTCCTGAGACTTATAAGAGAACGAGACTCAAAATGTATACCAACGCCATTGCAGTAACACCTTGAATTAGAGTTGCCATGGTTTGCGCTCGATACGCCAAACCGACTGACATTCGGCTAAACTGAGAAACAACCCAGAAGAAGCTATCGTTTGCATGTGAAACCGTCATCGCACCCGCACCAATTGCCATTACAGTCAGCACGCGGCCCATTTCTGAATCCAAACCAAGCTGCGTAAGCATTGGCGCTACCAAAGCAGAGGTAGTCACCAAAGCAACGGTTGAAGAACCTTGCGCTGACTTTAAAGCTGCGGCAACAATAAACGGCATAAAGATACCAACACCTAACGCTGATAATGTCGTACCAAGGTAATCACCAAGCGGCGTCGCTTTTAGCACCGCACCAAATGCACCACCAGCACCAGTAATCAATAGAATAGGCGCTGCCGCCGTGATGCCTTGGCTAATGCGCTCACCAAACTCTTCAATCTTACGGTCTGATTTTAATAGGCGAACTGAAAGGAACAAGCCAATGACCAATGCCGTCAAAGGTTGACCTAGGAAAGTCAGTACATCAAACAGTATACCCTCACCTAACGGCAAGCTTGGGAATTTTGCAATAGAGCCAAAACAGATCAGTAAGATTGGAACAAAAATTGGAGCAAATGCCTGGCTTGCGGTCGGAAGTTTGCCGTAAGAGGCTTTCAGAGCTTTCCAGTCATGTTGAATTTCTTCTGCTTCAAGGCCATCAGGCTCAACATGTTTGAATCGGTTTGCCCATAACATACCTGCTAACGCTGCGACCGCCGCTACAAAGATACCCACGCCAATAACCAAACCAAGGTTAGATTCCAAACCAAGGTTACCTGCTGCTGCAATAGGACCCGGAGTTGGCGGTACAAAGGTGTGTGTCGCGTATAAACCCGTCGCCAGTGCCACACTCATCGCCACACTTGACGTTTTGAGTCGCTTGGCCAGTGACTCTTTCAAAGAGTTAAGAATAACGAAGCCAGAATCACAGAATACTGGCACAGAAACGATGTAACCGATAATACTCATCGTGAGGGTTGGAAAACGCTCACCCAGCACTTTAATCACAGTATCCGCCATGGTTATCGCTGCGCCACTTTTTTCCAGGATAACACCGATGATGGTACCTAGGACGATAACTAAACCGATGTATCCAAGGATACCGCCAAAGCCAGAAGCGATGGTTTTAGCGATGCTATCGGCAGGTAAGCCATATGCAAACGCAGCAAGAAACGCCGCGATTATTAAAGCCAGGAAGGGATGTAACTTAAATTTGGTGGTGGTAAGCACGATAAACGCGATCACCCCGAGCAGGATTAATATAAGGTTCATGATAACTCCATTTATTTTTATTGTATCGAGCTGAGTCAAACGACTCGCTCACTCAATATGTAGGGACGTTAGAATTATCAATTGATTGCGATCAAATTCCTTTAGGCCGAGTAACAAATGATCGGAATAGAAAATTGGCCGTTATTGGGCCAATGCACAATATTAGGTCATTTTTGAGAGCCGGGTCGCAATATATAGCTCAGCTAAACCCACAAAATCTGTAGTGGATAAACCGGTAATTTCCGTGATCTTATCCAAACGATACCTAAGTGTATTTCTATGAATAAACATAGTATTAGCGCACTCTTTCACGTTCCCGTCGCATTCGAATAATACATCCAGTGTTTTCAGTAACTGACCAGATTTATCTTTGCCCTTCAACAGGTTCACACTATCAATAATTTGTTCACCCTGCCAAATATCCGCCAAAGGAGCCAACAACACCGGCAAGCGTAAATCATCAAATAAGTATTTACGTCGCTCTGGGTAAAACTGCTTCCCAACGGCTAATACTTGCTTAGCACTTTGATACGATAACGCCACATCTTTGGGCTCGCTAAATACCTGACCAAGAGCAATATGAAAGGTATGTGAGTCATGGTCACTTAAGCGAGACATCAGTTTATCAATCCGTTCGCTTTCTATTTGGCTGTTCCACTGTTTGATACTTTGACACGGCTTAAGAACGACAATTTCGTTTACAGAGACAATGGCGACAAGGTTATTTCGTTCTGGATATTCCAACAGCTCAACAATATTTCGCACACTTTTCATGCTTTTCGAGGCTGATGAAGTCGAAACTTCAATTACCGTAGCGACTCTGGGCTGAGTAATATCAATCGACAGTCGCATTGCCCAATCTTTAAGCTCTTCGTCGGTTAAACTGCCCTTGATCCAAGACAGAATAAACTCCTCTCGATGACGCCTATCCCACTGAAACTTTTCGACCAATGCGGCTTGTTCAATGGTGAGCTCAGCCGTCATTTTAACCAAACTCGCAAAATCGCGTATGGTATCTGGCTCTCCAGTAACACCTACCGTGCCTACCACTTCACCATGAAGTTTGAGCAGCATATTGATACCCGGTTTCACGCCCTGCAAAGTGGAACATTGCTGTTGAGTTAATTCTAAGGATTCCCCGTGACTTATCGCAAGCACCGCCCCGTCATGCACCTGCCCAATTCGCTTGGCGTCACCGCTGCCTATAATGATGCCAGATGAGTTCATCACATTAACATTGTGACCAATAATAGACATGGTTCTGTCGACGATCTCCTGTGCGAGCACATGATCCAGAATCACCATAACGTTTCCTTCCTAAACAATGAACAATCCAATAAATCACAAACTGTCCAATATCACCATGACGTTAATACAAATTAGACGAGTAGCTCTTACCAGCGCTTTATTAGACTTATTAAAAATAGGGTTTTATACGTCATTATCACGTCTGGCATATATACTTAAACCAAAGGCACTTCGATGTACTTGGAGCAGCACGTTGAAGTCACTTGGCGAAAAACGGAAGTAAGGGAGAACAACCATGGAATTACACAATAAGGCCGGCGAAGTTGCAAAAATCGCTGACAACCTAACATTGAAAGAAATTACCGAAATGGGCTATACCGTTGACTTATGTGATGAAGCGTTTGACCCAGGTGAGCATTGGAAAGCAGAAGGTAAAACTCAAGGCATGGGTGAATACCCTGAAGAGTAATCCCACAGCCGATTGCGGTTCATAACTCCTGCTGAATAACAGACACAAAACCGAGCGGCCTACGCTCGGTTTATTTTGTCACTTCTTCGATAAACATCGTCATCTCTTCGAGATAGTTACCATTGGCGCATCCCCAATCGGTCACCTCAATCAACTCCGTCATTAATTGTCTGGTTTCATCCGATTGCACAGACTGGATAAACGCATTGAACCGGTCACCGTCAGCCTGATTGTGTAACGCATGTATTGCGTACTCCTGCAGCAAGTCATTGTAGACCACCCAGCGCTGATCCTCTGACATATGGCTACTGAGAATAAGTGCACATTTCTCTTGGATACTATTCACGGAATCCTTTTGTGGCGATGTGATCGACGAGCACCCTGTCAACATCAAACCTAGTGTCAGTAACGTTGTAATTGTTTTCTTTGTCATTTTAATTTTTATCGTTGCTGAAAGAGAATGCATAAACTATATATGCAAAAACTATCTGTGTATGGCTTTGATGATAAATGCCGTGATCAACGACGAGACTGAGGCACACAATCGCCTACGCTTTAACCAACCAGGTTTAACTTACAGGCTCGATTAGAAACAAATCAGCCACTAACCCATTAAAATGTAAACGAATAGTAAAACTACGTTTACGAACAGCAAAAACAGTAAATAAAGTGCACACTCCTTTCTTGCTCCCAAGCGTGCCATAATCAACCGTCTACATAACGCAACCATTTGAAGGATCAAAATGACCGCAACGCATTACCTCAACGACCTCAATCAGCGCTACCTCGCGATTCACCGCACCAAGGAAGATTTCTTTTGGGAAACTTACATGGGGATCAGCGATGACCATGACGGTTCGACGCAAGCACAAACAGCATGGACAAGCTTTTTGAGCAACGCGGAACAAATTACCGCAATCAAACAACAGCTTGAAGCCGCTGACTCCATTTCTGACCCGCAAGAAAAGCAGCAAACCATCACGGGTTTGTCAGGCTGGCTGGCGATGTTTGAATCACATGCAATCGAAGGTGAAAAAGCGCAAGAATTAAAAAATCAATTGATTGCCTTTGAAGCCGAGCTTTTTGAAAAAAAACAGAACCATGTCCAAACGTTTACCGATGAAAATGGCAAACAAACCGAAGGTTCGCTTCCGGTATTGAGTTCGACCATTCGAACCAATAATCATGAAGAAGTGCGCCAATCTGCGCACCAGGCGCTGCTGAACCTCGAGCAATGGTTGCTGGAAAATGGCTTTATTGAGTTGATCAAACTGCGTAATCAATTCGCTCGTTCATTGGGCTATGCAACTTTCTTTGATTACTCAGTACAAAAAACCGAGAAGATGACGTCTGAGCAGCTGTTCGAGATTCTGGAAGATTTCGAACAGCGTACTCGAGATGCGCACCTGAATAGTTTAGAAAACCTGGCGAAAGAGAAAGGTCAAAGTGCGCTGACAGGCCACAACTTTATCTATTCATTCGCAGGTGACGTCATGCGTGACCTAGACCCATACGTACCGTTCTCGAAATCTCTGCGACGCTGGGTAGAGTCGTTTGGCCGTCTGAACATTGATTACTCAGGCGCAACACTGACTCTGGATTTACTGGATCGCAAGGGTAAATACCCGAACGGATTCTGCCACGGCCCTATTCCTTCTTTTTACAACCAAGGTGAATGGGTTGCTGCGCAGGTCAACTTCACCAGTAATGCCAAACCAGACCAAGTAGGCAGCGGCTACGATGGCATTAATACGCTTTTCCACGAAGGCGGCCACGCTGCGCACTTTGCTAACGTTAAAATGAATGCTCCTTGTTTTTCACAGGAGTTCGCCCCGACTTCTATGGCATATGCAGAAACGCAATCGATGTTCTGTGACAGCCTGCTGACCGATGCGGATTGGCTAAAACAGTACGCTCTGGACGATGAAGGTAACCCCGTTCCTGATGAGATCATTCAAGCGATGATCAACAGCCGTCAGCCATTCAAAGCCTACGAAGAGCGCAGTATCTTAGTTGTGCCATATTTTGAGCGCGCGCTGTATCAACTCAGCGATGAAGAGTTAACGCCAGAGCGCATCACCAAGCTTGCACGTGATTGTGAGAAGCAGATTCTTGGGTTGGAATGCAGCCCTCGCCCACTCATGGCCATTCCGCACCTGCTATCTGACGAAGCCGCTTGTGCTTATCAAGGTTATCTGCTCGCACATATGGCGGTGTATCAGACCCGAGCTTACTTCCTGGATAAATTTGGCTACCTAACCGACAACCCAGAAATCGGTCCACTACTAGCGCAGCATTACTGGCATGCAGGCAACAATTTGTCGCACAACGAAACGATTGTTAGCCTGACTGGTGAAGGGTTCAACGCCAAGTATCTTGCCGACGTATGTAACCTGTCAGCAGAGCAAGCGTGGGAAGTTCAGCAGCAGAAAATCAACTCACTTGCCACGCGTGAACGAGCTCCCGTAGCATCGCTGAACGCGACAATTAAAGTCGTCGACGGCAGCAAGGAACTTGCAAGCAACACCACGTCCGACGAGCAAATGTGTGACGATTTTGAACGTTACATCGTAGAAACGTACGGTCGATAGTAAAAAGAGGAGCCAGAATCTGCGTTCTGGCTCTTTGCTACTGACACATGGTTACAAAAGGAAGCGCTATGCATCAGTCAATCATCAAGTTCTGGTTTGAAGAACTGACCCCACAAAATTGGTTCGAAAGTAATCCTGAACTGGATAAACTCATTGAATTTCGGTTTTCCTCAGTGCTAGAGCAAGCGGCTCGCTGCGAACTGTTTACTTGGCGCGACAGTGCACAAGGTCGATTAGCCGAAATCATTGTACTCGACCAGTTTTCGCGTAATGTGTACCGCAATACGCCAAAAGCGTTTGCACAAGATCCACTCGCGCTCTCGTTAGCACAAGAGGCCATTCGACTTGGTCTGCATAAAGCGCTGAATCGCGATCAACGTAGTTTTTTGTACATGCCGTTTATGCACAGTGAATCTCGTGTCATCCATGTGGAAGCAGAAAAATTGTTTAGAGCTCCGGGGCTTGAAAACAACTACGATTTTGAGCTAAAACACAAAGCCATCATCGACCAATTTGGGCGTTATCCACATCGTAATGCGATATTAGGAAGAGCGAGTACACCAGAGGAAGTTGAGTTTTTGAAAACACCAAATTCTGGCTTTTAACGTCAGTAAACAACAAGGCAATAGAATGACGCTAAACACCATAATGTGGCCATGTTTATTGAAACTAGAGGGCGATGACGAACTCATCTATCTGCAATCCCACGCAGAGTTACAAACAGAGTGTCAGGCACTCATTTGGGGACAAGAAGATTACGTGATTGATTCAAACGGTCAAACTTTCGGCTTGCAGCATGATGATGCCAATCACATAACCCTGAATCCAAATAACAAAACCCTGTCTGTCGAAGAAGTCACTACGCTGATTCAATCTCATGAATTTAGTCAGGCTCAACGATGCATCATCAAAATCCATTTCAGTAGTGTTCAGCAGGCCGTTTCTGCATTGGCAAGTTAATTTGACAGATTGAAACGCCACAAACAGTTCTAAACAATGAGTATCTCGGGATCGAGCTGTTTGCCTAAAACTCAGAATGCCATCTTGATGCATTGTCACAAAATGACCTTCAAACAGACGGTCTGCTTATAAACGCAGTAAATAAAAGCCTAGCCTGACCTTATCTTGATTTAGCCAAACTTAGTCGCGTTAATGTCATCCAACAAACTGTCAAGCTGATAAACCACTTCGCAACTTGCCTTTTCCATCGCTTGAATAGCGTTGATCATTGCCAGAGAATCAGATGCTTTCCCGCACAGTAGCGCATTTTTACCATATTCGTGAACCTGCTTATGGGGCTCCTCTAACAGAGAAAAACTACGCAACCCTTTATATTGAGTACCAGCCCCTCTGTAATACCAGTTCCCTAAACGACACCCAGTATGCTCAGAAACTTTCTCCTCAAAGGCTTCGGATTCAACCAACTTGTACAAGTTTTGCTTCCATACGGCATGATCAAGTTTCACCGTATCCAAGAATGAGCGGGTTGATGCCAGAAAAATAACCTCTTGCATGTGCTCTGATTTAACAACTACTTCATTCACAATACAGCCAATTTGCGATGAAGACGCTGAAACCTCTTCTGCACAGGTCTGGTTCTCTGTAATGGCTTCTTTAATGGCTTGAACTTGAGAAACGATTTGATGAACCAACTGATCAATCTTCTCACTTGTCTCATGCGCTTTCCCAGCCAAGCCGCGCACTTCATCCGCAACCACGGCAAAGCCTCGACCCGACTCTCCTGCTCTGGCAGCTTCTATAGCAGCATTTAGCGCCAACAAATTGGTTTGATCGGAGATTTCTTTAATGGTTGATACAAACTGGTTGATTGAACTCGCAGTGCTGTCTAAGTTTTGCGCCACAGTCATACTGCTATTTGCGTGGTAGCTGATTTTCTCAGCGCGATTTTCTAAACGCGCCAATGCTTGATGTGTTTGTGCGAACATGTCATCAAGTAACTTCAGCGCCTCATTTTCAGCTAGCAGATTTTCAGCACTTGCAGCCATTTGAGTCCTGATCGCTTCCAGCATTACGCTCCCTTCGAGGCTAGATGACATCACTTGCTTGTTCAATTTTATCGTTTGTTTGTACGACTCAATTTCTTGTGTAGAAACCTCTAACTGCTGCCGCATAGATTGCATATCGCGGTCATACTTTTCCTGTAGAGCGGCAATCTCACTTCTTAGCTCTTGATTTTCTTTTTTTATTTTATTCTGCCAAAGCATATTTCGTCTCATATTAGCAAGCATCTAATTACAGACCATTGTATTTACAACTTGCATAATATTCCCTGCTGATAGTAACAAAATTAATATATAGAATTCGTAACTTTGTATAATCTGACCACTTAGTACACTTAACTACTAGAACGTCTCTATCGCTGACTATACTAATCTCATCGTCGGCTAAAAGGAGGAATACATGCCTAGTCAGAACCCCATCGAGATAAAAGCACTCGATCACATTGTTTTGCGAACAACTAATCTCAATGCCATGTTGTACTTTTATCGAGACATACTAGGTTGCCCGGTCGAAAGGGAGCTCGCTGAATTGGGGTTAACTCAGCTCAGAGCCGGTACAGCATTGATTGATATCGTCACAGTAGAGAGTGAACTGGGCAAACTGGGCGGAAAACCTCCTGTACAAAATGGTAGGAACGTCGATCACTTTTGTTTGCAACTTACGCCGTTTGAAGAAGCTGAACTCATCCAATATCTGAACAACCACGATATTCAGACTGAGGATTTTGCCGAGCGTTATGGCGCGCAAGGTTTTGGACGCTCGCTCTATATTAATGATCCCGAGGGGAATGTTGTCGAGCTCAAACCTCAGGTGATAATCGAGTAAGTTTCAGCTATCTCAACATGATTTCGATAAGGCAAACAGAATGAACGCTATCTCACTGATTAAGGGAGACATCACCACAGCAAAAGTCGATGCTATCGTTAATGCCGCCAATCCAAGCATGCTCGGTGGAGGAGGCGTCGATGGTGCGATTCACCATGTCGCTGGTCGCGAGCTGTATGTTGCTTGCTTAGCAGTGAAAGAAATCGATGGTATTCGCTGCCCTTTTGGCTACGCGCGCATTACTTCCGCTGGAAAGTTAAACGCACGTTACGTTATTCATGCCGTTGGGCCGATCTACGATAAATTTCACGGCCCTCGAGCGGTGTTAGAATCGGCCTATAAAAACGCACTCGATCTGGCGTTGGAAAGCGGCTGTAAGACTGTCGCGCTACCCGCCATCTCATGCGGCGTTTATGGTTATCCACCACATGAAGCTGCCGAAGCGGCACTCTCAGTCTGTCAGCGCCCTAAATACCACTCGTTGCAGATGCACTTTTACCTGTTTAGCGATGAGATGCTTAGAATTTGGCAACAAGCTCTCGCGGCCTATCAATAAACCCAATCGACCAGAAAACCAGAGAAGAATAGTCTCAAGACTTAACCACTCTGAGGCGTCAATAAGCATAAGATGCAAAAACAGCTTACGCCTCAACCCCTCTTACGCGCTCTTCACTGAATTCCTTCTGCCACCAAGTTCGGTTTTTGTATTCGTTCTGAACAAGAAAACTCTCTCCCGGCATAGGCGTGAGTAACGTTACGCTTTCGCTTTGGCAGTGGCGAATCAAATCTTCAATTGGCTCATCCCATTTATGCGTGAACAACTCATAAGTTGCCCAGTGGACAGGCAATAGCTTTTTCGCCTGTAAGTCCTTGAATGCCTGAACCGTATGGTGTGCTTGCATGTGGCCCCAGTTTTCTACCGGATAGCCCTGATTGTTTTTTACATCCGCCGCCACTTCCAAACAGGCAATGTCGATAGGTCCGCACCGCTGTGCGATGTCGGCAAAATGCTGGTCGTAAGCACTGTCTCCACTAAAGTACAGTGTCTCACTTCGCCCTTTAATGACCCATGAAGCCCACAATGTGGTGTTTTTATCGAGATAAGTTCGCCCTGAGTTATGGTTAGCGGGCGTACAAATAAGCTCGACATTGGCATACTGTATGCTCTCCCACCAGTCGAACTCAACAATAGCATCAGCACACACTCCCCATTTGATCAGGTGTTTACCAACGCCAAGCGGCACGTAAAAGGTGACTGATTTATCTGCATAAAAACAGATACTCGAAGCCTCCAGGTGATCATAATGATCGTGCGAGATCACGATAACATCTGGGATAGTCAAACTCTCTCGAGCGTGTGTATTAGGGATGTTACGCTCAAACCAGGCCTTTGCGATTAATGGCGAAGCATAGTCAAATACCGGATCGGTCATAATACGAATACCGTCCACTTCTACCAACATGGTTGAGTGCCCCAGCCAAGTCACTCGCATAGAATCACTGCGGTGTAAAAACTGATCTTGAACGATTGGGGAATAAGGTAAATGTCCATTGGGACACAGTGGCGCACGGCCTCCCAAATAGCTCCAGCAAACCTGCCAGAACGACTGATGACTTGGCACGTTCGGCATGGCATTTTTGACCCGGCCACTTTCGAACTGAGGAGAGTGATGAATACGATGTGCGAGTTGCGCGGTATAAGTTTGCGGCTTAATCGGTGAGCCTAGTTTACGCTCAGGGCTCAAAAAATTGCTCTTCAGGGTCGTTTCAGACATTTCTTAGCTTCGTTTGCTCGACGATAGGTTTAGTAAAGCCCGCTTTCATGTCTGTTTTATGACCAACCAGAGGCGTAAAATGAAGATTAGGTTTCAGTGGAAACGAATCCCCTCGAGTGGAATCTCAAACCAAACATTTTGTACTGGGTATACTTAAAGCAAATAGATTTGGTACAAAGGGAGAACAACGATGGTGACCTGCAATCAATACGATTTTATTGAAATAGCCTGTATGTTTCAGTTACCTGTTGAAATTACTCTGAAGAATGGTGAAAGCCATCAGGGGAGAGCGTTTGATACCGGCTTTGATATGCAGCGACAAGAATGTTTGTTTCTTGATGTTGACGGCGAACATGTGGCCTTTCCGACCGAACAACTGCTCATGATGCGAGCGCTAAAAGCCAATCCACATTTTAGTGAAGTAACGTTTGATTAGTGCATTATGGTTTAAAGATGAGAGCAAAAAAGAGGGGCAGTGCCCGAATACCGCCCCTAAAGTCATGCCAAACCTGTCATACGCTGGGCCACTAGCCTTGCGCGTTATAAAAATTGCTAGCGGTCAAAAGACCTGAAAACTACTGGTTATTGTTTAAAACTTGTAACCACCGCTGATCATAAATACCCAAGGGTTAATCTCTACGTCAGTCTTTTGCTTCACGCCACCTGCTTTGTAGGTTGCTTCTGTTTCAATGTTAGCGTACCAAGCAGATGCGTTTAGGAACCATTGATCGTTGATCATGTAGTCCACACCAACGTTTGCCGCTAAACCAAATGAATCGTCCAGTTTCAGATCCGACAGGCCATTAACTTTACCTTTGTTATTAAAGCCTTCATCAAAGAAGATGGTGTAGTTCAGACCCGCACCAACGTATGGACGGAACTTACTTTGTGGCTCGCCAAAGTAGTACTGAACCATAAACGTTGGTGGCAGGTGTTTGGTATCAGCGATATCGCCAAGATTGCCTAAATCTGTAGAAATATCGTGACTAAACGGTGTCGCTGCCAACACTTCAAAGCTGATGTTGTCCGTAAACATGTAGCCAAATGTCAAACCAAGCTGAGTGTTAGAATCCACTTTCAGCTCTTCTGACGAGCCAAGAATCTTATCACTGCTATCATTAGGAACAACAGACGCCGCACCCACGCGAAGAACGAAGTCACCTTGTTTATGAGCGAAAACACTTGGTGACACGAGCGCAGCAACCACTGCCAAACTGCAGATTGTTTTTTTCATTTTTATTTCCTTTTATAGGGCTTCGTTTTTGTACCCGTCACTGGTTCATGAAACTCTGCAATATCCAATGGAAAGTCAGAGTGTTAACGAACCCGGGTATTTATATTTGTTAACTGCGCGCAATCTAGCACATAAAAACCTTACTATTTTGACGGAAATCAATTTGTAAAAAATATAGCGAGTCTGTGTTAGAAAACGCCAAATTGATCAACAAATTATGCAAATGATACACAATCTTGTAATGCGAAATGTGCGTGTGAGAAGCTATTGCCCCTTTAGAGGCACTAGCTTAAGCAGGCTGAACGACGATAAATCACTTATCATCAGATGAGTGAGACACTTTTCAAACTCAGGAAACGTGATGAACCTGTTTAAAGATTTACCTCATGATGTTAATGAAGAAATATTTGAAGATCTGCTGTGTTACGACAAGTTGCGTATTGAACGTATTGTTTCTTACGGGCAGACTTCTCCCGAAACTGGTTGGTACGATCAAGAAGAAAATGAGTGGGTGCTGGTATTAAAAGGAGCGGGAGAGCTCACCTTTGAGAATGAAATAGTCAAACGTCTAGAAGCAGGCGATTACATTAATATCCCGGCACACACTAAACACAAAGTCAGTTGGACCACCCCCGATACGGAAACAATTTGGTTAGCGGTATTTTACCAATAATTCAAAATCAAGTTACCTTGATAAAAGCGAAAACAAGTAGGCACTCATAGTGAACGATGTGAAAAAGCCGTCATTGGCACTGTTTGATTTTGATGGCACCATCACCAATCAGGATATGTACAGCCTGTTCTTGCACTATTCCGCATCGGGCAAGCGAAAGAGCGTCGGCAAGTTCGTAATTACGCCATTCTACTTGTTGTACAAAATTGGAATATTACCTGCGCACATTATGCGTCCGATTGCGAGCTTTATTGCCTTTGCTGGTAAAGAGACACAGCACGTTAACGCCATCGGTACTCAATTCGCTAACGAGATTATCCCCCAATACCTCAGACCAGAAGCCGCAGATAAACTGGATTGGCATCAACAAAATGGCGATACCATTGTCGTGGTATCAGCTTCCCTAAATGCGTATTTGCGGCCGTGGTGTGAAGCAAACGGATACCATCTACTATGCAGTGAACTGCTGACCAACACGCCCACAATCAGCGGACGATATCTGCAAGGCGATTGCAGTTTGGAAAGAAAAGTAAGACGGGTACACGAATCATTTAACTTGAATGATTTTGCCTCCGTCTATGCCTACGGTGATACCCATGAAGATATCCCGATGCTCAAACTTGCCGATCACGCCATGCTGAACTGGAAAAAGTGGGAAACCACGTAGACACCGCCAAAAACAGCAGTGGTAAGGCTATCATCGCTCATCTTTAGGCGTGTCCATCACCACCATGGTTGTTATCCCCTGAACGTGCTCACACTCCCCAAGAACACCAGCATGAAACGCTTTGTAGGCGGCTAAGTCCCGCGTTTCTACTCGCAATAAATATTCGTTCGCGCCAGTGATGTTATGACACTCAACGACTTCTTTCACAAAACGTACGTGATCCTCAAACGCGTGCTGCGCCTGTTTAGAGTGAGAAGCCAACCCTATCGAAACATACGCGACAAAACCGACACCCAGTTGCTGACTGTCGAGCACCGCACGATAGCCTTTGATTACGCCTTGACGCTCCAATTCTTGCACACGGCGCAACGTCGCAGAAGGTGACAAACCAACTCTCTCAGACAGCTCAACATTGGAGATTCTTCCGTCTAACTTAAGCTCTTGCAATATTCTTTCGTCAAATTTATCCATAATGATTTTTTATTGCTTAATTAATCCATTCAAGGTCAATAAAAGCACAATATTGATGACGTTTCTACTTATAGTTGTTTGAAAGATGACGTCCACTCAGGACAGTTTTGATGTAAGGAAAAAACTATGGAATACCATCAATTAGGCGCTCTGGCATTGTTTGCTTTTGTATCGACTTTTACTCCGGGCCCGAACAATATCATGCTGATGACATCAGGCGCGAATGTCGGGTTTAAACGCACCATTCCACACATGTTAGGTATTACTTTTGGCTTTGGCGCAATGCTAATTCTGGTTGGTATTGGCTTAATGGGGTTATTTCACGCGTATCCGGTTACCCATACAATATTAAAAGCACTCAGCTTAAGTTACTTGCTGTATCTGACTTATAAAATCGCCACCAGTGGTAAAGCAGAAACAAAAAATGATTTTAAGCCAATGTCCTTTATCGGTGCGGCGGCATTTCAGTGGGTGAATCCAAAAGGCTGGTCAATGGCACTCACGGCTGTCACGGTGTACAGCTCGGGTGCTGCATGGCTAGAGCTGACGTTTATTGCAGGTATCTTCTGCTTGGCTAACCTACCCTCAGTCACTTTTTGGACCGCTGCCGGGATACAGCTACAGCGCTGGTTAACCACATCTAAACGTGTCAAAGGGTTTAATTACGGCATGGCGGCATTACTGCTTTTATCGACGATTCCAATGGTATAACTGAATCCCAATCAAAACCTCTACGGAGGTTTTTGTATGTTTGAGGGATAATCATCGAACAAGCGAACATTCTCGCTTAGGTTTCAGTTTCAGTTTCAGTTTCAATTCACAGTGTAAATTTGTTTAAAGACACTACTCTCTCAAGAGAGATATTGATATTCTTAAATGAGAAAGAGAATAATTATCGAGAAAAGTAAAGATGAAAAAGAAACCTGAACCTAAAGAACTTGTCGTTACGCACACAGAAACGATTACCCCAAACATGCAGCGCCTTACTTTGCAAGGAGACGCCCTCAGTCAATTCCCGGCAGACTGTGAGGGTAGCTACATTAAGCTGCTTTTTAATCAAGATGGTGGTACCACTTTAGAAGCGATGTCTGAAGATAATCGCCCGTTGATGCGTACTTATACCATTCGCCGTTACCATCCAGAGAAATGCAGCATTGAAGTCGATTTTGTTCGTCATATCACACAAGAGCTGCAGTGTGGATTCGCCGCTCGCTGGGCGATGTCAGCACAGAAAGGGGACACCATCAACATCGTTGGTCCGGGTAGTATTTCTAACCTCAATACCGACGCAGATTGGTTTTTCATGGCAGCCGATATGACCGCCCTCCCGGCTCTGTCCGCCAAAATCAGAACGTTGTCTGAAGAAGCAAAGGGCTATGCGGTAATTAGCGTCATCTCCGCCGCAGACATTCAACCAGTGCACGCGCCAGCAGGTATGGAACTGATCTGGCTGACTGAAGGGCAAAATCTGGCAGACGCCGTTCGCGAATTGGAATGGTTGGAAGGGAATGCCGCTGTTTGGTGTGCGTGTGAGTTTGATTCTATGCGCGCATTACGCCAGTATTTCCGCAATGAGAAAGAAGTCGAGCGTGAAAATATCTACATCAGTAGCTACTGGAAACAAGGCGTGGCAGAAGATGGGCATAAAGTGATTAAGCGTGAAGATGCCGAATCCAATCAATAGCAATTCACGATAAAAAATACGCCCGGTGGAGCCGGGCGTCGGCAAAATGCCTAATAGCTTTTTTGACTATCAACGATAGTTTTCAGGCTTAGCAGGGTATAAATCATTCAATAATTGTTGCAACTTCACGAATCAACAACGCCAGTTCGTCCCATTGCTCGTTGTCAATCAAATCACCAGGCACCATCCAGGTTCCACCACACGCTAATACAGAAGAAATAGCCAAGTAATCTTTTACGTTACTAGGACTTACCCCACCTGTTGGCATGAATTTAACTGGGTATACCGCTGAAAGTGCTTTAAGCATTGCGGTGCCACCCGATGGCTCCGCAGGGAAAAACTTAAGGGTACGAAGGCCCATTTCCATCGCTTGTTCAACCAGGCTTGGATTATTTACACCAGGTACGATAGCGATATTTCTCTGCTGACAGTATTTAACGGTGGTTGGGTTAAAGCCCGGGCTAACAATAAAATCGACACCAGCTTCAATCGCTTCATCCACCTGAGCACTGGTTAGGACAGTGCCCGCGCCAATTAACATCTCTGGGTACGCGTCGCGCATATTCTTGATCGCGCGTGCCGCATCTTCAGTACGAAACGTGACTTCAGCACAAGGTAGGCCGTTTTCAACCAATACCTGAGCCAATTTTACAGCCTTGCTTGCATCTTTAATTGCAATAACAGGGACTACTTTAATTTCAGAAAGTTGTTGATTTAGGTCTTTCATTTCATCGTTCCTTAAATAGTCGGCATCGATTCGCTTGGAATGATTGCACCGCGATGTTGGATAACAGAACCAGCCACTTTGTGCCCAGCCAGCGCAGACTCAGCAACGTCTCCGCCTAGAATGCGTTTTGCAAGGTAACCTGCACTGAAAGAGTCGCCAGCTGCCGTCGTATCGACCACAGCGTCTACTTTCAATGCCGCAACGGAGTGCTGTTGGTCTTGTGTCACAACAAAACAGTCGTCCGCGCCGCGCTTAACAATGATCTCTTTCACTCCAAAGCCTTTGCTACGATTAATGGCTTCAGATTCCTCTTTGTCACCCCATAGCATGACCTCATCATCAAAAGTCAAAAATGCCATGTCAGTAACACTGAGAATTTGCGAGTAGAAACGACGAGCCAACTCTATACTTGGCCAAAGTTTTGGCCGGAAATTGTTATCAAACGCTATCGTAACGCCCTCGTTACGGCAGGCAGCCAGCAGGTCGATCAGCGTTTGACGATGTTCTTCAGCGATAATAGCTAAACTGATACCGCTCAGATAAATCATTTGATGTTGGCAAAGATCTTTAACCAAAGATTCAAAGTTTTGCTCGCGTAGCCAATATTTTGCGGCTGCGTCTTCACGCCAGTAAAAGAAACTTCGTTCACCATCGTCCGCGGTTTCAATCGCATAAATGCCCGGCAATTTATCTTCAGAGAAGTAGACCATGTCGGTGTTGATGCCTTCGTCTTGCCAAGCTGTCAGCATTTCGCGGCTAAACGGATCGAGTCCCAGCCCAGTCACATAGGATGTTTCGACGCCATGTTGTTGGGTTAAACGAGACAGGTAAACAGCAGTATTGAGGGTATCACCACCAAAACCTTGCTGTAGCACGCCATGATGTTTCCTAAGCTCCACCATACATTCACCGATGATAGCGACGCGACTGATTGGGTTCATGGGAGCCTCCTTAGTGGTACAAAAAATAAGCCAGCACAATGGCTGGCTTGTACTTAATTCCCGATAAATTAAGTAATTAGTCCAGTAGAGACTTCACGTATTCTGCGATCTCAGGCACTTGGCAATGTGCGAAGAAGCACTCTTGGAATTGCGCGCTACCAACAGCCGTTTTCACTAGCTCTTGATCGATGGCACGTAAGCCTTCGACCACATCTTTAGAAACTGCGGCTTTTACGTCGTTCAAGATCGCAGCGTTAGCTTGCTGAGGCGCTGCTCGCTCAATAGGGTAACCTTCACCACGATTTCCAGTGAACGCTTTTTCAAAGATGTAACGCACGTTCAGTTCACCAGCCCAACCAAAACCTTTAGCGAAAGCTAGAGAGATAGCGTTGCCGTTGTTGATTTGGTTGAACAGGAATGCATCAGATGGCTCCAGGCAGTAGCCACATACAACGCCTGGATGTAGGTTGCTTGACATCAGCGCACCTTGGCCGGTTCCACAACCCGTTACCACGAAATCTACTGCTTTTGAGTTCAGTAGGATATTCGCCATGATACCTAAGTGGACGTACGTTAGGTGATGATCATTTTCATCCGTCATACCAACGTTAAATACTTCGTGGCCAAGACCACCCGCTACAGTGTTTAATTCACCAGCCACCATTGCGTTTTTCGCGGCTTGGCTGTTTTCCATCATTAGTGCAATTTTCATCTGTTACTCCTGCGGAACAAACCGCATTCAAAAATAAATTCTTAAACAAAATCTTTACGCATCGGGGTGAAGGTATCGAGAAGAACCCCCGGTTTCAGACAAACACAGCCATGCTCAATGTCTGGCTCTTTGTACATGGTATCGCCTGCTGTGACGATTTTTTTCTCATCTCCAATGGTGAATTCAAACTCACCTGAAAGCACGTATGTTAGCTGCTCATGTCGGTGTGAGTGCATCGCGCCGATAGCGCCTTCTTCAAAGTGCACTTCTACTGACATCATGTTTTCGCTGTGAGCCAGTATTTTGCGTGAAATCCCTGCACCGAGATTTTCCATTGGAATGTCTTGGTTCAATACAAACATGGTTCACCTAATAACTTGATTGATTATTGATTCTGATGGCTGCCCAGATAAACGATAGATCGTCATAGAATTCATCACGATTACCGTTATTTCTAGTAGCGTCCCCCCAATAGAACCCACCAGAATATTGTTGGTCAGCCAACAACAAGCACCCAGTAAAAAGCCTACGCGCATCCGAATACCCGACAAGCAAAATAACGAGTAGGTACCAATCACCGTCCCCAAGATAGGCCAAACATCGCGCCACTGCTCAGCAGCCCAATAGCCACTAACTAAACTGATAGCAATAAATGCTGCAGCGATTCGCTTCGACGAGACAAAAATTGCCGTGGTCGTTCTGATTGTCGACAGGAACGCGCCAAGCGCTGAGGTCATTGAACCGAGCAATAAAAAATGGAGAAGATGATTGAGGTTGAAAATCAGCATTAAGATTTTTAAACGCTTATCATTTTTCTGGTAAAAGACGGAGAACCCCAAACCAAAACTGATAAACCCTACTACTTGCGCTAATGTTGCAGTATCCACAATCAACTTCTCACAAATCGACTAGCGAGCTAACCAGCCACCATCAACCGCGATCGTGTAACCATTGATATAGTCAGCCGCTTTTGATGCCAAAAATACACAAGGACCAGCTAAATCTTCAGGCAAGCCCCAGCGTTCAGCTGGGATACGTTCAAGGATTGCAGCGTTACGCTCTTCGTCAGCACGTAAAGCAGCGGTGTTGTTTGTTGCCATGTAACCTGGTGCAATTGCGTTGACGTTAATGTCATGACTTGCCCATTCGTTCGCCATTAGGCGCGTAACACCCATAACTCCGCTCTTAGAGGCAGTGTATGAAGGAACGCGGATACCACCTTGGAAAGACAGCATAGATGCGACGTTGATGATCTTGCCACCTTCACCTTGAGCGATGAACTGCTTTGCAACGGCTTGAGACATAAAGAACACCGATTTGATGTTAATGTTCATTACGTCATCCCAATCTTGCTCAGAAAACTCGATCGCATCTTCGCGACGGATGATACCTGCATTGTTTACCAGAATATCAATGCGGCCCAGCTCTGCGACTGCACGATCAACGATTGAAGGGATGTCATCCAGCGTCATTAGGTTAGCGCGAACATCAACAAATTTACGGCCTTCGGCTTCAATTTTCTCAATAGTTTCTGTCGGCTCAATGATGTTTACGCCCACGATATCACAACCGGCTTTTGCTAAACCAAGCGCCATACCTTGGCCAAGACCAGTGTCACAACCCGTAACAATGGCTACTTTGCCTTCAAGGTTAAATGAATCAAGAATCATGTCTTTTTCCTCAATAATTAGATAATTCGTGATTTGGCGACTGGCCATGTCACTTTCTACACACATATACTGAATAAAAAAGAAATTAGTTTCAATTATTTTTGAAAAGACGTTTCAAAAAATAGATTACGATCCAATTTTTCTGCACCGAACCCCAATTTAATTCCAAATTATTGAAAAGGTATTTTATAAATACTAGTGCTACAGATTTTATAAGATATAATGAAGCAAACAAAAAATTCACAAGGACATCAATGAAAACCTCAAATCAACCTGAAGCAGTTTCATCAGTACTGAAAGTGTTTCACATTCTTCAAGCACTAGGGGAGCAAAAATCCATCGGTGTATCCGATCTTTCCCAACGACTAATGATGTCGAAAGCAACAACATATCGTTTTCTACAAACAATGAAGTCACTAGGCTACGTATCGCAAGAAGGTGAAGACGATAAGTACTCACTAACACTCAAGCTGTTTGAGTTGGGATCAAAATCGCTCGAGTATGTTGATCTGATTGAACTGGCCGACAAAGAAATGCGTCATATTTCAGAACAAACCAATGAAGCCTTGCACCTGGGTGCTCTGGATGACAATGCCATCATTTACATCCACAAAATCGATTCTGGCTACAACCTACGCATGCAATCGCGCATTGGTCGCCGTAACCCTCTTTACAGTACTGCTATTGGTAAAGTTCTACTTTCTGAGCGCGATGAAAGCTTCGTCCGTGAGGTGTTAAACGGTGTAGAATTTATTAAACACACTGAAAAAACGCTAGAAAACACGGAACAAGTGCTAGAAGAATTGGCAAAAGTGCGCGCTCAACACTTTGCAGAAGATAACGAAGAGCAAGAACCTGGCCTTCGCTGTATCGCAGCGCCGGTTTATAACCGCTTTGGTCAAATCATTGCTGCTCTGTCTATCTCATTCCCTGTTATTCGCTTTGAAGAAGAACGAATGGAAGAGTATGTCGGCTTATTGCATCAAGCAGGCAAAAATATTTCCGAGCACTTGGGATATCATAACTACCCCGCATAGTCTGGAAAGCAGCTAGACGGCTGCTTTATTGCCTACTTTATAAATGTTGAGAGGGCGATTAAATTTCGCGATTTACCTTATGTAACGCTTCGACAGCTGATGCGCTGATCACGCCAACTCTTTCGCTAAAAAGTCGATGAGTAATCTGACTTTAGGCGATAGTTTATGACTTGGTGGATACAGCGCCCAAATACCTTCACGATCATCCCGGTAATCACTGAGCACTTCGACCAGCTCACCGCAATCTAACGCCTCTTGAACGTAATAATCAGGTAACTGCACTAAACCAAGCCCACGCTTTGCCGCATCCACTAAAGCGAAACCACTGTTGCATTTGATCCGTCCAGACACTCGCAACGACTTCTCTCGGTTCTGCTCTTTGAAATGCCAGTAATCAACCGAACCCACCAAACATTGATGACGCCCTAACTCTGATAGTGTATGGGGTTCGCCAAATCGTTCCAGATAATTAGGGCTCGCACAGACATACATTTGGCGTGAAGAAAGGCGCTTAGCAATCATACTTGAGTCTTGTAATCGCCCCAGACGTATGGCTACATCCACCCCTTTCTCTATCAAGTCGAGTCGCTGGTTGGTCAGAATCAAGTCGAGATTAACCTGAGGATGCCTCTCTAAGAACTGATGCAATAATGGCGCAAGGTTCATTTCTCCATAGGTAACCGGAGCCGTCACCCGCAGTATGCCTTTTGGCTCTGCCTGCATTTGAGTCACGGCAAGCTCGGCTAACTCTAGTCCTTCTAACAGGTGCTTACACTGCTGATAATAAAGCTGACCTGCCTCAGAAAGAGAAACTTTACGCGTGGTGCGATGCAGCAATTTCACTGCTAAACGTTGCTCTAGCGCGGAAACTCGACGACTGATCTGTGCAACCGATGTTTTAAGTTTATTTGCAGCGCCAGTGAAACTGTTTGTCTCTGCAACGGCTACAAACTCAGTAACACCTTCCCAATTCGCCATTTCTTTGTTCCCGTCAAATCATTTAACGACAACATTGTCACACAAACTCTGACCGGGAGAAACTTCCCTTTATCTATACCCCCCAACACAAAAAGTTAATTAACTGTAAATAATTTAACATTGAACAAACATGGGCTGTGTTTTTATAGCGTCTGAATCCACAAGTAGGACAGAAGAATGACCAAGCACAATACCCCATTAGCTGGTTTTACTCATATGGAACATGGCACAGCACAAGACTGGAAGATCATCGCGGAACAATTTGTTGATTATGCTGGAGAATTACCAGACAGAATCATCAAACACCTTTTATTGCTTGATGGTGATTTTGGTGGCTTTCAGGTTGATCGGCTCACACACAGCCTCCAATGTGCAACACTCGCCTATCGAGATGGTAAGGATGACGAGTACGTCGTGTGCGCGCTACTGCATGATATTGGCGATACGTTGGGTTCGTACAACCACCCAGACATAGCAGCTACTATCCTCGAACCTTTCGTCAGTGAAGAGAATCACTGGATGATCAAACATCATGGTATTTTTCAGGGATATTACTTCTTCCATCACTTGAATATGGACAGAGAGATGCACAAAGCGTACATCGATCATCCTTGTTACCAACGCACCCAGGAATTTGTGCGTAAATATGACGCCCCAGCCTTTGATCCTGAATTAGACACCCTACCGCTAGAATTCTTTGAGCCGATGATCCGCAAGGTATTTGAGCGTCCCGTTCGTTCGATTTACAAACAAGCTCAAGACAAAATAGCAGCAGAATAGGGAGAGGCGATCATGAACTCATCAATGAGAAATCAAGTTAGCGAACAAGAATGGCAGTTACGTGTGGAATTAGCCGCATGCTACAGGCTGGTCGCAGAATTCGGCTGGGACGACTTAATCTTTACCCATATAAGTGTACGAATTCCAGGCCCTGAGCATCATTTTCTGATCAATCCTTACGGGATGATGTTTGATGAAATTACCGCCTCCGACCTTATCAAGATCGACCAAAACGGTAATAAGCTGCAAGACACACCTCACTCCGTCAATCACGCTGGATTTATCATCCACAGCTGTATTCATGAGGCGCGTCATGATGTCGGCTGTATTATTCATACACATACGCGAGCTGGTGTCGCGGTCAGCGCGCAGAAAAATGGCATCTTGCCAATCAGTCAACAGTCAACTTATGTGCTGTCGTCATTGGCTTATCACGACTATGAAGGCGTCGCAGTAAGAGAAGATGAACAACCTCGTTTGCAGCAAGATCTGGGAGAGGCAAATTTCCTTGTGCTGCGCAATCACGGGCTATTAACGGTAGGCAAAACCGTCGCGGATGCATTTTTGTCTATGTATGCCTTGGAAACCACCTGCCAAATCCAATTAGCCGCACAATCGGGAGGCAGTGAGCTCATTCACATTGAACCTAAGATTGTCAGCTCGATAACTGAAGCGGTGAAAACACAAGGCGTGGATGGTTCCATCGTATGGCCAGCGTTATTGCGCAAACTGGACCGAATCGACCCACGCTACAAAGACTGATTAATAAAGAAAAAGGCGCTGAATCATAAACACGATAAGCGCTTTTTTTGTTTGCCCCAAAGCACACCTGTCGTCATCAAAAATCCTTTTGTCTTCTATCCGGTTTAACACTCTTATTATTACTTATATGTAAAAATCATTTTCATAAACGACGGATTATCATTTTTAATGAAATAGATAAAATGAGCATAAATAAAACTACAGGCGAAAAGCGAAAGCTCAGCTACGCTTAACTACTACGCCTACCTATTGATTAGATAAGGGAAATCCAATGGCACTTGAAATCAAACCAGGTCAAACATCGATCAAATCTAAAGCGGCTGTCGCATGGGCGGCAGGCGAGCCATTAAAAATGGAAGAAGTGGATGTACAACTGCCTAAAAAAGGTGAAGTTTTAGTCCGTATCGTGGCAACTGGCGTTTGTCATACGGATGCATTCACGCTATCTGGTGACGATCCAGAAGGCATCTTCCCTGCGATCCTTGGTCACGAAGGTGGCGGTATCGTTGAAATGGTAGGCGAAGGCGTGACCAGCGTTGAAGTTGGTGATCACGTTATTCCTCTATACACAGCAGAATGTGGCGAGTGTAAGTTCTGTAAATCAGGCAAAACGAACCTTTGTCAGGCTGTGCGTGAGACGCAAGGTAAAGGCCTAATGCCAGATGGCACAAGCCGCTTTTCAATCAATGGCGAAACAATTTTCCATTACATGGGCTGTTCGACGTTCTCTGAGTACACTGTACTACCAGAAATTTCACTAGCGAAAGTAAACAAAGAAGCACCTCTGGAAGAAGTATGTCTACTTGGCTGTGGTGTGACTACAGGTATGGGCGCAGTACTGAATACAGCAAAAGTTCAGGAAGGCGACACAGTAGCCATCTTTGGCCTAGGCGGCATCGGTCTGTCTGCAATCATTGGTGCACGTATGGCTGGCGCTAGCCGCATCATCGGTATCGATATCAATGAGAGTAAATTCGATCTTGCGAAACAGCTGGGCGCAACCGATGTGATTAACCCTCAGAAATTTGACAAGCCAATTCAAGAAGTCATTGTTGAAATGACAGATGGCGGCGTTGATTTCTCGTTTGAATGTATCGGTAACGTCAACGTGATGCGTCAGGCTCTTGAATGCTGTCACAAAGGCTGGGGCGAATCCGTCATCATCGGTGTAGCTGGTGCAGGTCAAGAGATCTCTACCCGTCCATTCCAACTGGTAACTGGCCGCGTATGGCGAGGCAGTGCGTTCGGTGGCGTGAAAGGCCGCTCTGAGCTTCCAGAAATTGTAGAAAAATACATGGCAGGTGAATTCGGTCTACAAGAATTCATTACTCACACTATGGGACTTGAAGACGTCAACGAGGCGTTCGACCTGATGCATGAAGGTAAGAGTATCCGTAGCGTGATTCACATGGACAAATAATGTCTCTGCAGGCTCTCCCTAGGGAGAGCCTTATTGTATTAACGGTGTCCTGCCGTTGAATCTAATTTCTGCTTCTTAAGAGTTTATTCATGATGATAGAAAACGTAAGTCAGGCCAAAGTTTTTGGTGGCTGGCACAAACAATACACTCACGAATCTAGTTCACTGAATTGCCAAATGCGATTCGCTATTTTCCTGCCGCCAAACGCGACAAAGTCCCACCCAGTACCAGTGCTTTACTGGCTATCGGGTCTCACTTGTAGCGATGAAAACTTCATGCAGAAAGCTGGTGCATTTCGTATGGCTGCCGAACTTGGCATCGCCATTGTTGCCCCAGACACCAGCCCTCGTGGCGAAGGTGTGGCAGATGATGAAAATTACGACCTCGGTCAGGGTGCTGGTTTTTATCTTAATGCAACTCAGGCACCTTGGTCACAGCACTACTTCATGTATGACTACATCACGAAAGAACTACCAGCAATCATCGAAAACAATTTCCCGGTTTCTGATGTGAAGTCTATTTCTGGCCACAGCATGGGCGGGCATGGTGCACTGACTATCGGCTTAAAAAATGCCGATCAGTATCGCTCAATTTCAGCATTTAGCCCTATCAGTAACCCTATTCAGTGTCCTTGGGGCCAAAAAGCGTTTACCGCTTATTTAGGTACCGATATCGAAAACTGGAAACAATATGATGCGAGTGAGTTGCTGAAACAAGGTCCATCACCATTGGCTATTCTGGTTGACCAGGGCGACGCAGACGGGTTCCTGAGTGAACAACTTAAACCTGAACTTCTCGTTGCGGCGGCGAATAAGCATGGTTCAGAACTAACACTTCGAATGCAGCCAGGTTATGATCACAGTTATTACTTCATCTCGAGCTTTATTGATGACCATTTGAACTTTCATGCTAAGTATTTGTTCGAGTAAGTTGTTAATAAGTAACATAATAATAAGCCACCTCAAAAAGGTGGCTTTATTCTTTTTTGAATATATATTCGTTATTCAGAAATATTATTAATTTTAAAATTGAATTGAAAATGTTAATTTTCTTCTAATAATTATTAATTGATAATTATATCGATTTTTATTGAATAGTACTTAAAATACGCTAAGAGTCCTAATATTCCTCTAATCCCTGCATTTCATCGTTCATTTATTTAAGAAGTCACGTAATAGCCTTGACGTAAAGTAAGCGTAAGGTTACTTTTCAAACAAGATATATTTTTGCAACCTTATCCATTTATTCAAATCATCGAAACCTTAAATAAATCACGGCTAGCGTCGCTTTCTCTAGCTCAGTAAAAGCATAAAACTCCAAAATGAATAGAATGAAAAAGATACTCGTATTAGGCTTGCTGTGTTTTGCCCCTTTTATTTCTGCACATACCGTTTCATTTAGTAACGGTCCGCAAAAGTCCAGTGTGGCATTGGAATTAGAAGACATTCAATCGTTGCCAGAAACCACTTACACCACCGAGTTACCTTGGAGCAAAGGGGAGTCTGAGTTTACTGGAGTAAAGCTGAGTGACTTACTCACTTACGTATATGGTGATATTCCAGCGCAAATCGATATCAGTGGTTTAAACAATTACCACGCGACCGTAACGCGACCAGATATCGTTAGATATGAGCCGATTTTGGCCTATCAAAAAGATAAACATTACATAAAAATCAGGGACAAAGGCCCATATTGGGTTGTATATCCGCTGAACCTTTACCCAGAGCTAAATCGATCCGCATATCATGCCCAAATGGTCTGGCAGGTGAATGAAATTAAATTGATAAAGAAATAATGAAATTATCAGATACCTATCCACTCAAGCCCCAAAAGTGGCGATACACAACACTCAGCAAACTGCTGCTGTTCGTCTTTGCTACCTCTTTATTACTCGCGAATGTCGTGCTACTTCAACAAACGCGTGCATTAGCGCAAAACTTTACTAACGAGCAAAAACAGGCCACGTGGTTTTTGTTTCAGCTGTCTAAAGAGCTGTCAGAACTGGTTGGGGAAGCACGTCGGCTTGATGAAGACATACAGGACATAAATGGCGCAGAGCTACAGTATGAGCTCGCCTGGAGCCGCTTTGACTTACTCATCAACAGCGATGATGCGTACACTTTCTTTTCTCGCAACAATATTCAGCAGTATTTTTTAGAACTCTTCGAACAATTCAAAGACCTTGAGCCTTTTCTTGTCGAGGCGAACACCGGAGATCGTCAGGCGGCAGCCCAGTTTTATCGCTCAACCCAGACTTTGTACTTAGACTTAGTGGATTTTGTGAATCAAAACTTCCGACTCACCAGCAAAGTATATGAAGCACAAAAAGGTGAAACACAGCGACTGGTACAAGCGCAATATATGCTGTTTGCGACTTTTGTGTTGTCGACACTTTCTCTTATTTATTTCTTTTACCGCGAATCAAGTTTCCACCGAAAACTAGCACTCAGCGACCCGCTGACAAGGCTTGGCAACAGAAGCGCGCTGTTTGTGACGCTTAGAAAAAACATGCAACAAAAAAACACGTTTTATCTCTGTATCCTGGACTTAAACGGGTTTAAAAATATTAATGATACTCACGGACACCAAGCTGGCGACAAAGTTTTACGAGCTATTGCTAACCGGCTAAAGTCGATGGAGATCAATAATTTTACCACTTACCGAATGGGTGGTGATGAGTTTGCCATCGTCGTTCAGGACAAAGCCATCAGCGAAGAAGAAATACAGCATCATATTAATGCCGTGTTTGATGACCCGGTACTAAAAACAGAAAACGATCATCAACTTTCGACCAGTATTGGTATCGCGCGGTATCCGATGGATAGCGATAATATCGACTTCCTTATCAATATCGCAGATAAACGCATGTACAAGATGAAATTCCAAAGATAGAACAGAGTGACATCTCAAACATACAAAAGCCCCGCTCTTCAACAAGCGGGGCTTTTCATTACAACTGAGGGTGAGTCTGCGCGACTAGTTGTTCAGAAATTTTTCTTTCAGCACAGTGAGCACACCAGATTCCTGATTGCTTGGCGCAGAAAAACGGGCGATTTTCTTAATCTCTTCATGAGCATTGGCCACAGCATAAGAGTGCTCGCTCACTTGCAGCATTTCCAAATCATTTAGGTAATCACCAAATGTCATCGTCTCTGCAGGTGTAAAATTCATGGTTTGTTGAAGATACTGAATTGCCGCCCCTTTAGAAGCTTTTTCGTTCATCACGTCTAACCAGATTTTGGCACTAACGACGACTTTATGTGAGTCACCAAACTGGCCGTTCATCGTCGGGAAGACTAACTCTTCTGAACCGTCAAAATGGCAGATCGCAACTTTAATGAACTCATCATCAACCTCAAGCAAATCGTCGACGTTTTCACAGCGATGGTAGTACTTTTGAAACTCTTCCAACGTTTTTTGATCCTGAATTTCGATATAAGCCGAACGCTTACCACACAGAACAATGTGTGCCCCATCTATGCCGCGCGCCGCTTTGATTATCTCTGCTACTTCAGGTTTCGGAATGGTACAGCTATAGAGTTCTTTATCTTTGTGTATCACCAAGGTGCCATTTTCTGCCACGTACAGAATGCGATCCTGAATCGGAGCGAAAGTGTCACGCAAGCTATAATATTGACGGCCAGAGGCAGCCGAAAACAAAATACCTTGTTCCTCTAATCGTAAAAAGACATCGAAGAATTCTGGGTCTAAACGACCGTACTGATCGAGTAGCGTGCCATCCATATCGGAGGCGATAAATTTAATGCTAGCTTGTGACATGAACTAAAACTCTAATTAGGGAAGGAAAACAGCGATAGCGTTTAAGGTACAGGATCGTGAGTGAATCTCAAGTATAGTTGTTAATATAGTAATCCTGATTCAAACAGGTACAATCCTCGCTCAAATTTTTACTCGCGCGGATACACATCATGCACTCGCCTGAACATTGCTTTACTCGTTTTACTGCTGATATTTCTGGTTATGAGTTACCAGAGCAGTTTACGTTTCCGTTCTATTACACACCGCATCCTCTATGCGTATTAGCCGCTGAACAACTGCAACAGCACTTACTCACGCAAAATGACTTTGAGCATGACTTTGGGTTAGAGGATGAGCAAGCGGGGCGAGGGAAAATGTTCGGCGTGCTTTTGGTACAAAATCAACAAGGTGAGCTAGGGTATCTCAGTGCTTTCTCCGGCAAGATCGCCGATCAAAACTTGTTGCCTGGGTTTGTACCACCAGTGTATGACATGCTGACTGATGAAGGTTTTTTCCGCGCTGAAACCGACGCCATCAATGCAATCAATGCCGAATACAAGCAGTGTGCAGATAACCCCGAATTAATTGAGCTAAAAGCAGAGATTCAAGCCGATCGCGCTTCATACCAGCAAGAAGAACAGGCGCAACGCCAAATAATGATAGACGGCCGTGCGAATCGAAAACTACAGCGAAAACAGGGTGAGCAAACACTAGGTCCCGATGAACTAAAGACGTTGTTAGACGACTTGGGTAAGCAAAGTGTGGCCGAGAAAAATGCGCTCAAATACCTCAAGATGGCGTGGGATGAAAAACTGGCAGTCAAAGAGCAGCGTTTAGTCACTTTAAAACATGAACTTTCAGAACTTAAAGAGCGTCGAAAAACACTCTCTAACGCGTTACAGCACAAACTACACAGACAGTACCGGTTTCTTAACGGACTGGGACAAGAACGCGATTTAGTGGATATTTTTGCCAATACGACGAATCCGGTGCCACCAGCAGGCGCAGGTGAATGTGCTGCCCCGAAACTACTTCAGTACGCGTTTAAACATGGCTTTAAACCGCTGGCGCTTGCCGAGTTCTGGTGGGGGGAATCACCAAAGTCCGAAGTGCGCCAGCACAAGAAATTTTACCCATCATGCAACAGTAAGTGCCAACCGATACTAGGCCACATGCTGCAAGGTATGAACGTCGAACCCAACCCGCTGGCTGAAAACTGGGCAGAAGACAAAGAGCTGGAAATTCTCTATCAGGACGAAGCCATGGTGGTAGTAAACAAGCCGTCAGGTTTGCTGTCTGTTCCGGGCAAAACCATCAAAGACTCGGCGTACACAAGGCTACAGGCAATGTTCCCTGACGTTGAAGGGCCTTTTGTCATCCATCGCTTAGATATGGCGACATCAGGCATTTTGGTGTTTGCACTGACCAAACGCGCGAATAAAAGCTTACAGAAGCAGTTCATGGCTCGTGGCGTACAAAAACGCTACATGGCTCTGCTGGAAGGTGAACTTAGTGATGCCGAGGGTGATATCTCATTACCTATGCGTGGTGACCCAGAAGATCGCCCGCGCCAATTGGTTTGCTTTGAGCATGGAAAACCAGCGGAGACACACTGGCAGTTGATTGAAGTTAAAAATGGCCGTAGCAAAGTGTATATGTACCCTAAAACTGGCCGTACCCACCAGCTTCGTGTCCACAGCGCTCATCACATGGGCTTAAATATGCCAATGGTTGGTGATGGCTTGTATGGCGAGAAGGCGAATCGCTTACACCTGCATGCAGAAATGCTGGAACTGGATCATCCATACAGCAAAGAGCGCATGAGCTTCCATGCCGATTGTGAGTTTTAACCCCGGTACGGTTAATCTGAAGAAACTAAAAAGGCACTGAACTCAGTGCCTTTTTTAAATTCAGACCAAGCATATTCCGACTCAGTCTTTGCCACTATCGGCTATGACGTATTTAACTGACTTTAAATTTCGTCCACACTTGTGAACGCCATCGTCTTGCCATGATGATGCCTCGAACCCATTCATCCAAAGCAATGGCCATCCAGGCTCCCACTACACCGTAGCCCATGTGAATACCAAGCACGTAAGAGAACAACACGCCTAAGCCCCACATACTTACGATACCCATTTGCACCGGGAATTTAATGTCACCTGCACCTTTTAAACCGGCAATGAAGATCAGGTTAAACACACGTCCGGCTTCCAACAGGATCGACCCCAGAACCAATGAGCCAGCAAGAGCAAGGATTTCAGGCTGATCAGTGAACACGCGGAGAATGTCTTCTCGGAATACGTAAATCACGGTCGTGGCAACGGTAGAAGCAACAAAGCCCACCAAGAAATAAATCTGAATACGCTTCAGGATGCTGGTCACCCAGCCCTTTGCAATGTAATAACCGGTTTGAATCTGCGCTGCCTGACCAATCGCCAGTGCAAAAGCAAAAGAAAAACGCGCAATATTCTGCGCATAGGTAAATGCCGCCAACGAAGCCGTGCCCATCTGTACCACAAAGTACACAATACAGATTTGCGCAATGTTGTAAGACAACACCTCACCCGCATTCATGCCGCCAATCTTCAAAATCTTTTTATAGATGTCCGCCGGCACTTTTTTCATGGTCGACATGGGTAACTGGATGCTCGAACGCGCCACAACCACCAACAACATCAATGTACCTACGACTTGGCTCACGACGGTCGCAACGGCAACGCCCTCTACGCCATAAACGGGTAAACCAAACGGCTGATACAACGCGATGTAGTTACCTGCAATGTTTAGCACGCCACTGAGCAGGTTAACCACCATTGGTGAGCGCGAAAAACCGTGACTACGCAGAATCGTGGTTAGCACGATGCCAATGGTGACATTGAATGTCAGCGAGCCACTGATCAACAAGTAATTGCGCGCGTATTCTTCCACTTGGGCTTCAAGGCCGTAATATGGCAAAAAGAATATCGCACCAAGTACCGCTATCACGCTGAGGAAAATACCCACAATCACCGACAGCACAACACTCGCGACACCAACATCAACCGAGTCTTTCTCACGGTCAGCGCCATTGTATTGTGCAATTAAGATGCCCGTCCCACTGCTCACAAATGTTGAAACAATGATCAGAAAAAACGTCAACTGGGTAATAACCCCAACCGCTGATACCGCTTTGTCTGAGTAACCACTCAGCATGAATACATCACTGGTTCCTAAAGCCGTCCTTAGCAAAATTTCCACGAGTATCGGCCAAGCGAGTGTCACGATGGACATGCGCTGGTTGATGTTCTGGCTCTTAGGCATAGTTGTAAACCTTCACACAATGAAAAACTGCTTCACAGGAAACTGTGAAGCAGTTTAAGAAAATAGCCATTCATACTTGAAATGGGCGAAAAGTTGCTATGCGCAAATTTTATTCGCATCCCGGTCACAACAGCAACAAAATTTCGTCGAAATGAGTAATATTTTTCTTATCTCACGGTCACTCATTGACGATATGAAAGGCACTTTCTCGACGTATACAAAAAACAATAGCTGAAGAGCGTATGACCCACGTTAAACATCATCGCCGCCTCGAAAATCTACTTTTAATTCAATTACTCATCGCCATATTCAAAATGATTTACTTCACAGTTAGCCGAACTTTTATTCTATCTATCGCTCAGTTAACAACTAGAATAGAGTTAAAACTATAAAGTTAGGGATACAAGATGTCGACATTGGCAGGGGCACGCTTAGAAGAGATGGCGGATATCCGCGCAACGAGAAAAAAGAAGATTGTTTTTATATGTTCGAGCATCGCCGCCACTTGTCTAGTCTATGGTGCGATTGTTCAAGCATTTGAGCAGCACTGGGGGCTGTGTTTGCTCCATGCTTTATCTGCGCTTGCCTGCTTTGCGATTTGCTACATGATAAAAGTACAAAAGCATCACCAGTATGCCGATCTACTTTTAAGCGCAGTACTCATGCTAGAAGGTTTGCTGTTACTACTGTTTAATGACGCGCCTTCAGGGAAGATCTTGTGGCTGTATCCAATTGTCGCGACACTCATTCTTATCAACGAGTTTAAAGTTGGGCTTCTCTTTAGCTGTACCTATATACTCTTTATTTTTTTCGGCATCGCTTTTCTGGATAGATTACCAACCGCCACTCCTATGATTGAGCGTCGGTTTATGTTGACGTTGATTGCGATTAGCTTTGTTTGTCATACATTTTCTTATTACTACGCCAAGGTTCTGAATTACATTCAAGTCCTCTATCGAGAAGGCATTGAAGAACTGGCCTATTTTGACCAACTGACCAGTTTGGCCAATCGCTGGAGCTTTGAAACTTGGGCACGACAAAAACTGAGCGAAATCGATCGCTATCAAACCAAAGGTTTGACCGCCGTTATCTTCCTCGATCTCGACAACTTTAAACTCATTAATGACAACTATGGCCATGACGTTGGTGATCACGTTCTAAAGACATTTGCTTCTCGATTGAAAGAGAGCACTCGCTTAGCTGGCCACACTCCCCCGAAGAATGATTATTCTATCGCTCGGTTTGCCGGTGATGAATTTGTCCTGCTACTACACGATGTGCCTAACAAAGAAAGTTTGGACGAAGTGTTAAAACGCATTGTTAATGTGTTCTCAAACCGCTCTCTAGATTACGACCTCATTAATGAAATCACGATGAGTGTCGGGGCGGCGATTTATAAACAAGATGCAAACGACTTATCGGAACTGATTCGATGTGCAGATAAAGCCATGTATGTAGCAAAACACACCGGAAAAAATCAGTACGCCTATTATGAAGATTGTGTGCAGTTGGAAGAAGTGAGCACCCATCAATTGCGCCAACCAGAAATCGGAGAGGTTTATTAGTTCAGAATACTAATAAGCGAACCAATACGTCGCCCATAAACCAACAAGAAGGATAACCACTAACCAGATGACTTGGCTTGCGCGTCTGGTTTTTCCTTGATGTGGAGCCTCGTTAGGTTTGCAGGTTTGTTGACTCAATTTACCCACCAGCTCCTTATCTAATACTCGTTTATACAAATCTCGCCGCTTTTGCGCAGCATTCGCCACTGCAGTGAAGCGTCGTCTTTGCTCTGTAGTAAAATCATTAGCCTCGTAACGTGGAGGGAAATCAGTGTGTTTGCGTTGTACTGACATCATTTCCTCCTTGGATTGATGAGTACTCTCTAGGGTCTGTTTATCTTTCGTGGTTAATTTTTGTTCGAGATAAAAGCGCTTTAATCGCGACGAGAGGCGGACGGCTAGTTGTTTGTAGCTTAGTCAATCTAAGTAAAGCACCTCTCAACAAAGAGTATAGCGCTTTTAGCCGAACCCTTTGGGCAGCGTTTGTAGCTCCTTTCTACTGCGTTATCGGCTTATCAGGTAGGTCAACTACATTTCAAAACCTCTGCCTTGTATAAAGAACCCACAAACTGCTGCAAAAATCAGCTCGAAAGGTCAACAGACCCTAAGTACACACAAAAAAACCACCCGAAGGTGGCTTCAATTCACGGTGCAAGACGGTGTTTTATAGATATTCACACAAGTACGCTGTCGCATCTTTAACTTGTAGTTCAAACGATGAGTTGCCTTCAACGTCAAAAGACTCACCGCTGTTGTATGTTGTCCAGTCAGTTTCACCTACACGTTTAACAATAAGGGCACCTTTCACTACTGTCATGCGTTCTGGAGCTTGTGTACCAAACGTGTACTCTCCTGGAAGCATCACTCCGACACTCACTTCTTGCTCGTGTTGACTAAAACCTAGTGACTTCACACCGCCTGCAAAATAGCTGTTTTCCTTGATACTCATTATCAGTTCCCTCATTAAAAATCTGACCTTTTTTACCCTGTTTTTCTCTATGACTCAAGCCCATAAAGCCTTCTAATTAAACATTAGTGACAAATAGGTTCATAACTAGGTTTTCTTATCATGCATAGCACATCAAAACCGGTGATTATTTAGGCATAACAAATTAACAATGTAGCACCTGAACCCTAACTCTCTTACGCCTTTAGATAGAATAATTCCCAAGATATTCAGACAAATAAATACGCTTCATTTTGTTTTTTCTTTAAGTGCGTAAACGATAAGTACTGCTTCTGCAGAATATTTTTAGATTATTGACTCAAGATTGTATTTCACGTGCAACAGCGTACGAGTTTTATTTAACTTCTCTCAAGTGACTCGAAAAACGCTTTGATTTTTTTTGACGAAAAAAAACCCTCTGAAATGCTAAACGTGATGCTTTTGCAGGTGGTGCCGGACTTTGGCGTAAGAGCAGATTGTGTTTGTGATAGAACATGAATCTAAGGATAGAGAGAAGTTATGATTCGATTTAACCTATGTGCCGCAAGCGTTGCTTTGGCATTATCCGGAGCGACTGTCGCTGCTCCAACTGCACCAAGTATTGATCTATATGGATCTAACAACCTTCAGTTTTCTAAAATTGAATTGGCCATGGAAACCACATCCGGTTACCACAATATGGTGACCTACCATGACAAAGCAAAGATTGCGGTGACATTCAACCAGTGGAGCGGCTCAACGGGCGACACATACAACATCTACTTTGATGGTACCCAAGTAGCCACTGGTGCCATTACCAATAGCCAAACCACAGCCCAGTTCGAATATGGTCAAGGCGGTTTGTATCAGATGGAGATCGAAGCGTGTGATGAAACAGGTTGTGCGAGAAGTACTCCGGCTGAAATTACCATCGCTGACACTGATGGCTCGCACTTAAAACCGCTTACGATGAATGTGGATCCAAACAACAAATCTTATAGCACAGACCCTAGCGTGGTGATGGGGACTTACTTTGTTGAGTGGGGCATTTATGGCCGTAACTACACCGTAGACAATATTCCGGCAGACAACCTAACCCACATCCTTTACGGCTTCATCCCAATTTGTGGCCCTAATGAATCCGTTAAATCCGTTGGCGGGAATAGCTTTAACGCGTTGCAAACCGCCTGTAACGGCGTACCTGATTATGAAGTCGTTATCCATGACCCATGGGCAGCGTACCAAAAGAGCTTCCCACAAGCCGGTCATGAATACAGCACTCCAATCAAGGGTAACTACGCAATGCTGATGGCATTGAAACAAAGTAACCCTGAGCTGAAAATCATCCCATCGATTGGTGGTTGGACTCTGTCTGATCCATTCTTTGATTTCGTCGATAAAGCCAATCGAGATACCTTTGTGGCTTCCGTTAAAAAATTCCTCAACACATGGAAGTTTTACGATGGCGTCGACATTGACTGGGAATTCCCTGGCGGCGGCGGTGCAGCGACAGACCGAGGCGACCCCGTCAACGATGGCCCCGCATATGTTGCTCTAATGCGTGAACTGCGTGCAATGTTGGATGAGTTAGAGGCAGAGACAGGCCGAACATACGAACTCACTTCAGCCATTGGTGTGGGTTACGACAAGATCGAAGACGTTGACTACGCGGACGCAGTCCAATACATGGATTACATTTTCGCGATGACCTACGACTTCTATGGCGGTTGGAACAACGTACCGGGGCATCAGACCGCCCTTTACTGCGGTTCGTTCATGCGCCCAGGCCAGTGTGATGGCAGTGGTGTTGATGAAAACGGCGAACCGTTCAAAGGGCCAGCCTATACTGCAGACAACGGTATCCAGCTTCTTCTCGCCCAAGGTGTCCCTGCCAACAAGCTCGTACTCGGCACTGCTATGTACGGTCGTGGCTGGGAAGGGGTAACACCGGACACTCTAACCGATCCAAATGATCCAATGACAGGTACTGCAACTGGCAAGCTAAAAGGCAGTACCACACAAGGTGTCTGGGAAGCTGGCGTTATCGATTACAAAGGCATTAAGTCATTCATGCTTGGAGCGAATAGCACTGGGATCAACGGCTTTGAATACGGTTACGATGATCTGGCAGAAGCGCCGTGGGTATGGAACCGCTCAACGGGCGAGCTAATTACTTTAGATGACCACCGTTCCGTACTAGCAAAAGGCAACTACGCTAAAACGCTTGGGCTTGCGGGTCTATTCTCCTGGGAGATTGATGCAGATAACGGCGATATTCTCAATGCCATGCACGAAGGTATGTCTGGTGCGGTTATTGAGCAGCCAAACCGCGCTCCAACAGCAACCGCTGGCGCAGATCAATCCGTATCAGGTCCTGCAACCGTGACGCTAGATGGCAGACAGTCCACCGATTCTGACGGTACGATAGCCAGCTACGCTTGGGAGCAAACATCTGGTACAGCAGTAACCCTGACCGGAGCAAATAGTGCGAACGCAAGCTTCGATGTGACTGAAGTAACCGCAGAAGAACAACTGACGTTCAAACTCACAGTAACAGATAACGAAGGTGCAACCGCTTCTGATCTTGTTGTGGTCACCGTGAAGCCAGCAGGCGTTATCGAACCACCTCAAAACACAGTGCCAGTTGCACAAATCACCGCTCCAGCAACAGCGAATGCAGGTGAGGTTGTGGTCATAGACGCGTCGGGATCTAGTGACGCAGACAACGACACACTCACTTTTAGCTGGACGCTACCACAAGGTTTAAACGCGACCGTTGAAGGTGCGAAAGTGACCTTTACTGCTGCTGAGTACTCCCAGGATACCAGCCTAAACTTCACGGTGAGTGTGAGTGACGGTGAAGCATCCGCGACCGCAAGTACAACCATAGTCGTTGCACAATACACCACAGATCCAAATACGGGCACATGTGATAACGCTTGGGATTCAGATGCGGTTTACACAGGGGGTGATCAAGTGACTCATGCTGGCAGTACTTGGGAGGCGAAGTGGTGGACTCGCGGCGAGGACCCAACAACGACAGGTGAATGGGGTGTTTGGAAACAAGTAGGCACAGCGAACTGCAACTAAGCCGCACTAGCCAGGCTACTTTCTACAAAGCTAAAGCATAACCATGATGTATAAAGGACAAGAGCAGCACTCGCTTACTTGTCCTTTATTTTTATAAAATCACTACGCTTTAGATTCGATTAAGCGGTCAAAACTTTGGAACACTTGCTCGCACTTCATGACTCGGCCATGGCCTTGACCTTGCGTGGTGACCAACTCAACATTGGCGATGTCCTCCGCCGCTTTTGCTGAGATACTGTGTTTAGTGAACTTGTCTTGCTCATCGTGAACTATAATCGTCACTGACTCACGCTCAGAAAGGCGTTTTAGCGGGTCAATTGACTGTAACGGGTAATCAAACTGCGCTTCCACTTCTGATACCACTGCATGAAACAGCTTCATGGAATAGCCTGAGCGCGCAATACTGCCAAACAGGTTTTCTACATAGTTTAGAACAGGCGCAATGAGCAAAAATGGCTTATTCTCCAGTTTGCTGTGACGACATTCCAGTGCAGAAGCGGTACCCATGCTGTGACCAATTACTCCCGCAATGTCATCAACCGAGTCCAGCACATCTTCAAGACCACGAATAAAACCCGGAATGTGACCATACTGACCTTCACTCTCACCATGAGCAGGATGGTCGTAAGCCAGTGCGGTAAAACCTTTCGCGGCGATATGTTCCATCAGAGGAAAAAACTGGCTCGCGGTTCCCGACCAACCGTGAGTCAGAACCCAAATAGGGCCAGTTCCAAGTGAGTAGGTTTTAATCACACCATCAAATCCTTGGATCTCCCCTTTGACCAAGCCTTGAGGCTCTGCATTTTTCGGTTTAGTACGAACAGGCGTAAGAAGAAGCTTTCTTGCAGTACTTTTGGCGTGTGACGGTGCCAGAGTGTGATGCAGGCGGGTACTGATATTAACCAAGCTACGTTTAACGCTAAAGCGCTGCGATGTATTAAAGTAAATTTTGTCGCTCATGATCTTTCCCTTAACTAGCAGCACAAAATAGAACGGTCGTGCTTTTTGTGCTGATAAGAAAGAGCGAACTCTGTCGCTCTATCTAAAATTTTGAATGTGTTTGTGTTTTAACTTAATCGAAACCGGATACTTACGCCTTCCAACGAGCAAACAAGTTATCTATCCCTTGCCAGAACAGTCTCTGACTCTCTGCCTCGCCCTTAATCGAATAAAACACATGCGCGCTTAGATACTGCCCGTACAAATCAAAGGTTGCCTGTTTGGTGTCTAAATCACTTGAAAACTCACGATTGTCTTTACCTTTCGCGATTTGTATTTCTAAGTAGTTCAGCCATGTATTAATCGACTTTCTCAACGCCACTTGTAATGGACAATCATCCGCTGCGGTATCATTCCAGGCATCAAGAAACATACAACTACCCTGAAAAGAGTGGTTCCATGTCATCCATGAATCTAACAACCCACGAATTTTTCTCTCGATGTGGTCATCCCCTAGCTCCCGCACAGGTTCTATCACCCGAGAGGTAAAGACTTGATTCGCGTGCTCGAGTACCGAGAGCTGCAAGTTCAGCTTAGAGTTAAAATGGGCAAACAAGCCACTTTTCGACATCCCACACAGCTTTGCCAGTTCACCAATGGTAAGGCTTTCCAACCCCTCTTCACTGGCAATCTCAAAGGCTCTCTGCAGAATAAACTCTTTCGTTACTTTTCCTTTTTTCATAACAGTATTTTTAGCACGGTCGTTCTTTTATGCAAGGTTTTGTATTCTGGTCGAACCATTTATTGGTAAGAACAATTGCAACCATCGGTATATTGAGTTCCGTGATAGGTATATAAATAAGAAGCTTGAACCACGTCTGAATTTAAAACATTACCTGTCACCAAGAGAGCTTGAGTTGATTTCTTCACGTACGCCATTATTCGAGAACTGTTACTTTCGCTGAATAGTTTTATGTTCAGGTAAGTAATTTATGACAACCAAGAAGAAGATCGCCAGTTTAGAATTTGCCCGAATCATCGCCATGTTAGCGATAATTGGTCTTCACTGTCAGATGGCTCTCTCGTACTGGCAATGGGGCGAGGTGCCCTGGGTCGGTTACATTATTAACCAGATGTCACGTTTTGCGGTTCCTTTGTTTTTCCTTATTTCTGGCTATTTGATTCAGCCCAAACTCAGTACCAATCCAATTAAAACACTAAAGAGCTACGCCAAACCGTTAATCAGGATCTGGGTGGTGTGGAGTGTGATTTGCCTAGTCGTACCGTTCCGATGGCAGACTGTCTATGAAGTGGGTTACTTAGCAGAGCGACAAGGTTACTGGGATTACCTGATGCAATCCCCGATTAACTCTTTGCTAGAAGGGGGCTTGGTTCATTTGTGGTTCCTGCCGGCACTCCTGATAGCCGTGACACTTATCGCTTTTCTGGTCAAAGCTGGGCAGTCTCGACTCCTACTTCCTATCGCTTTATTGTTTTACGTATATGGAGTTTTAGCAGGAAGTTACTCTACATTAACTGAACTGCCAGCTCCGTTTTTCACTCGCAATGGCCCTTTCTTTAGTACATTGCTGGTTGTGCTGGGTTATCTGGCCAGAGAGAAACAATGGCAATGGTCTAGCAGCAAAGCCTTGCTTCTGATGGTGATCGGTTTGGGGCTTCACTTTGCAGAAGCCAATCGACTGATGCAACACAACGTTATGTTTAACACTCATGATTTCTTATTTGGGACCGTTATTTGGTCACTTGGTATTTTCATGTGGCTACTTGCTAACCCCAATTTTGGCAATATGTCATGGGTGCACAAGTGGTCACCGAGCATCTTAGGAATCTACGTTAGCCACCTACTGGTGGTAATTATCATGATGAATGTAGCAGGCATTCTCCTATTACAAGGTTTAGTTAAAGATGTTTTCATTTACTCAACCACCATTGTCGCCACATTGCTTTTAGTCAAAAGTATTGAGGCTTCACCACTAAGAAAACTATTACTTAGATAAATCAATAAAATGCGAGTCATAGCTTGCTCTGACACGTTCGTTGGAGCAAGCCAAACAAAAATGAGAGTGAGCTCTCACTGGCTAAAATTTTAGCGCTATGAGCCTCAATAATTTTGTCGATACTCACAAAAAACATTGAGCATTTCCTTTAGATTTACCCAATAAATAAAACACTGCTCATTTAACGGAGGCTGTATGTGGGCATCTCAAGGAGTCACTCCTTTTTTAGAAATAAGCCATTGGCTGACCTACGGTTTGTATGCCGCAGCGATTTTATGTTGCGTAGCGGGTATCGTGTCACTAAGAAAATAGTGGCATAACGCCCGGTTCCTACCGTTAATTCGAGCTTTCTCACAACTAACCTCTTAATTTATGGCTACTATTTCTCCAACAAGACAAGGGAGAAATGTCTATGCCAATTTACCCAATTGTGGCTTTCTGCTGTTTGTTATTCTCAAGCTCCAGCATGGCTGCGGTCACCAGCGAGCTCAACCTAGTTAATTCTACCGTTGGCTATACCGCCCTGGTTCTGTTTTCTATCGCTTACGCTCTGGTTATGCTGGAAGAGTATCTCAAGATGAGAAAATCCAAACCTGTACTGCTCGCAGCAGGGTTAATTTGGATTCTGATCGGGTACACCTTTACTCAACACAACCAACAGGATGTCGCTAAAGCTGCGTTAGAGCACAACTTGCTTGAATACGCAGAATTGCTGCTGTTTCTATTAGTGGCGATGACTTATATCAACGCCATGGAAGAGCGAAGACTCTTTGACTCTTTACAAGCGTGGATGGTGGGTAAGGGTTTCGGCTTTAAAAAGCTGTTTTGGCTGACAGGTTTCCTCGCATTCATTATTTCACCCATCGCGGATAACTTAACGACGGCACTGTTGATGTGTGCTGTAGTAATGAAAGTCTCTGGCGACAACCCAAAATTCGTCAATCTGGCTTGTATCAATATCGTCATCGCCGCCAACGCGGGCGGTGCATTCAGCCCTTTTGGTGATATTACAACGTTAATGGTCTGGCAAGCGGGTCACGTCAGATTTTCTGAATTTCTTCCTCTGTTTATCCCTTCTTTGGTCAACTATTTAGTCCCAGCCTTTTTGATGTCGCTGTTTGTACCAAACACCAAACCCAATACCAAACATGAGCACGTGGAGCTGAAACGCGGAGCAAGACGCATTGTTCTGTTATTCATTCTGACCATCGCTACCGCCGTCTCTTTCCATGCCGTGCTGCACTTCCCTCCTGTGATAGGCATGATGATGGGCTTGGCTTACCTGCAATTTTTTGGCTATTTCCTACGTCGGACACTCAAGCAGTCTTTAGCGAAAAAAACGGCAATCGCGATTGCGAATGGCGACGAGCAGGCTCTGAAACGTATCGGTTCCGTCGTGCCGTTTGATGTGTTCCATCGTGTGTCACGTGCGGAGTGGGATACCTTACTCTTCTTCTACGGAGTCGTAATGTGTGTTGGTGGGCTTAGCTTGCTTGGTTATTTAGAGCTGGTTTCTCATGTGATGTACACCGAATGGAATCCAATGTGGGCGAACGTAATGGTTGGCATACTTTCAGCCATCGTGGATAACATTCCAGTGATGTTTGCCGTATTAACCATGCAGCCTGATATGTCTGTCGGCAACTGGCTGCTGGTCACACTCACTGCGGGTGTTGGTGGTAGTTTACTCTCTAT
>NZ_CAKLCK010000024.1:0-68671 GCF_921292965.1 Allocatenococcus thiocycli
GTCTTACGTGTCATTTGCTGAATGGAAACGCCACATACCTGTAAATCGTTCAGGATTGGCATTAAACGATCATCTTGGCGCCCTTTTAGCACGTACGCTTCGATAAATCGTTCTGGTTCACGTTCCAATACCGCTTTCACGGCATGAATACCGTAAATAAAATCGTTACTCATTATTTAACCTGTTGTTCTGATGACACCAATCGGAATCAATCTCATAAGTTGGTATCAGAGCCTTAGCCAGTCCAGCAACCACCAGACTGGCTATTCAGCCTACGACTCGTCTTGTTTCGAGCGTTTGGTTTTCTTTGGCTTACTGTGTGGCTTTTTCTTACTCGCTTTTCTTACTTTAGGCTTCTTTTTGCCTTCCGTTTCACCATTCCTAGTACCGCGCTTAGGACCATTACGCTGGCCTCCGGCTGCACTTTCTTCCGGGCGTTTGGTCGGTTCAATTGCAGGAACGGCACGCACTGCACCACCTTCTTTCGATGAAGAACGTGTCGCTGCGCGTTTTTTCTCTTTCGCTTTACGTTTTGCTTCTGCCGCTCGTTTCTTCGCGGTCTTACCTTCGCCGCGTAGCTTACGACTTGTTTCGACCAATTCAAAGTCAATTTGTTTATCATTTAAGTTTACGGCTAACACTTTGACTTTTACCGCGTCACCTAAGCGATAGATATTACCGAAGCTTTCACCGATAAGTCTTTGACCAATCGGATCAAACTGGTAGTAGTCATTTGCCAAGGTCGAAATGTGCACTAAACCATCAATATGCAGATCGGTTAAACGAACAAAGAAACCAAAACTGGTCACGTTAGCGATCACACCGTCTAACTCATCCCCAACATGGTCTTGCATGTACTCACATTTCAGCCAGTCGGCGACGTCACGAGTTGCATCATCGGCTCGACGCTCAGTCATGGAGCATTGTTCACCATAGAAGTCCATGTCATCAAACGAGTAATGGTAGCCACCGGTTGGTGTCCAACGATCTTGATTTCGGCCTTCGTGTTTGGCAATCAGATACTTGATAGCTCGGTGCAACAGCAAATCCGGGTAACGACGAATTGGCGAGGTGAAGTGAGCATATCGCTGTAGCGCCAGACCAAAGTGACCTGCATTGTCAGCGTTATACACCGCTTGTTTCATCGAGCGCAGCAACATGGTCTGAATCAGCTCTTGATCCGGACGATCGCCAACCTGGCTCATCAGATGTGCGTAATCGGTTGGTGACGGCTCAAGACCACCGCCAAGCTCTAAGCCAAGCTCAGCAAGAAAGTCACGGAAGCCCATCAGGCGTTCTTCCCCTGGCGTTTCATGGATACGGTATAACGCAGGCTCTTTGGCTTTTTCCACCAGCGATGCCGACGCAATGTTCGCCATGATCATGCACTCTTCAATCAGTTTGTGTGCATCGTTACGTTCCACAGGTTCAATACTTTCGATTTTGCGCTCAGCATTGAAGATAAACTTGGTTTCAACGGTTTCGAATTCAATCGCACCACGCTGCTCACGAGCTCCTTTCAGCACTTTGTACATGCTGTGCAGTTCTTCAAGATGCGGAACCAGCTCTTTGTAACGCTCACGTAGTTCTTCATCACCTTCCAAAATATGATGAACTTTGGTGTAAGTCAGACGAGCATGTGAGTTCATCACCGCTTCGTAATGCTTGTAACCAGACAGCTTACCCGTTTCTGAAATAGTCATCTCACACACCATACACAAGCGATCCACTTGTGGGTTCAGGGAACAGAGACCATTAGAAAGCACTTCCGGCAACATTGGTACAACCTGAGATGGGAAGTAGACGGAGTTACCACGATTGATCGCTTCTTTGTCCAAAGCCGAATCCGGACGCACGTAGTAACTTACGTCAGCAATGGCAACCCAAAGACGCCAGCCACCGCTTTTCTTCTTCTCACAGAAAACCGCATCATCGAAGTCACGCGCGTCTTCACCATCAATCGTGACGAGTGGCAACTCGCGCAGATCGACACGACCCTCTTTAGCTTCTTCCGGAACTTCTTCCGTTAGGTTAGCGACTTGCTGATTGACCTCTTCAGGCCATTCATGAGGAATTTGATGGGTACGAATCGCAATTTGTGTCTCCATACCCGGCGCCATGTTTTCGCCCAGTACTTCGACCACTTTGCCCATCATGCCGCGCGAGCGAGAACCACGATCGGTGATTTCAATCACCACGACGTTACCCATACGGGCACCCGCTTTGTGTTCATTCGGGATCAGAATATCCTGACTGATGCGCGAGTCATCAGGCACAACATACGAGTAACCGTATTCAAGGAAAAAGCGTCCGACGATTTGATCATTGCGCTCTTCAAGCACACGCACTAAGCGACCTTCACGGCGACCACGTTTACTGTTGTCAGTTGGCTGAACCAGCACATAATCGCCATGAATAATGTTCTTCATCTGATGGTGTGGAAGTACAATATCATTATCCTTGCCGACACTGCCTTCTGGACGCACCCAGCCGTGACCGTCTTTATGGCCGATCACGTAACCTTTCACCATTTCCAGCTTTTCAGGTAATGCGTAGCACTGACGACGAGTGAACACTAGCTGGCCATCTCGTTCCATCGCACGTAAACGACGACGCAACCCTTCGTATTGCTCTTCGCCTTCTAGCTTTAGCGCTTCAAACAGGTCATTGCGGTTCATTGGAACGCCTGCTTGGGTTAAGAACTCGATAATGAACTCTCGGCTTGGAATTGGATTTTCGTAATTCTGGGATTCACGATCTGCGAATGGATCGTTTGGAATATTGTCTGACATAGGCACGCCTATCTAGCAAGGAAGGTATAGAGCTAGTATATCCGAGTCTCTCGATAAGCTACAGAATTGCTTTGAAAAAAGAACGATCGAGATCGGCACTAAACAGACAAGATAGTTTATGGACGCTCTAATAAGATCAAAAGCTCAGAATTGTCCCTGAGTAACTCTTCAATCGTGCAGTAATCCAATTCCGCCAAGAAAGCGCTTTTGGCTTTCGCTAACTTATCTTTCAGTCGACAGGCTGGCGTGATGTGGCAAAAATCTGCGCTGCAGTTCACCAAATCTAACGGTTCCAAATCACGGACAACGCCACCAACCGTGATCTCAGCAGCAGGCTTCATCAGACGGATACCGCCATTCTTGCCACGTACAGTCTGTACATAACCCAATTGACCAAGCCGGTTAATCACCTTAACCATATGGTTACGTGACACACCAAATAAATCAGTCACTTCAGTGATATTTGTCAACTCATCTTTTGGCAAGGAAGCCAGATAGATCAAGGTTCTCAGCGCGTAATCGGTGAAGCTGGTTAACTGCATATTGCTATCCTCTCTAATAGGAAAAGTGTAAATCTTTTCTTGATTGAAAGATACATTTGAGATACAACTTTAAACATGCATTATAAATACAACTTAAATTAGGAAGCCCCATGCTCAGCAATCAGACCATTGAAATCGTAAAAGCAACCGCACCACTTATCGCCGAAACAGGACCAAAACTGACCGCACATTTTTATGATCGTATGTTTACTCACAACCCTGAGTTAAAAGACATTTTTAACATGAGCAACCAGCGCAATGGTGATCAGCGTGAAGCGTTATTTAATGCTATCTGTGCATACGCCGCGAATATTGAAAATTTACCGGCTCTGCTTGGTGCGGTAGAAAAAATTGCGCATAAACACACCAGCTTTTTGATCACAGCGGACCAATATCAAATTGTCGGTTCACATCTATTAGCGACCATTGACGAACTATTCAATCCGGGTCAGGAAGTGTTGGATGCATGGGCAGAAGCTTATGGCGTGCTAGCCAATGTGTTCATTCAACGAGAAGAGCAGATTTATCAGGCGAATGAAGCCTTGGAAGGCGGCTGGCGTGGATTGCGTGAATTCGAACTTGTCACGAAACAAGCAGAAAGCGAACACATCTGCAGTTTTGTGTTTAAACCAACAGATGGTCTTAACGTCGCAACCTATAAGCCAGGGCAATATGTGGGTATCTACATCAACAGCGATAAGTTTGATAACCAAGAGATCCGCCAATACAGCCTCTCTTCTGCGGCACAAGAGAACACGTACCGCATCTCGGTTAAACGTGAACAAGACGGTAAAGTATCCAACTATCTGCACGATGAGCTTAACGTTGGCGATAAAGTAAAACTGGTCGCTCCGGCGGGTGACTTCTTCATGGACGTAGAATCGGACACTCCTGTCGTACTGCTCTCTGCTGGCGTAGGCTTAACGCCGACACTTTCTATGCTGGAGAGCTTGTCTGCGCATCAAGCGCCAGTAACTTGGGTACACGCGACGGAAAATGGTCAACAGCATGCCTTTAAGCAGCATGTGAACCAAATTGTCAGCTCACAAGATAACGTCAATGCGCTTGTCTGGTATAACCAACCGACAGCCGAAGATAAACTTGGTGAAGACTACCACTTCACTGGTTTCGTCAACCTAAAGGAAATTGAAGCTGCGCTTAAGCAAACCAATGTTCAGATTTACTTCTGCGGCCCTGTTGGGTTTATGCAGTATGTCGCCAAGCAGCTTATCGACCTTGGCGTTCCACAAGAACAGTTTCATTACGAGTGCTTTGGCCCACATAAAGTCATTTAAAGTCATATCGTTAAAAACAACAAAGCCCACATATGTGGGCTTTGTTGTATGTATTCAATCGTGAGCAATTTTACCAGAAGGTATCTCGCCGCTTAGCTCGGGCGATAATATTTTCAGGCATACGCTGCTCAAGGCCATTTCGTAAAAGAGTAATTCGTTTGTGCTGGCGTTTATCGGCCGTTACCGAGTTATACAACCAGCGGTAAGCGTCTTCATAGTCCAGAGGGCTGCCGTAATCACGCAGGAGCAACTCAGCAAGTTGAATACGTGCATTGAGATTACCCATGGATGCCGCTTCGCGCAGATAAGGGATCGCACGTTCTTTGTCCTGCTGGACCAAGGTACCAAGAGAGTAATAGCGCCCTATTTGTTCTAGCGCGGCTGGTAATCCTTGCTGGGCAGCATTCTCCATATAGTAGAGCCCAAGTTCCACATCTTGCTCAACACAGACACCCCAAGCCAGCATATCGCCATACAAAAACTCATACGCAGGCAGGCTAATTCGAGTCGCGCGAGCAACAATGTCTTCCACCAACTGGCAGTTGTCAGCGCGTACACGCTGTAAGTGCTTATTCTGCTCAATAAGCGTTATCAGTTCTGCTTCGGTGTAAATGGGAACAGGCGCTCCGACATCAGAGGCACTCGCCCGTGATGCAACCGTCGCCAGCATCAGTAACAGTGAAGCAGCCACTGTTCGTAACTTCATAAACGTACTCTTCAAGGTGTCTGAGAAACAAAAAATCGCCGAAGGATCTGCTCTGCTTGATAAGATTATCGGCAAACCTGCCCTGAGCTTTAGACAATTTTTGCCCCTCACCACCGAGAGACGGCAACAAGTTGCCACATTGAGACGCGTGTTCCACAACCGCAGCATTCCATTGCACAAAGTATCAGACACAAAAAAGCCGACCTTAAGGTCGGCTTTCAAAATCTCTAACGAGTCGTCATTAAGATTCGAATGGGTGAACCTTGATGATAGTTTCGTTACGGTCAGGACCCGTTGAAACGATGTCTACTGGCACGCCTGTTAGCTCTTCGATACGCTTGATGTAGTCTAGAGCCGCTTTTGGTAGGTCTTCTAGCGCTTTAGCACCAAATGTGTTTTCAGACCAACCTGGCATTGTTTCGTAGATTGGCGTCGCTTTTTCAAACGCTTCAGCAGCCATTGGCGAAACTTCTAGTACAGAGCCATCTTCCATCTTGTAACCAGTACAGATTTTTAGCTCTTCTAGGCCATCTAGTACGTCTAGTTTAGTTAGACAGAAACCAGAGATAGAGTTGATTTGGATAGCACGACGCATTGCAACAGCATCAAACCAACCAGTACGACGTAAACGACCAGTTGTTGCACCAAACTCATGACCTACAGTACCTAGGTGCTTACCGATTGGGTCTTGCTTGTCTAGACCGTCGTATAGTTCAGTCGGGAATGGACCAGAACCTACACGTGTACAGTAAGCTTTCGCGATACCAAGGATGTAACCAATGTGACGAGGACCAAAACCAGAACCTGCAGCAACACCACCAGCAGTCGTGTTAGAAGAAGTTACGTATGGGTAAGTACCATGGTCGATATCTAGTAGCGTACCTTGAGCACCTTCAAACATGATCTTGTCGCCGCGTTTACGAGCAGAGTCTAGCTCGTCAGTTACGTCGATAACCATTGAAGTTAGTAGCTCAGCGTAGCCTTTCGCTTCTTCCAGTACTGCTTCGTAGCTTACTGGTTCCGCTTTGTAGAAGTTTACTAGCTGGAAGTTGTGGTATTCCATAACTTCTTTTAGCTTCTCAGCAAATGCTTCCATATCGAATAGGTCGCCAACGCGTAGACCGCGACGAGCAACTTTATCTTCGTATGCTGGACCGATACCACGACCTGTTGTACCGATAGCTTTTTTACCGCGAGCGATTTCGCGAGCTTGGTCCATTGCAATATGGTATGGAAGAATTAGAGGACATGCTTCAGAAATGAAAAGACGTTCGCGTACTGGAATACCACGCTCTTCAAGAGGTTTCATTTCTTTAAGTAGAGCTTCAGGTGATAGTACTACACCGTTACCGATAACACATTTTACGTTATCGCGAAGGATACCTGATGGAATTAAGTGAAGAACGGTTTTTTCACCGTCAATTACGAGAGTGTGGCCTGCATTGTGACCGCCTTGGTAGCGTACCACGTACTTTGCATCTTCAGTTAAAAGGTCTACGATTTTACCTTTACCTTCGTCACCCCATTGGGTGCCTAGAACGACTACGTTATTTCCCATCTTTCCAAGTCTGATTGCTAGTTAAAAATGGATTCTAGCACCGAATCCGACTTCTTGCAGTCATTTTTTGTTCACAGACTTAGAGCTGCAACGTAATCGACCATTTCAGAAGCAACATATCACTGATAATATTTAGCTTTATAAATTGGTTTAGGAAGCTTTATGTCTGAGTCGATATGGCTGGCTGTAGGGCTAGTATTAATTGTTGAAGGGATTGGTCCGCTGGTAGCGCCGAATGGCTGGCGAAATATGGTCGCCCAACTCAGTGAGCAACCCAATAATCAGCTGCGTCGAATTGGCGGCTGTCTGGTCGTTGCTGGTGCTGTCATTGCTATCATGATGAGTTAACGACTCTCACCTTACATAACTACTAGATACAAAAAAGGCTCCTGATGGAGCCTTTTGCATAACTAGAGGGAAGCTTTATTCAGCTTTTACACCTTTAGAATTATTCATGTACTGGAAGAAGTCACTCTTCGGATCCAGAACAAGGATATCGTTCTTAGAGCTGAACGACTTCTCGTAGGCTCTTAGTGAACGTAGGAAGCTGAAGAACTCAGGATCCTTGTTGTAAGCATTAGAGTAAATCTTCGCTGCTTCTGCATCCGCTCCACCTCGTGTAACACGAGCTGTTTTATCGGCTTCAGCCAGAATTGTCGCAACTTCAAGCTCAGCTTGAGCACGGATAACTTCCGCTTTCTCACGGCCTTGAGAACGGTGTTTACGAGCTACCGACTCACGCTCTGCGCGCATACGACGGTAGATAGATTCACTGATCTCATCTGGCAGGTTGATTTTCTTCATTCGGAAATCAACTACACGCACACCTAAGTCTTTCATCGCGCTTTCACGTGTGTCTTTCAACACGTTAGACATGATTAAGTCACGCTCACCATCGATTTCTAGTGCTTCACGAGCAGCTTCCGTCGTAACTTCATCACTGCTTGCATCTTCTGGTAGAACGTCGTTATTACGTGGGCCAGAAACGATTTGCTTGATTTCACGAGCACCGATTTCAGAACGAAGCACGTCAGTAACTTTACGTTCAAGAAGTGCTTCTGCCGTTAGCGAGTTACCGCCACCTGTTGCCAGGTAGTAACGTCCAAAGTCTTCAATACGCCACTTCACGTAGGTATCAATGATAACGTCTTTTTTCTCAGATGTTACAAAACGGTCAGCACGGCCGTCCATTGTTTGGATACGTGCATCCAGAGTCTTCACACGGTCAAACAATGGCATTTTGAAATGCAGACCCGGCTCGTAAATTCGAGTGATGTCGTTGTTGTCTTTCAGAACACGACCAAATCGAACTACGATACCGCGCTCACCTTCAGGAATCACAAACAGAGACATCAGCATCAATGCCAGTGCGATTACCAATACAGGGATCATTAACTTACGCATTCTTAGTATCTCCCTTGACGTGAACCAGTTGAACGAGACTGCGTGTTCGAGGTGTCTTCTTGTGTACGCTCAGACTCTAGTTGAATTTGATCGTAGGTTGAAGAAGACTTCGACTTACGTTTGGTGTCAGTTTGACCTTCTTGACCCGACAATTTATCAATCGGTAGGTAAAGCAGGTTACCGCTTGATTCAGAGTCAATCAGCACTTTAGAAGTACTTGTGTAAACTTCTTCCATCGCGTCGATGTACAGACGGTCACGAGTTACACCTGGAGCTGCTTGGTATTCTGGAAGTAGCTGTTCAAACTGTGCAACCTGACCAAGAGCTTCATTGGTAACACGTTCGCTGTAACCTTGCGCTTCTTTCTTCAAACGCTCAGCACGACCCGTTGCTTTTGGCAGAATCTCGTTTTTGTAAGCTTCTGCTTCACGGATGAAACGCTCTTCATCCTCTCGCGCTGCAATCGCGTCATCAAACGCATCTTTAACCTGCTCTGGCGGACGTGCAGACTGGAAGTTCACATCAACAAGCACAAGACCCATATCATAGCTATCCATGATTTGGTTCAGTGTCTCTTGAGTTGTTTGACGAATTTGCTGACGACCACTGGTTAGAATGCTATCCATCAGTGAGTCACCAATTACCGCACGTAGAGCAGAGTCCGTTGCCTGACGTAAACTGTCGTCAGCATTGGTTACTCGGTATAGGTATTTGTATGGGTCAGTAACGCGATACTGAACGTCCATGCCTACCGTCACAACGTTTTCATCTTTAGTCAGCATTAGACCAGATGCACGAAGTGAACGAATCGCCTGTACGTTAACCGCTTCATACTCATCAATAAAGCGAGGACGCCAGTTCAGACCTGGCTCTACGATACGATCGTATTTACCTAAACGCAGTACTACACCACGCTCTGCTTCACCGATGGTGTAAAAACCAGCGAAGAACCAAACAGCAACAGCAATCAGTGCAATCACACCAAAGCCAATTGCGCTGCCACCACCGCCGAGTGGAGAACCACCGCCGCCTTTTTTACCAAATTTGCCGCCCAGCTTCTGACTCAGTTTATTGAACACTTCATCTAAATCTGGCGGACCTTGATCTCGGCCACCAGGACGCTGGCCACCACGATTATTATTACCCCAAGGGTCGTTATCGCGGCCATCATTGCCGTTGTTATTTCCAGGCTCATTCCACGCCATTAGAAAGCTCCATCATTTGATATGACGTTATACTGTAGCAGTCCTTTAAGTGACTATAAAGCCAGTCAAAACTGCCCCTTCTCTTTTTTCAAGTCTAGACCAATCTACTTGCTGCATTCGAATATCGATCAACAAGTTACCTTCCTGGTCGTATTCTTCACGCTGAATACAATTCATTTGGAAGAATGTACTACGGAACCGTCCTTGATACTGTGGAGGAATACACAACTGATGCTCAACCATTTGTGACGCCAGACGTTCTGTCAGCGCTTCAAACAGGAGCTCGATGCCCATTCCTTCCATTGCAGATACCCAGACCGAACGAGGTACGCCTTCCTCATCGCGCTCTATACGCGGATTCTGCGATTCTAGATTGTCAATTTTGTTCATGACAACCAGACTCGGCACTTCGTGCGCGTCGATCTCTTCTAGTACTTCATGAACAGCTTGAATATTCTCACGAAAACGCTCATCACTGGCATCAACAACATGTAACAAAATGTCAGCTTCTTGCGTTTCTTGCAAGGTTGCTTTGAAGGCTGCAACTAAATCGTGAGGCAAATGTCGAATAAAACCAACGGTATCTGCAAGTATGGCAGGTCCCACGTCTGCTAGCTCGATCTTACGTAATGTAGGGTCCAAAGTAGCAAACAACTGGTCTGCGGCATATACACCCGCTTCGGTAATACGGTTAAACAGTGTCGACTTACCCGCGTTGGTGTAACCCACGAGAGAAATCGTTGGGATTTCAGCTCGATTTCGGGCGCGACGTCCTTGTTCACGCTGCTTGGCCACTTTATCTAAGCGGCGCAGGATGGCTTTGATTCTGTCACGCAATAAACGACGGTCGGTTTCCAACTGGGTTTCACCAGGACCACGTAGACCAATACCACCTTTCTGCCTTTCTAGGTGCGTCCAACCACGAATCAAACGAGTAGAGATATGACGAAGTTGAGCCAGCTCTACCTGTAGCTTACCTTCATGTGTTCGCGCTCGTTGAGCAAAGATATCGAGGATGAGACCAGTGCGATCGAGAACTCGACATTTGCACAGTGTTTCGAGGTTACGTTCTTGGGCAGGAGAGAGGGAGTGATTAAAAATCACAATTTCAGCGCCAGTTAATTGTACTGCTGTAGCAATTTCCTGAGCCTTACCCTCTCCGACATAGTATTTCGGGTGTGGGGATTGACGACTACCAGTTACCACTTGTAGCGTCTCTACCCCAGCAGAAGAAACCAGCATTTCGAACTCAGCCAGATCTTCCCATTCACCTTCTTGCGTGAAGTTGATATGAACAAGTACGGCTCGCTCACCGGATTCATAACGGTCAAACAAGCAATCAACTCCTTACTTTAAAAATATTCGATGAAGAATTAATCTTCAGATTTCTCTTGTGGACGATCACCTTGGGTACGTTCACCGCTGTGGTGGCTCACTGGACGAGCCGGCACAACTGTTGAGATCGCGTGCTTGTACACCATTTGGTTAACAGTGTTTTTCAAAAGAATCACGAATTGATCGAATGATTCGATCTGACCTTGTAGTTTAATACCATTCACAAGGTAGATAGACACTGGGATACGCTCACGACGTAGCGCGTTTAAGAATGGGTCTTGTAGAGATTGCCCCTTAGCCATTTTTATTTTCCTTATTTAATTTGTAGTTGTAATTATTTAGCTAGTGGTGCAATGCAAAAAGTACTGCTTTTGCATCTGAGCTAAACGAATCAAAATGCACTCTAAGTAATTAGCAGCATAGTCTAAAAACCGCCAACCACTGTTCCTTTCAGAGCGCGTTCACGCAAAAACGATCACATTATACACAGCTATCTCAATCAGATGCTATTGCTTCCGAAATGGTTTCGAGAGACTGTTCAATGTTATCACTATCCAACCAAGTTAAGTCATCCCAGCTGCGTAACCAGGTGATTTGACGCTTGGCCAATTGACGAGTCGCGCATACTCCGCGAAAAATGGCTTCTTCGCGAGTGCACTCCCCATCTAAATACTCCCACATCTGTCTATAACCGACGCAACGTATAGACGGAAGATCCGGGTGAAGATCTTTGCGAGCATATAATGCTTTCATTTCATCTTCGAAGCCCGCTTCCATCATTTTTTCGAAGCGCAGTTCAATGCGACGGTGAAGTTCTGCCCTATCCTTGGGAGCTATTGCAAACTGCTTGACCCGGTACGGAAGGCGTTCACCTTTCGTTTGAGTCAACTCAGTTAGAGTTTTACCTGAAATTCGAAAAACTTCCAATGCCCTAGATAAACGCTGGGGATCATTAGGATGAATTCGCTCCGCAGAGACAGGATCAATCTCTTTCAGTTCATCGTGCAACACCGACCAACCTTTAGTCAATGCTTCTTGTTCAATTTGCTGACGAATTTCAGGATTTGCAGCAGGAAGAGGTGATAAGCCTTCAAGTAATGCTTTGTAATAGAGCATTGTACCGCCAACAAGTAACGGAATTTTTCCTTCTGCAACAATATCATCCATAGCCTGTAACGCATCGCGACGGAAATCCGCGGCGGAGTATGACTCGCTAGGATCCAAAATATCAATCAGTCGGTGAGGCGCTAAGCTAAGCTCTCGTTCATCAGGCTTGGCAGTCCCGACATCCATTCCTTTGTAGATCAAAGCCGAATCGACGCTGATGATCTCAACCGGAAACTTCTGACGAAGTCTAATCGCGAGTTCTGTTTTACCTGATGCAGTTGGTCCCATTAAAAATAGAGCCAACGGTAGTTTTTCTGTCATGGTGTTAATTTGGCTATCGTGGCAGAGAAATCAACAGCAGATACAAACTGAGTATCTTCTAATGGCAATTGGCCATGCCTTAGCTGTTCAAGTTCCGCAATAATTTGAATGGCTTCGGAGAGAGTATAATTGCTTTTTACTGTCGTTACCCGCAAAGCAAGCCAATCGATCAGTGCAGAAAGCATTTGAGTGGCAGTCTTCTCACCCTTCACCCACGTTTGCGCGTAAGATAACAGATCTGGTACCAAATTTTGTAAGTTTTGTTGACGCAATGGTGCTGGTACGCCCATGATCATCAATGCTTTGTCATTTCTGGCTTTAAGCTGTATACCGAGCTGGGCGAAATCTTGTTGGTAATCCTCTGCTAACTTGACTAACTCTGCATCCAGCTTTAGCGACAAAGGCACGAGTAAAGGTTGTGCTTTTAGTGCGCCTTCGCTTGGCGTTAGCTGCCCTTTGACTCGATAAAATTCCGCGCGTGGTAATGAAACCAATGCCACGCCACTGTCACTGCTCATCAGGACAAACTGCTCATCCACCACAGCTAGCGCTTTACCTAATGCCGTCACTTGAGGCAAATGTGCTTGCTCGCTCGATGTAGCGACAACCGCATTTTCGATCCGCTTAGGTTCGAAGTCTGGCGTTTTCAAAAGCTCATGATAAGCCCGAACTTCTTGTTTACTCGGAGCAGGTTCCACATGACGCTCTTTGCTCTGAGTCGGCTTTGGAGCGGGCTTAGATTCAATCCAGTCCGAACGATGATAAGAATCTGACTGACGAGCCTCTCGCACAGACGATTCTGAAGAAGAACGCTCTCGTGGTTTTGCCTCATAGTCACTTCGTCCAGGATAGGCCGGTGTTTTGTCTATCGCCTGATAAACTCGTTCAGGAACGGGAGAAGAGACCTTGTCTTCTTTAATCGAGGCTTCTGAAATCGAGGGTTCTGAGCCAACATCGCAGTCCTGAATCGGGGAAGACGGCTCAGCGTGATGAAAGGCAGATTCATTGACATGTGGCTGTTCAATGACCGCACTTTGTACCAGTGCATCGGTTAATGCCTGATAGATAAAGTCATGCACCAGTCGAGCCTGATGGAAACGCACTTCATGTTTTGCAGGGTGGACATTCACATCCACCTGATGCGGATCGAGTTCAATGAACAGCACGTATGCCGCAAACTGATCCGGCTTTAAGCTCATTTCGTAGCTCTGGCGGATAGCATGATTAATCAGCTTGTCACGCATCATGCGGCCATTCACATAGCAATACTGCAAATCACTTTGCTGCCGAGCACCATCTGGCGTTGTGATCCAACCATGCAGCTTTAGTCCCTGATGTTCCAGTTCAATACGGAGCATATTACGGACAAAAGCATTACCACATACGGCTGCAATGCGCTTTTCGGTTTGCAGCTGATTCTTTGCTGCGCGATATTGGCGGATGATTTTTCCGTTATGACGAACGTTAATCGACACGTCGAACCGGCTCAGTGCGATACGCTTTAGCAGCTCATCAATATGGGAAAATTCCGTTTTCTCGGTACGAAGAAATTTACGACGTGCAGGGGTATTGAAGAAAAGGTCCAACACTTCTACCGTGGTACCAATAGGGTGTGCGGCAGGTTGAAGTTTGACCTGCATTTCGCGCCCTTCGGAATACGCACTCCACGCCTCTTCTTGCGCTGCGGGACGCGAGGTTAAGGTCAAGCGTGAGACTGAACTGATACTCGCGAGGGCCTCACCACGAAAGCCCAAACTCATGATCGCTTCTAAGTCATCCAAACTATGAATTTTGGATGTTGCATGACGACTTAATGCCAAGCCTAACTCATCTTTCGCAATCCCTTTACCGTTATCACGAACACGGATGAGCTTAGCTCCCCCTTTCTCAATATCGATATCGATGCGGGTAGCGCCGGAGTCGAGGCTGTTCTCAACCAACTCTTTGATGACAGAGGCAGGTCTTTCGACCACTTCCCCTGCGGCTATCTGGTTGGCGAGCCTGGCTGGCAGTATTTTAATCGTCATAACGCGTTAAAGCTCACTTATTTATTTGGGATGATCAGCACTTGTCCTACCGCAAGTTCATCTGAACGTAAGTTATTCGCTTCACGAATACTTTGCACGCTCACGTCGTACTTCGATGCGATCTTACCAAGGTACTCACCTCGTGAGACTTTATGTTTACGGATCGGCTTGTCCTTCACCGCAACCGTCACCTTCAGTTTCTGACCGACCCACAGCGTATCTGATTTGAGATTGTTTTCGCGACGAATATCAGAAACCTTCACTTTGTAATGGCTGGCAATCTTGCCTAAAAACTCACCAGACTTAACGGTGTGAGTGATGGTTTCTGTCTCCACCGTGATCGGTTTGCTTGGCACTTTGATATTACCAGCCGACGGAATTCTCAGTTTCTGGCCAATTCCTAACCCGCTCGATTTCAAGTTGTTTTCAGCCATTATCGCGTTCGAGCTTGTCCCGTATTTATTCGCAATCACCGATAAAGATTCGCCGCGCTTCACAATGTGCACCATCGGTTTCGATGAAGGTGAGAATACGGTGCCTTCTGGCGGGTTATCCTTCAGATACTTGACGACCGCCTTCGATATCGACTGTGCCAGTTTGTCTTGGTGTGCACGCTGGAACAATAATTTCTCTTCGGTCGGGTTTGAGATAAAGCCCGTTTCGACCAATACCGATGGAATCTGCGGAGAGCGTAATACCGCCAAGCTAGTGTTGATAGGTTTCGTGTTGTGCAAGTGAGCAACACGTCCCATTTCACCAAGGATTTCCGTGGCTAGCTTATAGCCTTCCTTCTGCGAATGACTAAACTGCAGATCCAGCAACGTTTGGTTGACGTTACGATCTTTGGTGTTGCTGACAAATGCGTTACCCGATCCACCTAAAAGCTCAGACTGCCTCTCATGATTCTCAACCCAACGGGAAATTTCCGTATTCGCACGACGCGTGTTCAGTACGAATACCGAACCACCACGAGGTCGTGGAGAGGTAAACGCATCCGCGTGAATTGAAATCAGCAGATGAGCATCATTCTCGCGAGCAATCGCGACACGTCGATTCAGGTTAACAAAATAGTCCCCACTGCGGGTCAGTCGAGTTTTGATGCCCGGTGTCGCATTCAACTGAGCAGCAATCTTACGAGAAATACTCAATACCGCGTCTTTTTCATACTTACGACGAGAAGGTCCAATTGATCCCGGATCTTCACCACCATGACCAGGGTCGATAACAATCAACACTTCCTGAGCACGCTGAACTGAGCTCATGTCTTTACTGGTTGTGGCTTTTTCTTCTGACTTCGTTGCGGTTGTCGCCGTTTTTGTACCATGCGGAAGATCAATGACCAAACGGTGACCATATTGCCCACCTGGTGTCGGGCTCAGTTTGAATAGCTCAGCTTGAACGCTTTTTTTCAGCTCAAAAACGAGACGATAAGTGCCCGTTTCCGGAGGTGAGCTTTTTCGCACTCGCGTTAAAACAGGGCTATCAGAGACCGTCACCGGCAATTTGGCTTGCATGGTGGCGTCTTTCAAATCCACAACCAGTCTATCCGGTTCGGATAATGAGAAATAGGAGTAGTCCGCTTCCGAGCCTAAATCGATGACAACGCGAGTCTCATCTGGAGAAGGCCAAACTCGAAAGCTTTTAACGACGTTAGCAAATGCTAAACTGGGGATGATAAGGAGAAAAGTGGCGACAAACGTCGCCACTACTCTAAAATTTGAAAAACTCAACATAGCTCCAATCGACTGAGTAACTGCACACCATAATCATTATTCGCGATGAGTTCGGCGATACGGCCTTCACCTTGATAACGGATGTTCACATCAAGATCTGGCTCAGGCAGTAAGCCTTGCCCTTTTTCTGGCCACTCAACCAAACAAATCGCATCATCAGTGAAATAATCTCGAATTCCCATGAATTCTAGCTCTTCAGGATCCGCAAGGCGATATAGGTCAAAATGGTAAACTTGCCACTTATCCAATTGGTATGGTTCAACCAAGGTATAAGTTGGACTTTTTACATTTCCTTGATGCCCAAGAGCACGGACAAACCCACGACTGAAGGTTGTTTTACCTGCGCCCAAATCACCATGCAGATAAATTGTCGTTTGTTGAGAACAAAGCTGAGCCAGAGCGGTGCCCAGTGCTACCGTTTCATGCTCATCTTTTAAATTAAATTGTTTCGTGCTCATTGATGCTTCTCTAACTAATGATCGTTGACTATATAAAAATCAAAAGAACAGGAATAGTAAACCGTGTTGGTTTTGAGAGACAAGCTTTCAAATGTCATATATGCGAAAAAAGTAGCCACAAAACGGTATCTTATTTGTCAGCTCTCTACTTTAAGCCATATGAGTTTAGCTCTCCAATATAAGAATGCAGGAGATAGCAAAAGGTTCCATTATAAATATCATTAAATAGCATACTTTTATAAGTGCGACTTTACGCTAGAACCAATACAAGAGATCCGTTAAGATCCGCCCCCCATTTATCTCGGTGGTAACCATGAACTACGAACAACTCGCACAGCAAATCAAAATTTGGGGAAAAGGACTCGGCTTTCAAAAAGTGGGGATCTGCGATGTTGACCTAAGTGAGCATGAGGCCGCACTGCAACAGTGGCTGGATGCCGGGTATCACGGTTCTATGGACTGGATGGCTCGACACGGCATGATGCGCGCGAGACCACATGAATTACTGCCGGGAACCATACGTGTTATCAGTGCACGTATGGATTACCTACCGCCAGAAGCGCAATTCGCTTCAAACCTTGCCAATAAAAACCACGCCTACATCAGTCGTTATGCCCTAGGACGTGACTATCACAAACTCGTAAGAAAGCAGCTCAATAAGCTCGGTAAATTAATTGAAGAAGAAGTCGGTAAGTTTGGCTACCGCCCTTTTGTTGATTCCGCCCCGATATTAGAGCGACCACTGGCTCAAAAAGCTGGGCTAGGTTGGACCGGGAAACATTCTCTGATCTTGGATAAAGACTGTGGTTCTTGGTTCTTTCTGGGCGAGTTACTGATTGATTTGCCATTGCCGGTTGATCAACCAAGTGTCGATCAGTGTGGAAAATGCAAAGCGTGTATCACTTCATGTCCGACGCAAGCAATTGTAGACGACAAAGTGGTGGATGCACGACGTTGTATCTCCTACCTGACCATCGAGTTCGATGGCATCATTCCAGAAGAATTTCGAAAACCAATGGGGAACCGAATTTACGGCTGTGATGATTGCCAACTGGTGTGTCCATGGAACCGATATGCCGATATCACCGAACAAGAAGACTTTCACCGCCGTGATAGTTTTCAACACCCAGACTTAGTCGATATGTTTGGTTGGGATGAAGCCGCTTTCTTAAAGAACATGGAAGGCTCCGCGATTCGCCGAATTGGTCACTTACAATGGCTGCGTAATATTGCTGTCGCACTTGGCAACGCAGAATACAGTCAACGTGTCATTGATGCACTTGTCTCTCGTCAGGGAGAAAGTGACTTACTCGATGAACATATTATCTGGGCATTGAATCAGCAGCTGAACCAAACTCCGGTCAATGAGACTGAGTCAGTTGAAACGAAGAAAAACCGTTTAATCAGGATTGTAGAGAAAGGCTTACCGAGAGATGCATAAGGCGTAGTCTATATGCAAAAGATTGAAATGCTTTTTTCATGCGCAATTCATGACCTCGTTCTCAATTTTGTAATGTGGAAAAAAATTTGAGATTAGATAAAAAAGAGGTAGGAAAAAAAAGTTAAACACAATCCCAGTAAATGACTAGGATCAAAAAAATACAATGTAATGATCGTATTTTAACAACCAAGATCTATGTAGTTGTGCTTTTTTTCTTTATTTAACAGCCAGTTAAAACAAAATCCAATCACAATTCAAACACTTAAAAAATAAAAGATCTTCGTTTACTAACAAATAATGTCAAGCTAAAAACACTTTATCAACCAAGTTATCCACAGAACGCTGTATGTGGATAAGTCTGTTAATGAAAGATAGCAAAAACACTCGCATACCAGAGCACTATTGTGTCTGCCGATTCATATAATGTTTTCAACACAAACGAAAACACCCGACATCATACAATGCGGATTAAAATTTATTTTAGGGGAGTTATGCTTCACAGCATGATGAAAAGAGCGATGTGGATTGGTTGCGGGGGCTGGATTTGAACCGAGCGGCGCATCCGTCGACGACCTGAGGGTTATGATAAATAACAATCAAACTGTCTTGAATTTGGTTGCGGGGGCCGGATTTGAACCGACGACCTTCGGGTTATGAGCCCGACGAGCTACCAAGCTGCTCCACCCCGCGTCCGTATTTCACTGTTAAGCACAATGAGAGCTATCTAACTGGAGCGACACACGAGGTTCGAACTCGTGACCTCAACCTTGGCAAGGTTGCGCTCTACCAACTGAGCTAGTGTCGCATGACTAACCGCTAGTGCGTTTAATCTTAATTTGGTTGCGGGGGCCGGATTTGAACCGACGACCTTCGGGTTATGAGCCCGACGAGCTACCAAGCTGCTCCACCCCGCGTCCGTATTTCATTGTTAAGCACAATGAGAGCTATCAAACTGGAGCGACACACGAGGTTCGAACTCGTGACCTCAACCTTGGCAAGGTTGCGCTCTACCAACTGAGCTAGTGTCGCATGATTAACCGCTAGTGCGTTTAATCTTAATTTGGTTGCGGGGGCCGGATTTGAACCGACGACCTTCGGGTTATGAGCCCGACGAGCTACCAAGCTGCTCCACCCCGCGTCCGTATTTCATTGTTAAGCACAATGAGAGCTATCAAACTGGAGCGACACACGAGGTTCGAACTCGTGACCTCAACCTTGGCAAGGTTGCGCTCTACCAACTGAGCTAGTGTCGCATTTTGTCACTGTTAAGCACAATGAGAGCTATCAAACTGGAGCGACACACGAGGTTCGAACTCGTGACCTCAACCTTGGCAAGGTTGCGCTCTACCAACTGAGCTAGTGTCGCATTTTGTCACTGTTAAGCACAATGAGGGCTATCAAATTGGAGCGACACACGAGGTTCGAACTCGTGACCTCAACCTTGGCAAGGTTGCGCTCTACCAACTGAGCTAGTGTCGCATATTCTCAGAAGAGAATTGGTTGCGGGAGCCGGATTTGAACCGACGACCTTCGGGTTATGAGCCCGACGAGCTACCAGGCTGCTCCATCCCGCGTCCGTATTTCATTGTTAAGCACAATGAGAGCTATCAAATTGGAGCGACACACGAGGTTCGAACTCGTGACCTCAACCTTGGCAAGGTTGCGCTCTACCAACTGAGCTAGTGTCGCATATTCTCATAAGAGAATTGGTTGCGGGGGCCGGATTTGAACCGACGACCTTCGGGTTATGAGCCCGACGAGCTACCAAGCTGCTCCACCCCGCGTCCGTAATCATCATTCAAAGCATGATGAGCGCTTATCAAACTGGAGCGACACACGAGGTTCGAACTCGTGACCTCAACCTTGGCAAGGTTGCGCTCTACCAACTGAGCTAGTGTCGCATTCACAACGTTTCCGTTGTTCAGGGCTGCGAATTATAAGAGCATTTTTTTGTGATGCAAGTCCTTCCTTCAAAAAAACTTTAAATTTTTACTGAATGATGAAAAAGCAAGCAAAACAACCATGAATGACAACTATTTAGATCGCAGCCTTAACAATTAAATCTTAAAGATTGTCTCGCGGTAGTACTTCAGTTCAGCAATAGACTCACGAATGTCATCTAAAGCCAAATGTGTACCTTGTTTAGAAAAACCATCCAGCACTTCTGGTTTCCATCGACGAGTAAGCTCTTTCAGAGTGCTGACATCCAAATAACGGTAGTGAAAGTATTCTTCCAGCTCTGGCATGTGCTTGTACAAAAAGCGACGATCCTGGCCAATGCTGTTACCGCAAATTGGAGAAGCGCCTTTAGGCACCCACTGCTCTAGGAAAGCAATAGTTTGAGCAACCGCATCTTGTTCAGTCACTTTGCTGTTGCGAACACGCTCAACCAAGCCACTTGCGGTATGAGTATTGGTGCACCAGTCATCCATCTTAGCCAATTCTTCTTCCGGCTGATGAACTGCAAGTACCGGCCCTTCTGCCAGAATATTTAATTCGCTATCGGTGACAATAGAAGCAATTTCTATGATTTTGTGCGTTTCAGGATCGAGCCCCGTCATCTCTAAATCAACCCATATCAGGTTTTGATCGCTAAAGGACATGGTTACGCCGCCTATTTGTTTATCGATAAAAAAGGTACTATACCTCAAAATACTTGAAACACGATACTCACTAACTTGAGCCGAGAGCGAGCTCAATAGCTTGAGTTAACTCATATTAAGTACAAAATTGTGGCTAAAAAGAAAAAGTTAACTAAAGGTCAGGTACGACGCGTTCGTAACAACCAACAGAAACGTTTGAAGAAACAAGAAGAGTCCATCCAATGGGATGAGAACATGCTAGGCGCGAGTAAACAGGGCTTAGTGATCACCCGTTTTGGCCAACATGCTGATATTGAAGATTTAGAAACGGGTCAGGTCCAACGCTGTAACCTTCGTCGCGGTGTTGAATCTCTGGTTTCTGGAGACCGAGTACTGTGGCGCGAAGGTCTCGAGTCGATGGCTGGAATATCTGGTGTGGTGGAAGCGGTTGAACCTCGTACTTCAATGCTGACTCGACCGGACTACTACGATGGCCTAAAACCCGTCGCGGCGAACATCAACCAAATGGTGATTGTCTCTTCTGTTTTGCCAGAGCTTTCGCTCAATATCATCGACCGTTACTTAGTTGCTGCAGAGACACTCAGCATTGCGCCTTTACTCGTTCTGAACAAAGTCGATCTGCTTGAAGATGACGATCGTGCGACGTATGAAGAATGGCTAAAAGAATATGAGCGCATTGGCTATAAGGTACTGTTTGTCAGCAAGAAATCTGGAGAAGGCATTAAGGAACTGGAAGCTCAGTTACGCGATCGTATTAACATCTTCGTCGGCCAGTCAGGTGTGGGCAAATCCAGCCTGGTAAATGCCCTGATGCCAGAACTCGAGCAAGAAGTGGAAGAAGGCGAAATTTCTGAAAACTCAGGATTAGGTCAACATACCACAACGGCCGCACGTCTTTACCACATCCCGACAGGTGGCGATTTGATTGACTCCCCGGGGGTTCGTGAGTTTGGTCTGTGGCACTTAGAGGCAGAAGAAGTCACGAAAGCGTTCGTCGAGTTCCGTCCATATTTAGGTGGCTGCAAATTCCGAGACTGTAAACACAATGATGATCCTGGCTGTATTCTGCGTGAAGCCGTGGAGAAAGGTGAAGTAAGCGAAGTTCGGTTTGAGAACTACCATCGTATTCTCGAAAGCATGGGCGAGAATAAAGCAAACCGTCAATATTCTCGCAGTAAGAAAGCGGATCTGTAACCGAATTGTCGCCGCAACTGTGTAATAATTCTTCACCGAATACTGACAAGCCAATTAAATTTCAGTAACATCACGCGCCCTAACGTGCGTATCTAACAGAAGTATCGGAATTAAAGATGGACAAGATTAAAGTTGGACTGCAGTACTGGATCCCACAACATGGCTTAACTCGCCTGATGGGTAAACTAGCTTCATCAAAAGCTGGCAGTCTGACCACAGCAGTTATTCGCTGGTTTATCAAACAGTACAATGTGAACATGGACGAGGCGAAGCACTCTGACCCTAAGCACTTTAAAACGTTCAACGAGTTTTTTGTTCGTGAACTCAAAGAAGGCGCACGTCCGATTGCTGAAGGCGAAGCGGTGATCACTCACCCTGCAGACGCTTGTGTCAGTCAATTTGGCCCGATCGAAGACGGTCAGTTGATTCAGGCAAAAGGCCACAACTTCTCGGCACAAGAACTGCTTGGCGGTGATGCAAAGCTGGCAGAAGAGTTCCAAGACGGCTCATTTGCAACGCTATACCTGTCACCTCGTGACTACCACCGTGTGCACATGCCATGTGACGGAACGCTGCGTCAAATGATTTACGTACCGGGCGATCTGTTCTCAGTAAACCCACTGACTGCGGAAAATGTGCCAAACCTATTTGCACGTAATGAGCGCGTCGTTTGTATTTTTGATACCAAGTTTGGCCCAATGGCTCAGGTTCTTGTTGGCGCAACCATCGTAGGCAGCATCGAACAAGTTTGGGCTGGTACGATTACGCCTCCTCGCGGTAATACCGTTTACAAATGGGACTACCCAGCAGAAGGTAACAAAGCAGTTATCCTGAAAAAAGGCGAAGAGATGGGTCGCTTTAAGCTAGGTTCAACCGTTATCAACCTGTTCGCAAAAGATGCCATCACATTCGATGAAAGCATGGAAAATGGTAAGACAACGGTAATGGGTACGCCTTACGCTCATAAGCAGTAAGTTTTCCTGTAAAAAAGCTGATTTCAAAGCCTCCAAATGCGGAGGCTTTTTTATTGATAAAAAACAAAACTCTGTTCGAAATTTAGCCTAACATTTTCAAACTCATACCTGCCTCTAAGTACTTAAAAGCGCAATCAATTATTCTGTGCAATGGAGTGACTATTTAAAGGGGCTACCAATGCCAAAGATGAGTGCGAGTACGCTGGTCAAATTGCTGGTGTGTTTTTTGATTCCGCTTGGCGTCCTAATGATGCCGATCGATGCTATTCCTATTGATGACCTGACTTTAATTCAACATCGTCTACTGGCTATTTTTCTTCTTGCCGCCTTACTTTGGGTACTAGAACCCGTTCCGGTTTTCGCTACCTCGATTCTGATCATCGCACTTGAGCTGATCATGATCTCGGATAAAGGGTTGCATCTCTTTCGTGCTCCGCCAGCAGGTCACGATCTCGGTGAGCTGATCGCCTACACCGATATTTTTTCTGCATTCTCATCGCCGATCATCATTCTCTTCATGGGTGGTTTTGCCCTTGCAATTGCTGCCTCAAAATACGATCTCGACAACAACCTTGCACGTGTTCTGCTCAAACCATTTGGTACACAGCCTAAATTCATCATGCTTGGCCTGATGCTAATCACCGCCGTATTCTCGATGTTTATGTCCAATACCGCGACAACGGTGATGATGCTGGCTCTATTAGGCCCAATTGTGGCTTCTGCCCCTAAGGGCGATCTAGGCATTAAAGCACTGGTGTTATGTATCCCTATCGCGGCAAACACAGGTGGTATCGCAACACCGATTGGTACACCTCCCAATGCGATTGCTCTGCAGTATCTAACCGGTGAAAACACGATAGACTTTCTGAGCTGGATGATGATGGGTCTGCCGTTTGTATTAATACAACTCACCATTGCCTGGTTTTTACTGCAAAAGCTTTTCCCCTCTAGCGAAGCGGAAATGAAACTCAAACTAAATGGTACGTTTAAAAGAAGTTGGCGTGCTTATGTGGTCTACGTAACGTTTGCAATGACAATTCTGCTGTGGATGACAACCAAAGCCCACGGTATGAACACTTATGTCGTCGCCATTATCCCGCTGGCAATCTTCACCTTGACGGGCATCATGGGCAAAGAAGAGCTGAAATTGATTAACTGGGACGTGCTTTGGCTGGTAGCCGGTGGTATTGCGATTGGCATTGCACTGGATAAAACGGGCTTAGCAGAAGCCCTAGCTCACGCAATAGACTACGAGTCACTCTCTCCGTTTGCGGTTGTGATCGCTCTCTCGATTGTCTGCTGGCTAATGGCAAACTTTATGTCGAACACCGCGACAGCGAACTTATTGATGCCAATTGCTGCCGCTATTGGTGCGTCCATGCCGAGTCTGGCTTCTATCGGTGGGCTTCAGGGGCTGTTGGTCGTGGTCGCCTTCTCCGCATCACTCGGTATGATTTTACCTGTCTCGACACCACCAAACTCTCTGGCTTACTCGACAGGCTTGATAGAAAGTAAAGACATGGCGAAAGTCGGTCTTATCCTTGGATTGGTCGGCTTGTTTATCGTTTATGGCGCCGTGCTTATTCTCTTTTAGCTCTCAAGCCTGACCATCAGATACAATCGGAAAGCCAATCTTGGTTTTGGAGAAAAAGCAGCTTATCACGCTGCTTTTTCTTTGCCGCTAACTTGTTCTTTTACATCGATACAATTTAATGCATATTAATGCTCCCTCCCGAACCAACAGGACTTTACTCAATCATGGGTTATGAATGGCTGGCACTTTGTGCTGCTTTTTTGTGGGCGATCTCTAGCTTAATTTCCGTCATTCCGGCGCAGCATTTGGGCGCTTTCGCTTATAGCCGTTGGCGTATGGGATGCACGGCAGTCATCCTTACAACCATGGCGTGGATTACTGGCGGCTGGTTAAGTGTGTCGATGGAACACGTCACACCAATGATGGCATCTGGCTTAATTGGTATTTTCATTGGTGATACCGCCCTGTTTGCCTGTATGAACCGTATGGGGCCAAGGCAAGCGGGTTTGCTGTTCTCCTGTCACGCCGTATTCTCAACCATCCTTGGCTATTTCATGTTTAGTGAAAGCATGACCAATACGGAATTGCTCGGCTCAGCGCTGGTATTTAGTGGCGTCGTCATGGCTATTTTCTTTGGCCGACGCGGGCAAACGAATAACGTTTTAGAAGAGGTCAAAGGCAATATCTGGCTAGGCATAGGATTAGGGCTCACTGCTGCAATGTGTCAGGCGCTTGGTGGCATCATTGCCAAGCCAGTAATGCAAACGAGCGTTGACCCTGTAGCAGCATCGGCGATTCGTATGATCAGCGCTTTTATTGCGCACTGCTTGTTACTGGTCATCGGAGTAAAAGTCGCCAGACCGACACAACATATTACGTGGCGTGTTTTTGGCATTACTGCACTGAACGGTTTTCTCGCCATGGCGGTTGGTATGACACTGATTCTTTACGCACTTCGCGAGGGGAATGTAGGCATGGTTGCTCTACTGTCTTCCACCACACCAATCATGTTGCTACCGCTGCTCTGGATTTATACCAAGCGCAGACCAAACAGATTTGCCTGGCTAGGCGCCGCTCTCGCAGTGATTGGAGCAGGGATTTTGGTCCACTAGAATCCATAGAGCATCAGAAACAAAAAAGCCCGAGATCAACTCGGGCTTTTATCATTCTGCATTTCAGTTAATTACTTAACCAGAATATCACCAGACATTTCTGCAGGGATTTCCAGACCAGCCAGAGAAAGCATGGTTGGCGCTAGATCAGACAGTTTACCGCCTTCTTTAAACTCAACCGCTTTGTCACCTACGTAGATTAGAGGTACTGGTAGGTTGGTGTGTGCAGTGTGAGTACCGCCAGTTTCTGGGTCAACCATCATTTCTGCGTTACCGTGGTCAGCCGTGATAAGTAGCTGGCCGCCCGCTTCTTTGATAGCTTCAACCACTTTGCCCACGCTTTCGTCTAGCGCTTCGATCGCTTTTTCAGCCGCTTCGTAAACACCAGTGTGACCAACCATGTCTGCGTTCGGGTAGTTACAGATGATAGTGTCGTACTTACCCGATTTAATAGCCGCTACCAGCTTCTCAGTTAGCTCTGGAGAGCTCATTTCTGGTTGAAGGTCGTAAGTTGCAACTTTTGGAGAAGCAACAAGTTGACGCTCTTCACCGTCAAACTCGCTTTCAACACCGCCGTTGAAGAAGAAAGTCACGTGCGCGTATTTCTCTGTTTCAGAGATACGTAGCTGAGTTTGACCTTGCTTAGACAACCACTCACCGTACGTGTTCTCTAGAGACGCAGGTGGGAATGCGATTGCTAGTGGGATATCCGCTGCGTATTGAGTCAGCATCACGAAGTGAAGTGATGGGAATGCTTCGCGCTCAAAACCATCAAATTCAGGTACGAATGCACGTGTGATTTGACGTGCGCGGTCTGCGCGGTAGTTCATGAAGATAACAGCATCGCCATCTTGCATGATTGCATCTTCTTGGCCTTCCGCTTTGATTGCTGTCGCTTTCACGAACTCATCGTTTTCTTCACGAGCGTAAGCCGCTTCCAAGCCAGCTACTGCAGTTTCAGCTGTGAATTCTGCTTTCGCTTGAGTTAGAAGATCGTAAGCTACCTGAACACGTTCCCAGTTGTTATCACGGTCCATTGCGTAGTAACGGCCCACTAGAGAAGCAACGCGGCCTTTACCTAGTTTCGCGAATAGATCTTGGAAACGTTGTAGCGAGTTTTCTGCACTGCGAGGTGGCGTGTCACGGCCGTCCAGGAAGCAGTGTAGGTAGATTTTTTCTGCGCCACGAGCTGCAGCCATTTCAACCGCTGCGTAGATGTGATCTTCGTGAGAGTGTACGCCACCTGGAGACATCAGACCCATGATGTGTACTGCTTTCTCAGCTTTTACAGCTGCATCGATAGCTTCAACCAACGCTGGTGTTTCAGCGAATTCGCCGTCAGCGATAGATTTAGTAATACGAGTTAGGTCTTGGTATACAACGCGACCTGCGCCAATGTTAGTGTGACCAACTTCTGAGTTACCCATTTGACCATCAGGAAGGCCAACATCCATACCTGAAGCAGAGATTAGAGTATTTGGGTTGTTCGCAATCAGTGCATCCATTACTGGCGTTTTCGCATTCGCAATTGCGTTACTTGCTGTGTCTTCACGGTAACCGTAACCGTCAAGGATAACTAGAGCCAATGGCTTCTTAGCTGACATAGTGATGACCTCATCAAATTTAGTAACTTTTTGGCGTAGGGCTTCTCTGCCCCATCTAACCCTGAAACAAAACTAGCGTAATTTTACTACACTTTTTAACCAAAACTGTAGGGTAAGATCAAATATTGTTTGCGATTTATCGTTGCTATCTTACAAGTTTAGGAAACAACGAGTCTCTGTCAGCAAACCTGTCCAACAAGCATAGTCACTCCCCACAAGCTTTGTACACCCGGTCTATATTCGATTTTTACGACCGATTTTGGCTGTAGATCTTTCTAAGCAAGTCGCGTTTTAGACCTGTGTTGTTGCTTGAAAGACAAAACCTATCGCTTATTGTTCTCCTTTTCCTGAAAAACAGAAGTCACTTAGACCAATAGCTACAATAGGAAATCTTGATGAATAAAGCCGCGGCCAGTGGCAGGGTAATTCTGGCGTGATGAATTTGTAGAGATCTCAATTATTCGTTAGAAAATTTTAACCCTCTCGCCTAAGAGGCCTAACCTCGCTATACTCCTGCTTTAATTTTCCGCCAACAGTGCAAGAGCTCAAGACATGCAAGAGTACATTGAATTTTTCCAACAAAACATGATTCTATCTTTGGTTTGGGTAGGTCTTCTTATCGCATTTATCCTGAATATCGTTAAGTCAGCGACAGCGGCATACAAAGAAATCAACGTAAACCAACTGACTCACCTTATTAACCGTGAAAACGGTGTTGTGGTGGATATTCGTACACAAGATGAATACAAAAAAGGCCATATCACTGACTCACTTCACATTTTACCGTCAGATATCAAAGCAGGTAGCTTTGGTAGCCTTGAAAACCATAAATCCGACCCAATCATCTTAGTATGCAAGACGGGCCAAACCGCTCAGGAGAGCGCAAACCTACTAGCAAAAGCAGGCTTTACAAACGTAAGTCTACTTAAGAATGGTTTGATCGCATGGAATGAAGCGAATCTTCCTTTAGTACGCGGTAAAAAGTAGTACAAAGGTCGCCTTCATCGCGATTGAGAGCCTAGTGAATAACAAACTGAGCAAATAAAAAGCAGTTGAAGCCCTAAGTTGTGACGCTTTGCACGTAATACACGCTTCATCTAGTCACGGTAAACTTGCTCAGTTAGTCTCAGGACAAACCAGATTTCTGGGTTTAGGCGTTCTAAACCCAACAAATGTTTATTAAGGATTTAAAAATGGCAGAAGCTACACCACAAGACGCACAACAAAACTTCGCAATTCAACGCATCTTCCTAAAAGACGTTTCTTTCGAAGCGCCTAACTCTCCAGTAGTCTTTCAAAAAGAGTGGAACCCAGACGTTAAACTAGACCTAGACACTCAAAGCCGTGAGCTTGGTGAAGGCGTTTACGAAGTCGTTCTACGTCTGACAGTTACTGTTAAGAACGAAGAAGAAACAGCGTTCCTATGTGAAGTTCAACAAGGTGGTATCTTCACAGCTGAAAAAATGGAAGCTGGCCAACTAGCGCATTGCCTAGGTGCATTCTGCCCTAACATCCTATTCCCATACGCTCGCGAAACTATCTCAAGCCTAGTGGTTAAAGGTACGTTCCCTCAACTGAACCTAGCACCAGTAAACTTTGACGCTCTGTTCATGAACTACCTACAACAGCAAGCTCAACAAAGTGAAGGCGAAGCTGAAGCGTAATTCACATTTGTAAGTGACACGTCGGTTTGAAGACAGCCGAAAGTGTCACATACCTAAGAAAATGCACAAAGCGTCCACCGAGCGATGCGATGTGCATTTTTTATTTCTGAATAAGTTGCAAGACAAACCCTAGTTCCTAGCCCCTAGACAGCGTAAAATCTGGCAATAATGAACTAGATTCTACTAGTAGAACAACGATTAGGCGGTAGCATGACACAAGCAAATACCAACAATGCTTACGGTAAAGACATCGCAATGACTGTGATTGGCGCAGGCTCCTATGGCACCTCACTGGCTATTTCTCTTGCCCGTAACGGTGCAAACGTGATCCTTTGGGGTCATGACCCAGAGCACATGGCTCGCCTTGAAGCAGATCGTGCTAACCACGAATTCTTACCTGGTATCGATTTTCCAGAAAGCCTGATTATCGAATCGGATCTGGAAAAAGCGGTGCAAGCAAGTCGTGACTTGTTGGTTGTCGTTCCGAGCCATGTATTTGGTATCGTTCTGAAAAGCTGTAAGCCTTTCCTACGTGAAGATACGCGCATCTGCTGGGCAACCAAAGGCCTAGAGCCAGAAACCGGTCGTCTTTTAAAAGATGTCGCCTTTGATATCATCGGGGAAAACTACTCGCTGGCGGTATTGTCTGGCCCAACTTTCGCCAAAGAACTGGCCATGGGGCTGCCAACGGCAATTTCCGTTGCCTCACCAGATGCTGAATTTGTTGCTGATCTGCAAGAAAAGATCCACTGCAGCAAAACATTCCGCGTGTACGCCAACAGTGACTTTATTGGCATGCAGCTTGGTGGTGCCGTGAAAAATGTCATTGCTATCGGCGCTGGTATGTCAGATGGTATCGGATTTGGTGCTAACGCACGAACTGCACTGATCACACGAGGCTTGGCCGAAATGAGCCGTTTAGGTGCCGCTCTTGGCGCGAAACCAGAAACCTTTATGGGTATGGCTGGGTTGGGTGATCTTGTGCTCACCTGTACCGATAACCAATCCCGTAACCGTCGTTTTGGTTTGGCATTAGGTCAAGGTAAAGACGTCGATACCGCGCAGGAAGAAATTGGTCAGGTTGTGGAAGGTTACCGCAACACTAAAGAGGTATGGATGCTCTCCCAACGTATGGGTGTTGAAATGCCAATTGTTGACCAAATTTATCAAGTATTGTATCAAGGAAAAGACGCGCGCCTGGCAGCACAAGATTTACTTGCTCGTGACAAAAAGTCTGAAGGTAAATAGCACCCTAACGCCTCATCTGAGAAGAATATAAGTTGTCGGGTCACGGAAGAAGAACTACTCAGGATATTGAGAATGAAACACTGCGAAAAACAAAAAGTCTGGAACAAAATTGTTGCAGAAGCCCGCGAAATGTCAGAGCAGGAGCCAATGCTGGCCAGCTTTTACCACGCGACGATCATCAAGCATGAAAGTCTCGGTGCTGCCCTGAGTTACATTTTGGCCAATAAATTAGACACAGCCTCGATGCCTGCTATGGCAGTGAGGGAGGTAATTGAAGAGGCGTTTATCGCCGATCCAAACATTACCGACTGTGCGGCCTGCGACATTTGTGCCACAGTGAATCGTGACCCTGCGGTTTCTATGTACTCAATGCCCCTGCTGTATTTAAAAGGCTACCACGCGCTGCAAGGATATCGTGTCGCTAACTGGTTGTGGTCACAAGGTCGTCATGCATTAGCGACCTATCTGCAAAACCAAATTTCGGTTGCGTGTCAGGTGGATATTCACCCTGCGGCGCGAATTGGCTGTGGGATCATGCTCGACCACGCGACAGGTATCGTGATTGGTGAAACCGCCGTTGTGGAAGATGATGTATCTATCCTGCAGGACGTGACCTTAGGTGGTACGGGTAAAGAGTGCGGCGATCGTCACCCGAAAATCCGTGAAGGCGTGATGATCGGTGCCGGTGCAAAAATTCTCGGTAACATCGAAGTAGGTGAAGGTGCAAAAATTGGCTCTTGCTCCGTGGTTCTACAACCGGTTCCCCCTCACACGACCGTGGCAGGGGTACCAGCAAAAATCGTGGGCCGACCAAAAACAGATAAGCCATCACTCGATATGGACCAGGGCTTCAATGGCAAATCTCAAAGCTTTATCCATGGAGATGGTATTTAATCGTTCTCTAATTTTTATATAACAACAATGTGGTAGGTAACTCTCAAGTGCGAAAACAAAATCATCCTGTGCTCCGCTCGGCTATTTTATTAACTTGTGCTTTATCTGCCACGTTCCCTCTCACCTCTTCTGCTGTGAGTCAGCAAGAGTTGAAAGGGGTCTCCAGCGAAATCAATCGCCAGAAGAAAGCCCTCACCTCTCAAGAAAAGCAACTGAATGAACTGCAAAAATCTCTGAAAGACCAAGAGCTGGGGATCTCAGCTCTAGAAAGAGAGATCAAACAGACCAAAGCAGAACTCACTCAAGCCGATAAAAACATCAATAACTTAGAAGAAAAGATCGCCTTACAAGAGGGTCAGCGTCAGGCGCAGGAAGAAGAGCTGAAACAGCTTCTGCAAACCTATTACGTGACTGAGCGTGCTAAAGCCAATGGGCACTTGCTCAATCAGGGCGTCGAAGAAGATCGTATCAGCCAGTACTTTCAGCACCTGGCAAAAGCGCGCTCCGAAATCATTGATGCCATTACCCAAACCACTCAAAAGCTGGAACATAATAAGAACCAACTTGAGCTGGAAAAAGAGCAAATTGAAACCCTGCTAAAACAGCAATCCGAAAAGCGTACCGCGCTGGCAAGTACGCAGTCGAAACGTAAACAAACGCTGAGTAAAATTCAGGGCAGCATTACTAACGACAAACGCTATCTGGCAGAGTTGCAGCGTAATGAAACCCGCCTCAAAGCCGAAATAGCTAAAGCCGCTAAACGCAATGCGGTACCAATGGATGGTTTAGGTAAGCAACGCGGTAAACTGCCTTGGCCAATAACAGGTAGTGTTCTGCATAACTTCGGCACTCGTCAGACTGGTCAGGTTAACTGGAAAGGCATGGTGTTATCCGCCAACTATGGCCAGCAAGTCAAAGCGGTTTATCCCGGTACTGTCGTCTTTGCCGAGTACTTACGTGGTTATGGATTAGTGGTACTCCTCGACCACGGTAAAGGAGACATGACCCTTTACGGATACAATCAGGCACTAACGAAGAAAGAAGGCGATAGAGTGACAGCTGGTGAGGTTATTGCTCTTGCTGGTGATACCGGGGGCCAAGACAGAGCATCCCTTTACTTTGAGATTCGTCGTAACAGCGAAGCACAAAACCCGAAATCCTGGTTAAAGCGCCTGTAAGTAAAAATAGCCTAAAACGAAAAAGGAGCCGATGGCTCCTTTTTACACAAATGAATGACTCTAAATCGTTACGCGTAATACGTTTCAACCGCATCAATAAATGCGCTCACATCATCTTTGCTTAACGCATTGATTCCCGCCGCAGCCTCTCGACCACCGCCTGTCGGGAACTGTCCACAAACCGCTACTGCACCCTGCTTGTTATTCAATGGAGCGCGCAGTGATACCGTATAAGTACCATCTACGTTTTCGGTTAAAACAGCATGAGCTGAATCTGGGTTTTGGTTCGCCAACCAGTTGCCATAAACCCCGCTGATACGGCGTGAAGCCGCATTGTCTGGTAGCTCGAACAGTTTCAGTTTATTGCTTTCATGGGTGGCAGGAATCGCTTGGGCGGCATCCATATCTTGCTGATAGGCCGATTGCAGCAAGTAGAATGGAGAAGACGCATCTGCAATGACATCAAATGGCGAAGTATATTTCATCAATGCTTGATATAAATCCGCCGGATGAAAATGTAGATCGTCAACCTTCGAACCATAGCCGTTGTAATTGATCAACGTGCCCAGCTCTTTCAGTTGCGCTTTCTGCTCTGCCGAAAAGCCAGCAAGGTCAGCCAGTTCATCAGCTTTAGCAATCAGGTTATCACCATACGCTGCCGTTATAGCCCAGGTATGAAAACGTCCCTGCAACAGTTTATCGACAATCAAAGCCGTACACATATTAGCATCATCGAGATCGATGTGCGCATCTAAGTTGCCATGCTGTGGAATGTCACCCGCTTTATGGTGATCGGCGTAAAAAACATGAGCGCCCTGAGCTAAAGCATGCTCCAGACCTGCCATGTTCTTTTCCATCGAAACGTCTAATACCGTCAGCTCGTCACCCGCTTGCGCATCCACGGTTTCCACCAGCTTGATATCGCGTTTTACACCCGTTACCAATTTGGCTTCCAGAGGATCAGCTAAGCGCAGTTGCAGCAGAGCGATAATGCCGTCCGCATCACCATTAAATATGTCGTAATTCATTGAAAGATAATTCCTTTATCGAGATAACTTTGCTCAGGTATAAATTGAGGTTTGTAACTATTGTGCGCTGCGCGTGCCACAAGTCAACTCAAGTTACGATTCGAAAATGAAATTAAGCTTAAAATAATACGCCATTAGCCCTGCATAGCACTTACGCCATCTTCCAACAGTAACAGCTGCTCCAACCCTTGCTCCGTTGCGAGTGGTTTTACAACATTTATCATCTGAAGCATGCCTTGTCGCACCATTTGCTCGGTAATGTTGGATTTAGGTAGCATCGCAGATTGGTAAGACAACCAACTACAAGCGATGAGATGCAGCGTGCATACCAAAGATGTTAATTGCTGCTGATCAACGTTCAGCAATTTGAGGGCAACGAATTCCTGCATGATCGCAATCAGATTGGCTTGCAGTTTGTCCTGCACCTCGATGTATTGCTCGTGAAGTTGCTCATCACGCGACAAAATCTCTGGTAAATTGGCGTAGAAAAAACGGTACTTCCACATCAGCGTAAAGGTCGAATCTAGGTAACTCTTCAGCATAGTCAGACTCTCTTGAGAGCCTTTAAGGGGGGTAAATCTTTCTAAAAGTTCTGCTGAATAAAGCGCAAAAATTTCGCGGACGATTTCTTGCTTATTGCGAAAGTGGTAATAAAGATTACCTGGACTGATTTCGATGTGATCGGCAATGTGATTAGTGGTGATATTTCGCTCACCATGTTGGTTAAACAACTCCAGTGCCGCGTAGACTATTTTGTCGCGCGTTTTCATTATTATCGTATTCCCTTTTCTTTAACGAATCGAGTATAGCGACTTCACCAACCTAGGTCGATAGAGGCTCCAAATACGATAACTTAGCAGACCAGTCAGAATCCCCGTGCCATTAGCGACAAGGTCTAACCAAGAGGTTTCTCTACCGACATAACCTTGTAGCCATTCAATCACCGCGCTGAACAACAGGATACTAATTGCCACTATCCAGCGTTTTCGCCAATGACGAACACAGCAACAAGCAACAAAAGCAAAACTCGAGTATGCCATTAAATGTTGTAGCTTATCGAGGTAAGTAAAAGACCCCCACTTTTGTAGCTCTCCTGAGCTGAGCGATAAATACGCAATCACAACAGCGCAACCGCAAATAATCAAACGTCCAACCGTTCGGTTCATGGGATATCCTTATGCAATAGGGAACGGGAATGCTGTTACCTGATCAATATGATCACAGCCTAATGCCAACATGATGAGTCGATCAACGCCTAACGCTACGCCAGCACAGTCCGGCAACCCAGCCTCTAGTGCCGCAATAAGATGATAGTCAATCGGCTGAGGCTTCAAACCCATCTCTAAGCGTTTCGCATTGTCTTGCTCAAAACGCGTAAGTTGTTCTTTAGGATTGTCTAACTCATGGAAACCATTAGCGAGCTCTATCCCTTTAAAATACACTTCAAAGCGATCAGCGACACGGCTGTCTTGAGGGTTTATTTTTGCTAATGCCGCTTGCGATGCAGGAAAGTCATAAACAAACGCAGGCGCATCCTGACCAATCTTACTTTCGACACCAATACTAAACAGGAGTTGCAGTAAAGTATCGCGGTCATCTTCCGGATCAGCAATATCACTCAGCCCCAACTTTCCGGCGACAACTTTAAGCTCTGACATTGAGCCTTCAAGCGGACACACGCCAAGAACATCAAGAAACGCCTGCTGATACGTCATACGATGAGCCGAGCCACACTTCAGCACTCGCTGTAGCAACTCATCCATCTCATCCATTAACTGATGATGGTCAAAACCAACTCGATACCATTCCAGCATGGTGAATTCTGGATTGTGGTAACGGCCATTCTCTTCGTTGCGAAACGCTTTATTGATCTGGTAGATGCAGCCACTACCCGCCGCCAATAAACGTTTCATATGGAATTCGGGACTGGTCATAAAGAACAGCTTACTGCCGTCAGCGTAGCCAGGGCCAACAAACTCGGTTTGAAAGGTATGCAAATGAATATCCGTCACCGTCGCGTGGCTCATGGCAGGCGTATCCACTTCCATCACTTGTCGCTCGGCAAAAAATCGGCGAATAGTGGCGATCAACGCCGCACGTTGACGAAGTTGTTCAATGGAAGCAGTCGGTTGCCAATTGGTTTGCATAACAAGTATCTCAAAGCTTAGGGCTAGCAGCTAAAGCCCACATTCTACATGTTTTTACTTTGGGGCGAGAAACGATTTCATTCGCTTTTAAAGACCGGTTTTTACTGTGCGACAAAGCAACATGAAGCCAAGATTTTTCGTACTACAAAGCAAAATCAACACTCACCACAAAACCTGTTATCAACCTCGCCAACAACAAGCAACACTCCATTAACACTCAATAATTTCAGTTAGAGGTTACAAATATTCTCGCCGTGATAGTAATCACATAACCTGTAATTTTTATGCTCTTAAGTGCATTACCAAAGAAAAAACCTAATTACATCAATATTTATCTCATACAGCTCCACTACACTAATCTCTACTACTTTCGGGGAGCTTCTCTTCGAGAACCCCTCACAATCACAATAACAAGCGGATTTCCGCAATTACTCACTGGAGGATAACTGTGCAAATTATCACCACAGATATCGCAGTCATCGGCGCTGGCGGCGCTGGTCTTCGTACTGCTATTGCAGCGGCAGAGGCAAACCCAGATTTAGAAGTCGCTCTGATTTCTAAAGTTTATCCTATGCGCTCACACACGGTCGCAGCGGAGGGTGGCTCAGCAGCAGTTATCAAGGATGAAGATAGCTTAGATAACCACTTCAACGATACGGTTGGCGGTGGCGACTGGCTATGTGAACAGGACGTCGTTGAATATTTTGTAGAAAACGCAACCCGCGAAATGATCCAAATGGAACAATGGGGTTGTCCTTGGAGCCGTAAAGAGAACGGGGAAGTTAACGTTCGCCGCTTTGGCGGTATGAAGGTTGAACGAACTTGGTTTGCAGCGGATAAAACCGGCTTCCATATGCTTCACACCTTATTCCAAACTTCAATGAAGTACAGCAACATCAAACGTTTTGATGAGTACTTTGTGTTGGATCTGCTTGTTGACGATGGTGAAGTACAAGGCTTAATCGCCATTCACATGTCTGAAGGTGAGTTGGTCACCATCAAAGCGAAATCTGTTGTGCTTGCGACTGGTGGCGCGGGACGTGTTTACCACTGTAACACCAACGGCGGTATCGTAACGGGCGATGGCATGGCAATGGCTTACCGTCACGGTGTTCCGCTACGTGATATGGAATTTGTTCAATACCACCCTACTGGCCTACCAGGCACAGGTATCCTAATGACAGAAGGTTGTCGTGGTGAAGGTGGTATTATTGTCAACAAAAACGGCTACCGCTACCTACAGGACTACGGCATGGGCCCTGAAACTCCAGTGGGTCAACCGAAAAACAAATACATGGAACTGGGTCCACGTGACAAAGTTTCTCAAGCTTTCTGGCATGAGCAACAGAAAGGCAACACCATCAAACATCCACTGGGTGACGTGGTGCACCTAGACCTTCGCCACCTTGGTGAAGAGTACCTACAAGAACGTTTACCTTTCATCTGTGAGCTAGCAAAAGCTTACGTGAACGTTGATCCTGCAAAAGAACCAATTCCAATTCGTCCGACCGTCCACTACACCATGGGTGGCATCGAAACTGATGGTGGTTGTGAGACTCGCGTTAAAGGTCTATTCGCAGTTGGTGAGTGTGCGTCAGTTGGTCTGCATGGTGCGAACCGTCTTGGCTCTAACTCTCTGGCTGAGTTCGTGGTATTTGGCCGAGTTGCAGGTGAAAACGCAGTGAAACGTGCAGCAGAATTCAAAGGCTGGAACGACGACGCTATCGCAGCTCAAGTGAAAGCTGTTGAAGAACGCATTGCCAGCCTAATGAACCAAGAAGGCGATGAAAACTGGGCAGACATCCGTACCGAAATGGGCCACACCATGGAAGCGGGTTGTGGTATTTACCGCCAAGAAGATCTGATGCAAGCAACCATCGATAAGATCACGGAACTTAAACAACGTTACAAACGCATTAGCATCAAAGACAAAGGCAAAGTGTTCAACACTGACCTTCTGTACGCAATCGAAGTCGGTTACGGCCTAGAAGTGGCAGAAGCGATGGTTCACTCTGCAATCCTGCGTAAAGAATCTCGCGGTGCGCACCAACGTCTCGATGATGGCTGCACTGAACGTGACGACGTGAACTTCCTGAAACACTCACTTGCTTTCTATCAACCAGACGCAGCGCCTAGCATCGACTACAGCAATGTAACCATTACTAAGTCTCAGCCTAAAGCGCGTCTATACGGTGAAGCTGCAGAAAAAGCCGCAGCAGAAGAAGCAGCGAAGAACGCAGAGGAGCAAGCATAATGTCAGCAAACCGCATCCAGAAAGTAGACATTCTGCGTTATGACCCAGAAAAAGACGCAGAACCGCACTTACAAACTTTCGAAGTACCCTTCGATGAAACAATGTCTGTGCTCGACGCGATTGGTTACATCAAAGATAACCTAGACAAAGATCTGTCTTACCGTTGGTCTTGTCGTATGGCGATCTGTGGTTCGTGCGGCATCATGGTTAATGGTGTGCCTAAGCTAGCTTGTAAGAGCTTCTTACGTGACTACCAAAATGGTCTGAAAATCGAGCCATTAGCGAATTTCCCGATTGAGAAAGATTTGATCGTCGATATGACACCGTTCATCGAGCGTCTTGAAGCGATCAAACCTTACATCATTGGTAACGACCGTAAACCTGAAGACGGCACAAACTTGCAAACGCCAGAGCAAATGGCGAAGTACAAGCAGTTTGCTGGCTGTATCAACTGTGGTCTGTGTTACGCAGCGTGTCCGCAGTTCGGTCTTAATCCAGAGTTCATCGGCCCGGCAGCGCTGACATTGGCGCACCGTTACAACTTAGATAGTCGTGATAACGGTAAAGCTGAGCGTATGAAGCTGATTAACGGTGAGAATGGCGCTTGGGGTTGTACGTTTGTAGGTTACTGTTCTGAGGTTTGTCCAAAGAGCGTTGACCCTGCAGCAGCAGTAAACCAAGGCAAAGTAGAGTCTTCTATGGACTTCGTAATTGCGATGCTGAAACCTCAGGAGGCAGAAGGATGAGTAACCGTAAACCTTACGTTCGTGAAGTAAAACGCACTTGGTGGAAGGACCATCCTTTCTACCGCTTCTACATGTTACGTGAAGCGACGGTACTGCCACTGATTCTATTCACCATCTTCCTGACTTTCGGCCTGGGTTCACTAGTGAAAGGGCCTGAAGCTTGGCAAGGCTGGTTAGAGTTCATGGCAAACCCAATTGTAGTCGCGATCAACATCGTTGCGTTACTTGGAAGCCTGTTCCACGCACAAACCTTCTTCAGCATGATGCCGCAGGTGATGCCAATTCGCCTAAAAGGCAAACCTGTAGGTAAGAATATCATCGTACTGACTCAGTGGGCAGCGGTCGCGTTTATCTCACTGATCGTTCTCATCGTGGTGTAAGGAGCTGAACAATGAAACCAAATTATAGTGTAAATACAGCACCAAAACGTTCGGATGAGCCAATCTGGTGGGGACTGTTTGGTGCAGGCGGTACCTGGTTTGCGATGATCACTCCTATCACCGTACTTGTCCTTGGTATCCTCGTCCCACTGGGCGTGATTGATGCAGACGCAATGAGCTACAAGCGAGTATCTGAATTCGCGACCAGCATCATTGGTGCGCTATTTGTCATCGGTACACTAGCGCTACCAATGTGGCATGCAATGCACCGTGTTCACCACGGTATGCACGACCTTAAGTTCCACACTGGTGTGGTGGGCAAAGTAGCATGCTATGCGTTCGCAGGCCTTATCAGTGCACTATCAGTTATCTTTATCTTCATGATTTAAGACACTGTTATAAATAAAAAAGCTGGCTTTATGCCAGCTTTTTTGTTTTTGGACACCCATGATCTTTTTGCTTTATAAGCTTTTGGCCACCTATGATCTTATTGCTGAGTAATCTTCTTAGTTTGATCCATTAAGCCAAGAGCACCAAAACCAGTGATCACATCTAAGTTCGTTTTCAATCCTGTTTCCTGATTACCACCAATGTAGTTTTGCGGCATTTGAACTTGGAAGTTTTGCAAATTACTGTACAACGAGTTTGCAACCTCACGGTTCAGCTCAGCTAGGTAAACTTCTCGGTTTGCTCCTAATGCCGCATACTTCGCTTTCAGGACTTCGGCTTCTGCGCGGCCTTTCTCTAAAATCGCTTTCGCTTCATATTGAGCGGAAAGAGCGTTGGCTTTCTGAATCGCTAAGTTCGCTTCTGCCATTGCCAGCTCTTTTTCTTTCTCCACTTCAGCAAGTCGCTTGGTTTTCTCCACTTCAACGATTTCACGCTCAGCAATTTGACGAGCAACCTCGACCTCTTTTTGCTGGGAAATAATAGCGAGCTCTTTCTGACGTTGTGCATCCTGAACTTCACGAGTGCGCTGAATTTCTTTACGCAGCTGCTCAGTTTCGGCCTGAGCTTTAGAAGTTTCCTGCTCCTGAATTGCGCGAATGCGATCTGCGACCAAGCGCTTTTTATCTGCCAATAACTGATCAAGCTGCTTCTCTGGCTGCGGATCACCAATGGTTACCTGAGTAACTTGAATGCCGTATTGCTGTAACGGGTTATCCTGTCGGATAGGTTGGCCTGTTTTGTCTACAACCGGTACCGTTTTCCAGACTAACTGATTCGTACGCTGCAATTGATTGGCGTTGGCCTGATTTGCACCGACAGGAGCCAGGTCAAGCTCTTCAACCTCCACCTGACGACGCTCAGTCAGATAAATACCTTCTCGAAGCTGATCACCCAACTTAGATTTAAACTGGTTCAAACCGCCCTGAAAGAACTCTTCTCCAGTATACTGAGTCGCGGTAATCACGGTTACGTTGCGGGCATTTTTTACTAATAACGCATCGATCAGATTGCTGTTATTACGAAACTCTCGGTGCATTTTCTTCACTGCTTCCGGATCATTACTCAATTTAAAACGGAATGTGACGGGAATCTGACCAATATAAGTATCCGCAAAGCGCACTTGTACCGGCTCAAGCCTCTGGTAAAAATCCTCACCCTTGTTGTTACCAAATGACACAGTGATGACTTGGTCATATTGGGTGATTTTAGACAGAAATGGCATACGAAAATGAATACCCGGTTCCGTGAACACATCCAATTCACCGGTAATATTGTTCTGGTGCACGTAACTGTAACCTGCATCGGTCATCAAAACAGAACTGTTAATGGTTAACCCTATAGCCAACAACGGTATACCAAAAACTGCCGCTTTTATCCCACGGTGAAGTAATCGACGTCGTTCTTCAACTTTTAAGCTTTGTCCTAAGCCTGTGCTTTCCATATTGTTCTCCTTATTGCGGTTGTCATTGAGTTAAATCGATAAAAATCAAATTGCTATGCAACTCAACGACCTCTGGAGATAATCTATCAAATGGTAACCTTAAGGAATAATCGAAAGATTCATCAAACAAATACGTTTTTAACGAATAATACAAAAAGAATAAAACTATGCGGTGCGCTTCTTGTTTTAGCCACATGTCAAAACTGCGGGCAATAAAAAAGGCCGCCGAAGCGACCTTTTCTATTCGATACGTTTAAGTGAATTACTTCACACGACCTACGTATTCACCAGTACGAGTGTCAACTTTGATCACTTCGCCAATTGCGATAAATAGTGGAACACGTACAACAGCGCCAGTTGATAGCGTAGCTGGTTTACCACCAGTACCTTGAGTATCACCTTTCAAACCTGGATCTGTGTCAGTAACTTCCAGCTCAACAAAGTTTGGTGGAGTAACTGAGATTGGGTTACCGTTCCAAAGCGTGATCATACAAGTGTTGTTTTCTACCAACCATTTAGCGTTCTCACCTACCGCTTTCGCATCAGCAGCGATCTGTTCGAACGTTTCATTGTTCATAAAGTGGTAGAATTCGCCGTCTGAATATAGATAATCTAGGTCGATATCCATTACGTCTGCCACTTCACAAGTGTCACCAGACTTGAATGTTTTCTCTAGCACTTTACCAGAAAGAAGTTTACGAATTTTTACGCGGTTGAACGCTTGGCCTTTACCTGGTTTAACGTATTCGTTTTCCAGAATTACGCAAGGCTCATTATCAAGCATTAACTTAAGACCGCCTTTAAATTCATTGGTGCTAACTGTAGCCATTTTTTCCTCTTACATTCTTAGAGCTAAATTCAATGCCGCACATAATAACCCGAAAAGTCGATTCTGTTGAGCAAAACTGGCTCAAACAGTTGGCGAATGGGATCTCTGATCCTGCAAAATTGCTCGAAAAACTGGAAATAGATCCCTCGCCGTGGCAAGACGGGTTTGCTGCGCGCAAGCTGTTTGCACAGCGTGTACCGCAAAGTTTTGTCGATAGAATGGAAAAAGGCAATCCCAAAGACCCTCTTTTACGTCAGGTTTTACCGTTAAGTGAAGAGTTCGAAGTGCATGAGGGCTACTCCAGCGATCCACTTGAAGAGCAAGACAACGAGATTCCCGGCTTGCTGCACAAATATCGTAATCGTGCACTGATGATTGTTAAAGGAGGCTGTGCGGTGAATTGTCGCTACTGCTTCCGTCGGCATTTCCCGTATCAGGATAACAAAAGTGGTAAACAAGCCTGGGCTCAAAGTCTCGAATATATTGCGCAGCAGCCCGAGCTGAACGAAGTGATCTTCTCCGGCGGAGACCCATTAATGGCGAAAGATGATGAACTCCAGTGGTTGATAGAGCGGATTGCACAAATTCCGCATATCAAACGTCTTCGAATTCACAGCCGCTTACCTGTGGTAATCCCAGCGCGTATAACCGATGAACTATGCCAGATACTTCGTGACTCCCGCTTGCAGGTTATCTTGGTCACTCACATCAACCATGCGAACGAATTAAGTAGCGAGCTCGCCTCACAGCTGTTCAAACTCAAACAGTCTGGTGTGACTCTACTCAACCAAAGTGTTCTGCTTAAAGATATCAATGACTCTGTGGATGCCCTGGTCGACTTGAGTGAAGCCTTATTTGATGCGGGAGTGTTACCTTATTACTTGCATGTACTAGACAAAGTCCAAGGTGCTGCGCACTACTTTGTTTCCGATGAGGAGGCAAAAACGATCATGCGCGGAGTAATAACTCGTGTGTCTGGTTACCTGGTGCCAAAACTTACGCGAGAGATCGGCGGCAGGCCAAGTAAAACACCGCTTGATCTCCATTTAGAATAAACACCAAGGCCGGATTAATTTGAGTTTAAGCTTAATTAAATTTGTCGTCACGAGCGTTTATTTTTGTTCGCTTTGAGGGGTGATTCTATGCATACTCCGCGCTTTTGGAGGTCAAGATGCATACAACATTCGAACAAATTTTCGATCTTGGCCCATTTAGTTGGTCTGCTCTTCTATGCTGTGCCATCAATGGGTTAATGATTGGCATAGAACGCCAGACCCGTGGTAAACCGGTTGGCATTCGCACTGCAATACTTATTATTTCAGGCACCTATCTTTTTATGTCGATGGCGGTATCCTTATCGCCGAACACGCTTGATCAGGCACGTGTACTGGGTCAAATCATTACCGGTGTTGGATTTCTGGGCGCTGGTGTAATGATGACGCTAGATGGCAAAATCCACGGTGTGACGTCTGCGGCGGTCATCTGGGTACTAGCCGGGTTAGGCTTAATGATTGGTCTTGGTTATTTGTCTCAATCAGTGGTCATCACAGTACTGACTTTAACTGTGTTACTGGGCGTTGATGAAGCGGAGCGACACATCAAGTCCTTACGTCGCGGTGTGCACCAAAGAATACAGCGCAGAAAGTCGTCTCGCTTAATCAAATAAGCTCAAACGTGAGATATAAAAAGACCCCGACATCAGTTCGGGGTCTTTTTGTTTAAGTATTACTATAACTGCAGGTTATTTCGCGAAGTTAATCAGTGGGAAACACTTCAAGAAGCCGTTATCCGCACAGTTAAGCAGACCAATTTGAATACCGTCGATTTGGTCTGTCATGTTGAAGAAACCTAGCTGGAAGTTAGACTTTTTAGAGATACTTGCCAGACCAACATCCGCCATTGTATAGCCCTCAGAGTAGTTCACCGCACTCCAGTTAAGGCCTTTCACATTGTTAGTAATGTTAACCGCACCCAGGTTTAGACCTGTTGTTTGGCCACGGTTCCAGTTAACAAGACCAAGGGAAGCCCCTTTCATTTCTTGGTTTACTTTCGCAGCACCGAAGAACAGGCCAAAGTTAATACCAGTTGTACGATCAGTTTCTGACATACCAAGTAGAGAGAAATCGACCCCTTTCACTTCGTTAACCTGACCGTGTAGAACGGCTAAGCGAACACCGCCCACTTCAGAGCGAGACGGCGCATTAATGTGATCAATTGTAGAAAACATCACAGGAGTGCTGTCAGCAAGCGCAACAGGTGATGCAACAGCGGCTACCACTGCCAAAGACGTCAAAAGCTTTTTCATTCTTATCTCCGTTATATTAAGCATTACTTACAACATAGCGTATGTGTACTCATTTTCTACTAATCGTACGAAAAAATTTCACTCGCATGCCATATTTAACAAGTTGACTATAATAGAAAAAATCTACAACGACCATATTTCAATATTTTCTGAAGTATTTCTTGTACCAGTCCCACACAATGGCGATGTCATGTTCAGCCACGAATCTGGATAAACAAGTACGACGCATCGCGTTTAAATCAGTATTTCATCGCACTGCATAAACGACGAATTGAATTGCGATGACGTATCAACAAATCAAAAACGCCAAGCACAAAAAAGCCGAGGTAAAAACCTCGGCTTCTTCTTGGTTTGGTCAGTTACCTTTTCGCTATAAAACGTTACAGCGATAAGGTAAGCAGCATATGTCGGGTAAGGAGCAGCCATTCCTGACTACCCCTCCCCTAAGAACCGTACGTGCGAGTTTCCCCGCATACGGCTCAAGCCTTTATAAACCCACACTTGCGTGTAGGCCGACAACACTACCCCTTGGGCGGAAATGGGTCATTACCATAAGAGTCTTTATCTCTTATTTGACCATTAGGTCTGTGAATTACAACTTCACTTTGCTGATTCTTCGCTATCTCGCGAGCGGCCTGTCTGGCTTCCTCTTGAGTACGATGATGTGAAGTGTCGCGTGAGTTATTCTCTCCGCGCACAGCCCACCCGTCGGGGCGCTTTACAACGTGTTGGTTTTTGCCCATTGATCACCTCCTTAGTATAGGATTTGGACAAATACTATATAAGGACAGAAACGACAACTTTCAACCCTACATGTTGTATTATTTCTGGTTAAAGACATTATTTAAAACGACTTGATAACCAGAAGACCACTCCAACACAGGCTATGGTTGCTATTAAACCTAATAGCCATACCCATAGATAAAGCTCATTGTTCATAGCGACTAACTCCTTTGTTGTTGTGGATCTGCCTGTGACAGTTTATATGCAACATCATCAAATTCGAGCTAATGTCCGTGCCGCCATCCACTCTTCTGACAATATGGTGAATATCCCATTCATCTTCTGAGTTGAACTGCTGATGGCACACCGCACATTTGTAGTCTTGTCTCTCGACAATCTTCCATAGCTTCCAGTTACCCGACAAAGATTTCTTCAATCTTTGCATCTTCAGACGCTCAAAGTATTGTTCGTCCTCCGGTAGGTAACAGTTAGCTGTTGCCCGAATTTTCACATGTTTATCGACTTTCACTCTCGCTGCACTAAGCAGGCGGTAGTGGCCATCTTCCCCTTTCGGTTTTGGTGCGCTGAATACCCAGTTTCTATCGCCCACTGATTTGAAGTACTTGTCTTTAATCCAGCGCTTACGGCGATTCAAATGAATTCGACGGCACCACTGCCACAACATTTTCCAGATCCGGTAATCAATATACTTGAATGTCTCACTCGCACATACCCAGCGGTGGTAGTTACACCACCCTCTGATCATCGGGTTCAACTTCGCTATCATAGCTGAAGCTGGCACCGTTTTATGGCTGTTGAGATAATCTCGTATACCGCGCAGAAAGTTCTTCACGTTTTTCTTTGACGGCTTAATCAACATCTTGCCGTCGTATTTACGCAAATTCTGCCCGAGAAAGTCGAACCCGTCGTCTATGTGCGTGATCAGCGTTTTTTCTGCTGACAATTGCAACCCACGTTCTGCCATAAAGGCTTCAACAATGGGTAAAACCTCATTTTCCAGTAGCTCTTTCGAGATTCCAGTGATGATAAAGTCATCTGCATAACGCACATAGTTGACCTTAGTTTTGTAACTGGCTTTTGTGTTCTTCTTCCCGAAGTGGGTTTCGAGCACCGTTTCCAGTCCATCTAAGGCCATATTGGCTAGTACGGGTGAGATAATCCCACCTTGTGGTGTACCCGCCTCCGTCGAGTTAAACTTCCCAGATTCCATAAATCCGGCTTTCAGCCATTTCTTGAGTATCGCCTTATCCATAGGGATATTGCCGATAAGCCAATCATGGCTGATAAAGTCAAAACACCCTTTGATGTCACCCTCCAGCACCCAACGAGCACTGGCCTTGCGACTGAGATTCACGAAACATTGTTCGATAGCATCAGCACAAGAGCGATTCGGGCGAAAGCCATAGCTGTTTCGATCCGCCGTGGTTTCCGATATGGGTTCAAGAGCTAGCAAGTATAGAGCTTGCATTGCTCTGTCTCTCATTGTCGGTATCCCCAGCGGCCTCTTCTTACCATTGGCTTTGGGAATATAGACTCGCCTGAGCGGTTTGGGCTTGTAGCCCGCTCGCTGTAGCTGCTCTATTGCTTCCCATTTCTTTGCAGGTGTACTCCAAGTTTCCCCGTCAACCCCTGCGGTGTTTTTCCCTCTGTTTTCGGTGACTCGCCGAATGGCTATCACCTTGGCAGCAAACGAACGAGTTAACATGCGTTGCAGTCTTTTGACCTGTCGCCAGTCAGACTTTTTCGTTGCCTTTGCGATCCGTACCTGTAGCCCTCTCACCGTACGATACATTAGTGACCAGTCGATGCTGTGCCACTGCTGTGTCTGGTGGGAGGATGCAGATACGTCAATTTGCATTGAAGTATGCACCTTGCTTTCCTCCATTAACGATAAGTTAATCAAGCAACACAAGGCGCATCTGTGCCCCATAGGGCAGAGATTTACCCTATGAGGCTTGAACTTGTTACTGACAGTACCCGAAATCCTCAAATAGGAAAGGTAACGCCCACCATTGGGCTCTGACAGTTTCAACTACCGTAAAACTTGACGGCTTTACTGATTTTCACGCAATTAAAGACCAAGCAGACGTGGGCCCCGTTTCCGGTGAAAGCACGTTGGCTTTCTATCCAGCTCATTACAAACTGGCTTTCGCTTCTTCTGCTCTCCTGTGCCCGCACCCTCAACAGCTTCTCTTACAAGTTGCCTGCCCGTTGATAGGCAAAGATACGGGGTTTCCGAGTTCCGTTTTCATTACACGAGTTACTTAGGTTCTACCTATCCACCGATGGCGCATGAGTCAGCGTATCCCCAGATGTAAAAGAGATAACCGGCCATATACCTTTTGGTCAGAGCGTTGGTGACGGCTAATCCTCCGAGGGGACAATTAATCGTCACGACAATAGCGTTACGCTCGTCGCGGCTGACGGTGTTTATCAGTAGTTCACTTACGTTAACCATATAACTCAGCCTAGCCCCTCAACCACCTGCTATTGGCGATTGTCTTAACCTTCACTTCGCAGCAAGGATTAACCACTTGCGTGGGGGTACATTGTCAGGAAGCTCCGCACACCGCGTTACCGCAGATGCACTATCCCTAGGCTACTATTGGCTGAACAATAGGTCTCACTGTCCAATCACCTACCCGTTCGAGTATGAAATTGGTTGAGACAATAATGAAAACAGCTTCGCACCGTGCAGGTGGCTCAAGCTTAAATAAGACACGAATATTCCCGTTACTTCACAGACACTGATAGCGCTGCTTCAACGTATATCATTCGCCTAAAGCGAGGGACACAGACTTTCGCCCATGCCTAAAATCGGACCTCTTACGAGGACCGATATTCGGGCTTGGGTTCAGCCCGAATATCGGGTTTTATTTATTTGCTATTTCGGCGGGTGGGATAGTAACCACAACACAAAGTTAGTGGTTACTATGGACGTAGCCCGCTCGGCTAGCTACCTACGCGACTCTCGTCGCACTACATCATGCCGCCCATACCACCCATACCGCCCATGCCGCCCATATCAGGCATGCCTGAGCCGTCTTTCTGTGGCATATCAGTAACCATTGCTTCAGTTGTGATCATAAGACCTGCAACCGATGCTGCGAATTGTAGTGCGCTACGAGTTACTTTAGTTGGGTCTAGGATACCCATCTCTAGCATGTCGCCGTATTCACCTGTTGCTGCGTTGTAGCCGTAGCTGCCTTCGCCTGCTTTCACGTTGTTCGCTACTACTGACTCTTCGTCACCCGCGTTCTTCGTGATTTGACGGATTGGCGCTTCCATTGCACGTAGTGCAACGCGGATACCAACGTTTTGTTCTTCGTTGTCACCTTCAAGGCCAGCAATCATAGATGCTGCACGGATTAGAGCAACACCACCGCCTGCTACTACGCCTTCTTCAACCGCTGCGCGAGTTGCGTGAAGTGCGTCTTCTACGCGGTCTTTCTTCTCTTTCATTTCAACTTCAGTTGCTGCACCAACTTTGATTACTGCAACACCGCCAGCTAGCTTAGCTACGCGCTCTTGTAGTTTCTCTTTGTCGTAGTCTGAAGTTGACTCTTCGATTTGCTGACGAATCTGAGCAACACGGCCATGAATCATTGTTTCTTCACCGATACCATCGATGATAGTCGTGTTTTCTTTCGTGATAGCAACGCGTTTAGCCTGACCTAGGTCTTCTAGCGTTACTTTTTCAAGCTCTAGACCTACTTCTTCAGAAATCACTGTACCGCCAGTCAGAACCGCGATGTCTTGTAGCATTGCTTTACGACGGTCACCAAAACCTGGTGCTTTTACTGCCGCAACTTTCACGATGCCACGCATGTTGTTCACAACTAGTGTTGCTAGCGCTTCACCTTCTACGTCTTCTGCGATGATTAGCAGTGGACGAGATGCTTTAGCAACTGCTTCTAGAGTTGGTAGAAGTTCACGGATGTTTGAAATCTTCTTATCAACCAGAAGGATGAATGGGTTTTCTAGATCAACAGAACCTGCTTCTTGGTTGTTGATGAAGTAAGGAGATAGGTAACCGCGGTCGAACTGCATACCTTCAACTACGTCTAGCTCGTCTTGTAGCGCCTGACCTTCTTCAACAGTGATAACACCGTCGCGGCCAACACGTTCCATTGCTTCAGCAATGATGTTACCTACGCTTACGTCAGAGTTCGCAGAGATAGTACCTACCTGTGCGATAGCTTTAGTGTCGTTACACTCAACAGACAGCTCTTTTAGCTGTTCAACTGCTGCTGCTACTGCTTTGTCGATACCGCGCTTAAGATCCATTGGGTTCATACCCGCTGCTACTGCTTTCAGACCTTCGTTTACGATTGATTGCGCTAGTACTGTTGCTGTTGTTGTACCGTCACCTGCAGCATCGTTTGCTTTAGATGCTACTTCTTTAACCATTTGAGCGCCCATGTTCTGGAATTTGTCTTCCAGTTCGATTTCGCGCGCTACAGATACACCATCTTTAGTGATTGTTGGTGCACCGAAAGATTTATCTAGAACGACGTTACGGCCTTTAGGACCTAATGTCACTTTTACCGCGTCAGCCAGAACGTTTACACCTTCTAGCATCTTAACTCGTGCGTCATTACCAAATTTAACGTCTTTAGCAGCCATCTTTGATTTCCTTTCTACAATTCTTTAAGTTCGACTTGGTTTTTGAATCTGAGCAAAAAATTACTCAATGATTGCTATTATTCAACGATTGCCATGATGTCGTTTTCAGACATAACTAGCACTTCTTTACCGTCGATTTTTTCAGTCTTAGTGCCGTAACCTTCAGCGAAGATAACAGTATCACCAACTTTAACGTCCAGCGGTAGCACTGTGCCGTTTTCTAGAATGCGGCCTTTGCCTACAGCTAGAACAACACCGCGAGTTGATTTTTCCGCAGCAGAACCAGTCAGAACGATTCCACCAGCTGACTTAGATTCAACTTCTTTACGTTCAACGATAACTCGGTCATGTAATGGACGAATGTTCATTGGTCGTCTCTCCTGAAAATTTCCATGTTTATTTGATAATTGCCCTTCTGGGACACGTGATCACTATATAAGGGGTCCAATGAACGATCCCAAGGGGCGAGCATGATTTTTTTGTGACTTAGTTAAAAGATCGCAACGGTTTGCGTGAGAAATGCGCACTCGCTCACCTTCCTGCTTTCTTGTATCCTTGCAGTTTATCCACCAGATAGACGTTAAACATGCTGGAAAAAAACAAGCCGGAACACCAAGCAACAGATAAACATGGTTTGTTGAGCGCGCCCATTCCCGAAACACTGAGAAAAATGACGGTCCCGATGACGGTGGGCATGATCGCGATATTGATGTTCAATCTGGTCGATACATTCTTTATTTCTCTGCTCGGCACTCAAGCCCTAGCTGCCATTAGTTACACCTTTCCGGTCACCTTTGCCGTTAACTGCATTACGATGGGCATTGGCATGGGGCTTTCGACCAATATAGGCCGGCTACTCGGACAGGGACACTCAACTCAAGCCGCGCGTTTTACTACTCATGGTCTACTGTTAGCTGTCGTGCTAGTTGCGATCGCGTCATCAGTTGGCTTTGTAACCATCAGACCTCTGTTCGGTTTTCTTGGTGCGACTGACGATCTTCTTCCACTCATCGAACAGTACATGCAAGTGTGGTATCTCACCATTCCATTACTGGTGATCCCAATGGCTGGCAACAGTGCAATCCGTGCGACGGGTGATACGAAAACCCCAGCTAAAATCATGATGCTGGCAGGGTTGATCAACGGAATGCTGGATCCGCTACTTATCTTCGGCTTGGGACCTTTTCCTGAACTTGGAATTCAGGGCGCAGCAATCGCGAGTGCTTTTAGTTGGCTAGGCGCTTTAGTCGGCTCGTCATACTTACTGGTTAAACGGGAGAAACTTCTGGCTAAGCCGCAGTGGTTACATCTGAAACAAGATTGGCAACAGACATTGAAAATCGGTACGCCTGCGGCCTTCTCTACCGCAATGACGCCTCTTTCTGGCGCTATTTTGATGATGCTGCTGTCAAGCCACGGCACCGCAGCTGTTGCTGCTTATGGCGCAGCACAGCGCATCGAGTCGATACTGATTCTAGTATTGATGTCACTGACCTCAGCTTTAACGCCGTTCATGGCACAAAATCTCGGCGCTAATAACCCACAGCGAGCATTCGCAGGATTATTCCTCAGCATGCGCTTCGCAGTTGTGTTTCAGGGGCTTATCTTCCTGGCAATGGTGCCTTTGAGCATTCCTCTGGCCGCTCTTTTCTCACAAGAAGAAGCGGTTAAAAACCTGCTTTGGCATTATCTCCTTGTCGTGCCATTCAGCTACGGTTTCCAGGGTATTGTGATGATATTAGTCAGCGGGCTGAATGCGATGCACAAGCCATTACGCGCTTTCCAGTGGAGTTTTATGCGCCTGTTCATCTTTACATTGCCAGCGGCCTGGATTGGCAGCTACCTGTACGATGTTGAAGGGCTATTTATCGGTATTGCGGTGGGTAATATATTAGGTGGGTTACTTGGTTATATGTTTGCGCTTCGCGAACGAAAGTTAATGCTGGTAGAACAAAGCATTTCCTCTTCATGAACCCTGTCCTCCCCTCGCTTAGAAAAACAGAGACAAAAAAACCGCGTATCAACGCGGTTTTTTATTTTAGCTAAGAGCGGTCGACTTAGAACAGCTCTTCTGCAACCTTGTACAAGTCATTACGTACAGGGCGCTTCATGTTTTCGATCGCATCAATAATATCGTGATGAACAAGCTGCTCTTTCACGATACCAACACAACGGCCACCGTGACCTTCCATTAGAAGGTGAACAGCGTAGTTACCCATGCGAGATGCAAGAACACGGTCAAATGCAGTAGGACGACCACCACGTTGGATGTGACCAAGTACTGTCGCACGAGTTTCACGACCTGTTGCCGTTTCAATATCACGTGCAAGCTCGTTTGCATCCATCATCAGTTCAGTAAGAGCAATGATTGCGTGTTTCTTACCTTTTGCGATACCGTCTTGAATGTTGCCGATCAGCTTCTCTTTATCAAGACCCGTTTCTGGAGTGATGATGTACTCACAACCACCAGCGATAGCAGACATCAGAGTCAGGTCACCACAGTGACGGCCCATGATTTCTACAATTGAAATACGTTGGTGAGATGAAGAAGTGTCACGTAGACGGTCGATTGCATCAATAACTGTGTTTAGTGCAGTTAGGTAACCGATAGTGTAATCCGTACCCGCAATGTCGTTATCGATAGTGCCTGGCAGACCGATACATGGGTAACCCATTTCAGTCAGTTTCTTTGCACCCATGTAAGAACCGTCACCACCAATCACTACCAGTGCGTCGATACCGTGTTTCTTCAGGTTCTCAATAGCTTTTTCGCGTACTGCCACTTCCTTGAACTCAGGGAAACGTGCAGAACCCAGGAACGTACCACCTTTGTTAATAACATCAGAAACACTAGAACGATCTAGCTTCTCGATGCGGCCTTCATAAAGACCTAGGTAGCCATCGTACACACCAAACACTTCCAATCCTTCAGAAAGTGCTGTGCGTACCACGCCGCGTACTGCAGCGTTCATACCAGGTGCGTCACCGCCACTTGTTAAAACACCGATCTTCTTAATCATGCTCACCCTCGATCTTTGGCAATCAATTTATTTAATTTTCTTCTAGGCCCCTTGTCACCAAGCAACCTGCATAATCCAGAACTGTGCGTTATGTTACATTTCCTATACCGGATTACCAATGAAAACACACATTTTTATGTAACTTTTCTACTTATGTAAGAGTATTACAGCTTCTACTATCAACTTCGTTGATTCACATCAGTATCAGGATTCTTAAAGCGTATTGATGGAAAGATAGACAATAAGCGCCTATTTGTCGTCAGACGCTTTTGTATTTTTCGAGCTCTACCAATCTTGCTCTTTCTGTTCTTTCTCTGGTCCATAAATGACAGATATCGGATCTTGGTGGATCAACACATCCGCTTCAGGAAAGACAGACAAGAGGTTTTCTTCCACTTTATCAGCTATATAGTGGGCTTCGATTAAACGTAAGTCATCATCTAACTCGAGATGTAACTGAATAAAACGTGTCGGCCCGGACATCCGTGTTCGTAACTGATGAACACCTCTCACTCCTTTCACGCTCAAGCACTGAGTGTGAATTTCCTCTAATTCTGTATCAGGCAGTTTTCTGTCCAATAAAGTCTGAGTCGCTTCATTCACCATTTTGAAAGCACTGTAAAGAATGAACACGCCAATACCAATCGCAAACACCGCATCCGCTTGCGTGACACCAAAATAACTTAACCCGAGCGCGACCATAATGGCCGCATTCATATAAAGGTCAGTCTGATAGTGAAGTGAATCGGCTGCAATGGCTTGGCTTCCTGTCACTCGCACTACGTGTTTCTGAAACGTCACCAAACCAAGTGTCACGGCGATAGCAAACAACGAGACATAAACGCCGAGTTCAGGAGTATGTAAAGCCTGAGGGCGGAAGAAACGCTCAACCCCATTAAGGATCAAGAATACTGCGGAGCCGGAAATAAACATGGCTTGCGCCAGGGCAGCTAATGACTCCGCCTTGCCGTGGCCAAAAGTATGTTCCCTGTCTGCTGGCTGCAAGGCATAACGAACCACGACTAAATTCACCACCGACGCGGCAATGTCCAGCATAGAGTCAATAAGAGAGGCTAATAGGCTGACCGAACCTGTCACCCACCAAGTGATGACCTTAACCAGTAAAAGAAGCGTTGCCGTGATTGTTGCAGTCCAGGCTGCTGTCGTCACTAAGCGTGCGTATTGATGTTTCATAATCAAAGAGTTAACTCAAACCATAACCAAAGTATACCTCGATAATTATTTAATGAGTATGAAATAGCCAGATCAAAAAGAGGCAGCCATGGCTGCCTCTTAAGATTATTTCGTTGTGTCGGTTAGTTGCTGCTTGGTTTAGTCATGCGTTTTTGCATTCTTTCACCACACTGTTGCATACGTTCATTTTGCAACTTCACAAACTCTGCTTTTTGCTCAGGAGTCAGTACACTCAACATTTGGTGTTTTTTCTCCAGCATTTTTACACGGCGTTCAGTTTGTTTTTCTACCATTTCTTTGGCTAACGCATTCGCTTGAGCTTCGTCAAAGTTATCCGCCAGCACAAGAGCCTGCATTTTTGCGTGGTAAGCTTGGCGCTCCGCTCGACGAGCATCACGTTCTGCCGCATTTTTACCTTTCATCTCCGCACGGTTAGCGTCACGAAATGATTGTAATTGCTCTTTTTGCGCGTCAGTCAGATCCATTTGGCGCATAATTCCTCGGTCCATTCCTGGGCCACATTCGTCGCGAGGACCTTTTTGCTGGTCTTTACCACCGTAGGCGAAGGCACCTGCAGCACCAAGAGTAAGTGGTAGAACAACGGCAGCTAACACAATTTTTTTTGCAGATTTCATAATTTGATTCCTCATACATCTGATTGCTTCTTCTGGGCTGTTCTCCCAGCGCTTGAGTATAGAATAGGACGCGCTAGGTAAAGTGACGTATAGAGAGCGTAAAGATTCGTAAAGAGTGATTTTTATACTCTTCGTCACCCATCATTCCAATGTAATATTAAATAAAAGGTAATTGATGGTAGGTCCCTAAATGGCAAACATTCTTTTGATTGATGACGATATAGAGCTAACTAGCCTGTTAAAAGAAGTGCTCAGCTTCGAAGGATTTGAAGTCAGTGAAGCGAATGATGGAGAAGCAGGTTTAGCTGCCGTGACAAGTGAAATTGATTTGATTTTGCTGGATGTCATGATGCCTAAGCTCAACGGCATGGAAACATTAAAGCGCTTGCGTGAAAACTGGGAAACTCCCGTACTAATGCTGACAGCCAAAGGCGAAGAAATCGACCGAGTGATTGGCTTAGAACTAGGGGCAGACGATTACTTACCAAAACCCTTTAGTGACAGAGAGCTACTGGCTCGCATTCGCGCCATTTTACGCCGTACCAGTGCAACTCAAAAGGACAGTAAAAGCGGCGACTGCATTGAGTATCAAGAGCTTCGCCTTTATCCAGGCAAGCAGGAGGCTTACTGCGATCAGCTGCTGCTTGATTTAACGGCAACAGAATTTGCTTTGCTCACACACTTTGTACAACACCCTGGGCAAGTACTGACGAAAGAAACCCTGAGCTTAGATGTGCTTGGCAAGCGACTTGCCGCTTTTGACCGCGCGATTGATATGCACGTCTCCAACTTACGCAAAAAACTGCCCGACCAAAGTAATGGCAAACCACGTATCAAAACCTTGCGTGGCCGAGGCTATATGTTGCTTGAGGAAGATTAATGAGCCAAATATCACGCATCAAACTGCCGAATATTAACAGCTTGTATGGACGCATATTTGCCATCTTCTGGTTCACTATGCTGTTAGTGTTAATCGCTGTGCTATCACTACCGCATCTGGATCCACGTAAAGCGCGTGATATTCCAAGTGCGCCTTATCAGCGCATGCTAGAAGTGCGTGACGAAATTCAGAATCAATACAGTAAAGAAACTGACCTTGGCCGCATTCTATTTAGTATTGAGGGACGTCGCCAAAATAAAAACGACCCTCGGCCACGGATGTTCTTTTCTGACTATAACGGCAAAATATTAACCACTGACCACCGCAACAACTTTCAAATGCGGGCGATGCAAAACTTTGTTTCCATCATCGAAGACAATAACCAACCGAAACAAAAGCTCTATGGCAGATACATGGTCGCCGGGCCTGTGCCAATTACATTAGCCGGTTCTGATCTTTTGATGTACGTCGGCTTTAAATGGAATGAGCCACCGCCACTGCTGCTGAGACTGTTTGATCACCCTGTTCAGTTATTACTTGCCGTCATGCTGGCGAGTACACCTTTGCTACTTTGGCTGGCATGGGCATTGAGTCAGCCTGCACGTCGACTCGAAGCCGCCGCACAGCGCGTAGCCAAAGGGGAGTTTGTCACAGACCCTAATCTGGAGAAAGGGACTTCAGAGTTCCGTCAGGCGGGCAGCAGTTTCAACCAGATGGTCGAAGCCGTAAATCAGATGATATCCGGTCAGCAACGTCTGCTCTCCGATATCTCTCATGAACTGCGTTCACCTCTGACTCGACTGAGGATGGCCAATGCTTTAGCGACACGCAAACAAGGCGAAAGCCCAGAGCTAACAAGGATTGATACCGAGGCTCAGCGGCTTGAGCAAATGATCAGTGAGCTACTGGAACTGTCCCGAATGCAGGCGAATAGCCACATGACACGCGAAACTCAACCGATTCAAAGTTTGTGGGAAGAGATCATTGAGGACACTCAATTTGAAGCGGAACAAATGGGTAAACAATTGCGTTACTCCCCGCTACCTAAAGGCAGTATTTCAGGCAACCCTAAGTTGCTAATGAGCGCTGTGGAAAACATCATTCGCAACGCCATTTACTACGGGAAAGATCAGGTTGAAATTAATCTAGAAACGCAAGGTAACACTCTGCACATCACCGTAGATGATAACGGTGAAGGAGTACCAGATGCCGAGCTGGAAGCCATCTTCCGACCATTCTACCGAGTCTCTACCGCTCGTGACCGTCACACTGGCGGAACAGGATTAGGGCTGACGATCACCGAAAGTGCCATTCGTCAGCACAGCGGAACGATTGTCGCTAGTCGCAGCCCACTGGGTGGATTGCGCATGACGATAACATTGCCTTTGAGTTTGTAGTCAAAGCTCACACCATTCAAGTGAGCAGGTAAGCCCTCCGCCTCAGGAGGGTTTACTTTTTCTCAACACGGTTCAATGGCGACTCACTTTCCTTTGATGTCGCATGTGTAGCTATGCCAGTACTTGGGTGTATACCCCAGTCGTAGCTACGGTATATACTGCCTCTCTCTTTTGACTAACTCTATTTCTATACCATGTTTGATATCGCTTTATACGAACCAGAAATCGCGCCGAACACCGGCAACATCATTCGACTTTGTGCCAACTGCGGTGCAAACCTTCATTTGATTGAGCCACTGGGTTTCGATCTGGAAGAGAAAAAAGTGCGCCGTGCAGGCTTGGATTATCATGACTTGGCTCGAGTAACACGTCATAAAAACTATCAGGCATTCTTAGACTATTTAGAGGAAGAGAAGCAAGGTAACTACCGCCTGTTCGCCTGTACAACCAAAACGACAGGTCACCATGTAGATGCTCAGTATCAAGCCGGTGACGTACTGCTTTTCGGTCCGGAGACCCGTGGTTTACCTGCGGAAGTGATTGAAAGCCTGCCTATGGAGCAACGTATTCGTATTCCAATGATGCCAGATGCCCGCAGCCTGAACTTGTCGAATGCCGTCGCTATTATTGCATTTGAAGCATGGCGTCAGATGGGCTTTGAAGGAGCTCAGTAATCGCTGAATTATAGTGACAAAAAAGGGCGCCAGATGCGCCCTTTTGTCTTCTGCTGGAACTGATAATTGATCAGTTAAGCTTATTTCGGTCATTACGATCGTCATCGTCGTCTTTACGCTCATATTCACCTTCGAAGGTATTGCCATTATCCGAGCGAGAATCGAATGGACCACGACGGAATGGATCTTCGTCAAATGGCCCCTGCTGCCCAGAAAAACCGCTGTGGAAGCCACCACCGTGGACCGTTTTCACCACCATTTTACTCATCAAGTATTTTGCAATCGCAGCTCTAGGCGCAGGCAACAATACCAACATACCAAGTGCATCCGTCATAAAGCCCGGAGTTAACAGCAGCACGCCAGCTACAGCCAGCATGACACCTTCAAAAATCTGCTGAGCAGGAATTTCACCTTGCTCAAGACGCCCCTGAACTGACATCAGTGTTTGAATACCCTGACTACGCACGAGTGACGCCCCAACAAACGCGGTGATGATCACCAACGCAATGGTCGGCCAGAGGCCTAAAAACCCGCCCACCTGAATAAACAAGCCGATTTCAATGATCGGAACAAAAATAAACGCCAATAATAAGATAGGAAACACACGCCCTCCTTTGTTTAATTCAGTGTAATGGTAAAAGCTAACCAAGCTCAAACGAATCGTTGTAAAAAAGCGTGTTCAGCACTTGTTGATGAAGTAAAAGATGCCTTTCCATTGGCACGAAGCAGATAGCCATAATCACAAACATGAACAGTAGAAACACTGCCCTGAAACGTAAGGCAATAACCTGTTCATACTTTGCAAACTATTGACGCATTAAAAACCAAAAAGGTGATCTAGTTACTATTTTTATGTGCTAGGTAAAGTATGATGTGCCACATAAGTCAGGACGGATTTTCCAGCCCAAAATTCTGATGAATGGATTCTAGATTGCAGAATAGGCTAATACTCAACCATATTATTAGAATTATCATCTAAGGATCCTGTTATGGCTACTCTATCTGATGCTCAAAAAGCAGTTAACTCAGCCACTCGTATTGAAGAAGATCTATTAGGTCAACGTCATGTCCCTGCAGATGCGTACTACGGTATTCACACTCTACGTGCCATCGAAAACTTCAACATCTCTAACGTAACCATTTCTGACGTACCTGAATTTGTACGTGGTATGGTGATGACCAAGAAAGCCGCAGCGTTGGCAAACAAAGAACTTGGCGCGATTCCAAAAGATGTTGCTAACTACATCATCAAAGCATGTGATTTGATCCTGGAAACAGGCAAGTGCATGGATCAATTCCCTTCAGACGTATTCCAAGGTGGCGCTGGCACTTCTGTTAACATGAACACCAATGAAGTAATCGCCAACGTTGCTCTTGAAATCATGGGTAAAGAGAAAGGCCAGTACGAGTTCGTCAACCCGAATGATCACGTAAACAAAAGTCAGTCAACTAACTGTGCTTACCCTACCGGCTTCCGTATTGCGGTTTACAACAGCGTACACAAGTTGATGGAAGCGATTGAGTACCTGAAAGGCGCATTCGAACTTAAAGCAATTGAGTTCAAAGATGTACTTAAAATGGGCCGTACTCAGCTACAAGACGCGGTACCAATGACGGTTGGTCAAGAGTTCCACGCTTGGGCGGTAACATTAAACGAAGAAATTCGTGCTCTGGACTACACATCAAAACTACTTCTAGAAATTAACTTGGGCGCGACCGCTATCGGTACGGGCCTGAACACTCCAACAGGTTACCAAGCTCTGTCGGTAAAACACCTGGCTGAAGTAACAGGTCTGGACGTGGTTCCTGCAGAAGACCTTATCGAAGCGACGTCAGACTGTGGTGCTTACGTGATGACACACAGTGCCCTAAAACGTCTGGCAGTGAAACTGTCTAAGATTTGTAACGACCTGCGTCTGCTTTCATCTGGCCCACGTGCTGGTCTGAATGAACTTAACCTTCCTGAAATGCAAGCCGGCTCTTCTATCATGCCAGCGAAAGTGAACCCTGTTATCCCTGAAGTTGTAAACCAAGTGTGCTTTAAAGTACTGGGTAACGACAACACGGTATCTTTCGCAGCAGAAGGCGGCCAGCTACAGCTAAACGTAATGGAACCAGTGATCGCGCAAAGCATGTTTGAGTCCATCTCACTATTGCAAAATGCGTGTATTAACCTGCGTGACAAATGTATCGATGGCATCACAGTGAACAAAGAAGTCTGTGAAAACTACGTATACAACTCCATCGGTATCGTAACCTACCTGAACCCATACATCGGTCACCATGAAGGCGACATCGTCGGTAAGATTTGTGCGGAAACTGGTAAGAGTGTTCGTGAAGTCGTGCTAGAGCGCGGTCTGCTAACAGAAGAAGAACTTGACGAAATCTTAACTGTTGAAAACTTCATGCATCCAACTTACAAAGCGAAACGCTACGAGTAAGTCATCATCCATAGGGGCCTATAAGGCCCCTTTTTAGGGTTCCGTACGGTTAACCACATTTTTTATAAGCTTTTTAATACCATAGCTCTTGGGCTCTGATTCTCTGAACATTTACTCCTGTTCCTGAGTGTTCAAAAAATCAGAATCTATACAAACTAAAGAGGTATCTATAATGGTCATGGTCGAACTCTTCGTGGTTCTGCTCTTTATCTATTTGGGAGCGAGAATCGGCGGTATCGGCATCGGATTTGCCGGTGGTGCGGGTGTCATTGCATTGTCTTTGATCCTAGGCGTTCCTACTAGCCAGGCTTACATCCCTGTTGATGTAATTTTGATCATCATGTCAGTGATTACCGCTATTGCAGCAATGCAAGTTGCAGGTGGTCTGGACTGGATGGTGCAAGTTGCCGAAAACTTTTTGCGTAAACACCCTGAACGCATCACCTTCTATGCGCCAATCGTGACATACATAATGACACTAATGGCGGGTACTGGTCACACCGCTTTCTCTACTTTGCCAGTAATTGCCGAAGTGGCTAAAGGTCAGGGCGTTCGTCCTTCTCGTCCTTTGTCTATCGCCGTTGTCGCATCGCAAATCGCCATCACAGCATCTCCAATCTCTGCGGCTGTGGTCGCTTTCGCAGCCATGCTTGCTCCATTTGGCGTCGATTACCTCACTCTACTCGCTGTGTGTATTCCAACCACATTCATCGCTTGTATGGTCGGTGCGTTCATTGCGAACTTCATGGGCAGTGAACTAAAAGACGATCCTGAATATCAACATCGTCTGGAAAATGGCCTCATCAAACTCAATACTGAAGAAAAACGCGAGATTCTACCAACAGCGAAGAAAGCAACGTTTATCTTCCTTGGCGCTATCGCATTCGTAGTGTGCTACGCAGCAGCAATCTCTGGCTCTGTGGGTCTTATCGAGAACCCAGCACTGGGTCGTAACGAAGCGATCATGACCGTCATGCTTGCGGCAGCAGCTGCCATCGTAATGAGCTGTAAAATCGACTCGAGCAAAATTCCAGCGGCGGCAACATTCCGTTCTGGTATGACAGCGTGTGTTTGTGTACTTGGTGTTGCATGGCTAGGCTCTACATTCGTGAACGCTCACGTTGATGGCATTAAGGAAGTGGCTGGTGCACTTCTAGCAGACTACCCATGGATGCTTGCATTGGTGCTCTTCTTCGCCTCTATGCTGCTTTACTCACAAGGCGCAACGACTGTTGCATTGATGCCTGCAGCATTAGCGATTGGTGTCGCACCACTGACTGCGGTTGCATCATTCGCGGCGGTAAGTGCGCTGTTCGTACTACCAACTTACCCGACGCTACTTGCCGCGGTTGAGATGGACGATACAGGCTCAACACGTATTGGTAAGTACGTGTTCAACCACCCGTTCTTCCTACCAGGTGTCGCAACCATCGCATCAGCGGTGACATTAGGCTTCATCTTCGGTGGCCTGCTGATCTAGCAGAAACAGAGTCTTACTCGGGGAGCTTCGGCTCCCTTTTTTATTGCCAGAATTTGAACGTATTGATTAACAAATCTTCACTTTGATGAAACTTATCGGTTAGTCAGCAGGTCTGATTGAGTTACACTTACGGCAATTAGCTAAGACGAATTGAACATTTTATGCGTGCATTACTTTCCGTATTACTCTTAGGGTTGATTACCTTTTCTGCGCCTTCTTTAGCCTTATTCGGCAAGGACCAGTTTAACAATAGTCAGAACAACAACTTCGGTAACAGCAGCGACAGCTTTGTTCCTGTTGATCAAGCGTTTCCGTTTAATTTTTATCAGCAAGATGACAAGCTGATGCTCGACTGGCAGGTACGTGACGGCTACTACCTGTATCAAGAACGTTTGTCGGTATCCGGCGAGAATGTCACGCTTGGTGAGTTAGACATGGAGCGTGGGACACCACACAAAGATGAGTTCTTTGGAGAGGTGCATATCTATACCATGCCACTATTTGTCAATGTTCCGCTTTCAAATTGGCAGGAAGGTGCACGTGTTATCGTCCAGTATCAAGGCTGTGCCTCAGCAGGTTTCTGCTATCCACCAGAAACGCGGGTCATTCCTATCAACGCATTTACGTCACCGGCAGGTTCTGCAGTTGCCACTGCACCACAACAGCCACCCCAAAAACAAACAGCACAAGCCACGCCAAAAGTAACAAACACAGCGCCAACAGCGCCTGTTACGCAGCAAGACAGTCTGGCGGCAAACCTGGCTGAAAGCTGGTGGACACCATTGCTGTTCTTAGCTTTAGGTGTCGGCCTTGCTTTTACTCCTTGTGTACTGCCTATGTACCCGATCCTAACCAGCATTGTGCTTGGTAGCGGGAAACTCAGCCAACGACGTGCACTTGGCTTGTCGTTTATTTACGTACAAGGTATGGCGCTGACTTATACCCTACTTGGCCTGGTCGTTGCTTCTGCGGGTATGCAGTTCCAGGCGGCAATGCAGCACCCGTATGTACTCATCGGTCTGAGTGTCTTATTCATCGCGTTGGCAATGTCGATGTTTGGCCTGTATTCGCTGCAACTCCCAAGCAGCGTGCAAACCTGGCTCAATAATCTAAGTAACAAACAGCACGGTGGCAGCGGTACTGGAGTATTTGTGATGGGTGCTATTTCCGGTTTGGTATGCTCACCGTGCACTACTGCTCCGCTCTCTGGTGCGCTGCTTTACGTCGCGCAAAGTGGCGATCTGCTAACCGGTGGTGTTGCTCTGTACGCCCTGGCTATGGGGATGGGGATTCCTCTGATTCTGGTTGCGGTCTTCGGCAATAAACTGCTGCCTAAAGCGGGTAACTGGATGGGCCGAGTTAAAACGCTATTCGGATTCATTCTGCTCGCAGCACCTATCTTCCTGCTTGAACGCCTGATACCTGAAATGTGGTCAACGTTACTTTGGTCTGTGTTGGGTGTAGCTGCTTTTGGCTGGCTATATCATGTGAAAAACAGCCTCGAGTTTGGCGGCTGGAAACAGAGTGCCGTTGGAATTATTGCCGTTCTGGGATTATTCGCTTCCGCACAACCTGCGTTGAATTATTGGTTTGGTAACAACGAAACTCATGCTCAACAAGCCAGTGTCAGTTTCACGCGGATAGCGAATGTCGCAGAGCTAGAAGAACAACTGGCATTAGCAAAAGCGGAAGGTAAACCGGTCATGCTCGACTTTTATGCCGACTGGTGTGTGGCCTGTAAGGAGTTTGAGAAGTACACCTTCCATTCGCCAAAAGTCGAAGAAAAGTTGCGAGATTTTGTGCTACTGCAAGCGGATGTGACCAAAAATCAGGTTCAAGATATTGAATTACTCAAGCGTATGAATGTCCTTGGCCTACCAACGATTGAGTTTTGGAACAGTAAAGGAGAGCACGTTTCAAACGCTCGTTTAACTGGTTTCATGCAGGCAGAGCCTTTCTTAGAGCACATCAATCAGTTCTAATCAGACAAATTCAAACGCCAGTAATTTTCTACTGGCGTTTTTATTGCACAAAACAAAAAAATAAAATGAGGATTATATGCATTTTCTCTAATAAAAGTCGATTTGGTTCAGACTTTTAGCGAATAAATATTGTCCACAATCTCAAAGCTGGACAATAATAAATTTAACCAAATAGTCAAAAGTGTTTAACGTCATGGATTCGACCTACACCATCATCATTGCTGATGATCACCCTCTCTTCCGTAATGCTTTGTTCCAATCGGTACACATGGCGGTGAGTGGTGCCAATCTTCTCGAAGCTGACTCACTCGATGCCTTACTTGCGTTATTGGAGAGGGAAGAGGAGCCAGACTTAGTGCTATTGGATCTCAAGATGCCTGGCGCAAATGGTATGTCGGGCCTGATTCACCTGCGTGCTGAATACCCTGACTTACCAGTAGTTGTCGTTTCAGCCAGTGAAGAGCCTGCTATCGTAACTCAGGTTAAAAGTCACGGCGCTTTCGGCTTCATTCCTAAATCAAGTGATATGCGTGAACTCGTTAATGCGATCAATCAGGTGCTTAACGGCGACCCGTACTTCCCTGAAGGTCTGATTACCAATAATGCTGCATGTAGTGACTTGGCAGAGAAGATTGCCACGTTGACGCCGCAGCAATATAAAGTGTTGGGGATGTTGTCAGATGGCTTGCTGAACAAACAAATCGCTTATGAGCTGAATGTATCAGAAGCCACCATCAAAGCGCACATGACGGCGATTTTCCGCAAGCTGGGCGTGAAGAACCGTACTCAAGCTGTCATCATGTTAACGGAAATGAACAACTAAGCCTTATACCAATCGTAGTAAGTAACTGGTCATCCTAGCTTGTTAAAACACTAGATAACTGCGTTATAATTTTTGATTGTAGAATAACTACTTATCGAAAAACCCTGCCTTGTTCTCAAGCGTTTTTCCTGCGCTATTTCTGACCATTGTCTTACTGTGATTGATATTACTCTTCTTCCGATTCCTCTTGTTCAGTAGGCAAGCGTAAGCCTACTTTGGTCACTTGCTGATCGACCACATCAGCAATAATCCAATGTAGCCCTTGCCATTCAAACTGGTCACCCAGTACAGGGGCTGTTCCCAGTTGTTCTTCCACCAAGGTTCTCAGTGTAATACCCAGCGCTTCCTCGCCAAGATCCAAACCATACATCATGGCAACATCGGCCAGTCTGACTTCAATATCCAAAAAGAAATCACCAAAGAAACGAGTCATTGATGCTTTTTCTGGAGCTTCACTAAACAACAGGCTCAACGCATCTAAATCTTTCTCTTGAGCAAAGACACACAAAGTATCATCTTCTTCCAGCTTGGTACTTCCAGATGGGTGCATCAATTCCTGATGGCGAAAGACCGCCGCAATACGCGTGCCTTCCGGCATAGACAAGCTACGTAATGGCTCCCCGATACACCATTTGTCTGCTTTCAATCGATAGATAAATAGCTCCCACTCACTGGTAGGATAAACCTCGACACCAATTCGCGATATTGGCTCCGGTTTTGGAGGCAGTTCTACTTTGGCTAGCGACATTGCTTTGGTCAATGTGCCCCCCTGAACAATCAGCGAGACCATAACAACGAAGAACGCGAGGTTAAAATAAAGCTGTGCATCAGGAAGGCCTGCCATCATCGGGAACACCGCCAAAATGATCGGCACGGCACCACGCAACCCCACCCAGGAAACAAACCACTTTTCACGCGGCGTAAAACTTTTGAATGGCAGTAAGCCTACCCACACTGAAATTGGACGAGCAAACAGAATCATACCAAAGGCGAGTGCCAGCCCCGGCAAGGCTATCGACAACAGATTCGAAGGCGTGACCAACAAACCAAGCACGAGGAACATGCCTATCTGGGCCAACCATGTCATTCCGTCCAGCACATGAAGAATCGAGTGACGGCTGCGCGTAGGGCGATTACCTAATAACAGACCGACTAGGTAAATGGACAGAATGCCGCTACCACCGAATGTATTCGATAAGGCAAAAATCAGCAGACCACCACTGACGGTCAGAATGGAGTACAAGCCATCCGGTAGCTGATTGCGGTTTATGATCTTCCATAACAACCAGCCACCAGCAATACCAAGCAATGCACCAATGCCAAACTGCTTCACAAAGCTCAGTGCTAAAAAGCCGACACTTAACTCCGCACCTGAGCTCGACAAAATAGCAATTAAGGTAACGGTGAGAAATACCGCCATCGGATCGTTGGTACCGGATTCGATTTCCAGCGTTGAGCCGACACGCTCATTGAGACTGCGCCCTTTCAGTAGTGAAAACACCGCAGCAGCATCGGTAGAGCCCACGATAGCGCCCACAAGAATCCCTTGCAGTAAGTCCAGATCAAACAGCCAGGTCGCCATCAAACCGGTTAAAAGCGTCGTCATTGCCACACCCAGCGTGGCTAATGACACCGAAGGCCACAACGCCACCCGGAAGCTCGCGACTCGTGTTCTCATGCCACCATCAAGCAGAATAATCGCTAAAGCTAAGTTACTGACTAAATAAGCAATTGAGTAATTATCAAATAATATTCCGCCTAAGCCATCTTCTCCGGCCAACATACCAACCGCAAGAAACACGAGAAGAATAGGAATACCCAGTTTAGAGGACACAGGGCTTAGAAGAACGCTCAGTGCAATCAGCAATGCACCGACGAGAAAAAAGCTATTGATGGTGTTTGCGTCCATTCCACTCTCCCTAATATAAAAGTTATGGCCAACGTACTAAGACCGTTAGTCTAACCCCTTATCGTGTCTCAATGCTTTAGTTGAAACGAAAACTTTATGTAAACAAATAACTTGTAGCAATGAGTATAGGTTTCATGAAACAAATGAAGAAAAGATAACGCCAGCAAAAATAATTAGTGAAATATGTCATTTCGCATTAGACCTTAGGCTAATTTAACACCACATTAACATAGTAAAATTCTCTTACAATTGCCTTAAGCGCCCATTCTACGGGCGTTTTTTGATTTTTATGCCCCGACTAAAGTTGAAAAGAGTTCTTGCCAACACCTTGCTAATGTACATGGTGAAACATTTTTTTAACAACAATACCAATCGTAAGGAGACGGCAATGGCGTTTGAAAGCGAAGAAAGAGCCAAAGCCTACTGGGACAAGAACGTGAAGCTAATGATTGGCCTAATGGTCATCTGGTTCTTAGTGTCTTTCGGCTGCGGCATTTTATTTGTCGATGTACTCAATCAATTTCAACTAGGCGGATACAAACTTGGTTTCTGGTTTGCTCAACAAGGCTCCATCTACGCCTTCCTGGGTATTATTTTCTACTACGCGTGGAAGATGCGCAAAATCGACCGTGAATTCGGCGTAGATGAGTAAGGAGTCACTCAGATGGATTTGAAAACTATTACCTACCTGGTTGTTGGCGCAACCTTCATCCTGTACATCGGGATTGCGATTTGGGCGCGCGCAGGCTCAACCAAAGAGTTCTATGTTGCGGGTGGCGGTGTAAACCCAATCGCGAACGGTATGGCGACAGCAGCAGACTGGATGTCAGCGGCGTCGTTTATTTCGATGGCGGGTCTGATTGCCTTCATGGGATACGGTGGTTCTGTATTCCTAATGGGCTGGACTGGCGGTTACGTTCTGCTTGCTCTGCTTCTTGCTCCTTACCTACGTAAGTTCGGTAAATTTACCGTGCCAGAGTTTGTCGGTGAGCGTTTCTACTCTAAGACAGCGCGTATCGTAGCGGTTGTGTGTCTGATCATCGCGTCCGTAACATACGTTATCGGTCAGATGAAAGGTGTAGGTGTTGCATTCGGTCGCTTCCTAGAAGTAGATTACGCAACAGGTCTACTGATTGGTATGTGTATCGTATTTATGTACGCTGTACTAGGCGGCATGAAAGGCATCACATACACGCAGATTGCTCAATATTGTGTACTCATTCTTGCTTACACTATCCCAGCAGTATTTATCTCTCTGCAATTGACTGGTAACCCAATTCCGCAAATTGGCCTTGGTAGTACCATGGCGGGAACCGATGTCTATCTACTCGATCGGCTCGATCAGGTGGTGACCGAACTCGGCTTTAGTGAATACACCACTCAAGTTCGTGGTGATACACTAAACATGTTTGCTTACACCATGTCACTGATGATCGGTACGGCTGGTCTGCCACACGTAATCATCCGTTTCTTTACGGTACCTAAGGTTCGTGACGCACGTACATCAGCAGGTTGGGCACTAATCTTCATTGCTATTCTTTACACAACAGCACCTGCAGTATCAGCAATGGCGCGCCTAAACCTAATGAACACAGTTAACCCGGCGCCTGGCCAACACCTAGCTTACGACGAGCGTCCTGCTTGGTTTAAAAACTGGGAAAAAACAGGCCTGCTAGGTTTCGATGATAAGAACGGTGATGGCAACATTCAGTACACTTCTGATGCGGCGACTAACGAGCTAAAAGTTGATAACGACATCATGGTACTGGCTAACCCAGAGATTGCTAAGCTACCAAACTGGGTAATCGCATTGGTTGCGGCAGGTGGTCTGGCAGCTGCACTATCAACCGCTGCGGGTCTACTACTGGCGATTTCGTCCGCGATATCTCACGACTTAATCAAAGGGGTCATTAACCCGAATATCTCCGAGAAGAAAGAGCTCCTTGCCAGCCGGATTTCCATGGCAGTGGCAATTGCGGTAGCAGGCTACTTAGGTCTACACCCACCGGGCTTCGCGGCAGGTACCGTTGCACTGGCCTTTGGTCTGGCAGCATCCTCTATCTTCCCTGCATTGATGATGGGTATCTTCAGTAAGAGCATCAACAAAGAAGGCGCTATCGCAGGTATGATCGCTGGTATCAGTATCACGCTGTTCTACGTGTTCCAACACAAAGGTATCCTATTCATCGCGGATTGGACTTACCTGGAAAGCTGGGGCAGCAACTGGTTCCTAGGCATTGAGCCAAACGCGTTTGGTGCAATTGGTGCGCTATTCAACTTCATCGTGGCGTTCGCAGTATCGAGAGTAACAGCAGAAACACCACAAGAAGTGAAAGATCTGGTTGAGCACGTACGTGTACCAGTAGGTGCGGGCCAAGCTGTCGATCACTAATTATAATTAGAACCACAAAGCCCCGTCTGGAAACATCTGTCCGGGGCTTTTTTATTCTCTATTTTCAGTTACTATTTCGAAGTCTGTCGTTGCAAGGAAGCCAAGATGTTCAAAAACAAGCACTTAATTATCGCCCTGTTAATCGCTCCGATCCTATCGTTAATTGCCTACTTCGGTACGGATTTAGCGTTAAGTGAAAAGCCTCATGCCGCGAAAGAAGGTGAAAGTTATAAATTGGCCAGCAAGTCCAATTGTCGCTACACCAGTGGTCTTTGTGATATGGAAAATGGCGATTTTAAAGTGAAGTTTCGCTCTGAGAAGCTAACGAAAGACAGTCTAGAATTGTCTCTCAATGCGGCTTTTCCACTGGAAGGCGTGAAAGTTTCTGTGGTCGCAAATCAGGAAAAGAACGCACAGCCAGTCGATATGAAGCCCGCTGATCAAGCAGGTAAAAACTGGTACATCACCTTACCGAAGCCAAAATCAGCAGAAAGCTGGTTAAGAGTGGTCATTCAGTCAGAAGGAACGCTCTACTACGGCGAGACTCAAACGGCTTTCGTGAAATACGAGACCCTGTTTACCGAATAACTGAAATAAAGAGCAAAATAGAAAGCTGGGCTTAATTGTAGGGAAATAGCTCACTTGCTCCAAGCCGATGCGTGTATTCATGCATCGGCTTTTTTGTCATCAAAATCCTCGTAAATCACCTATGGTTGATAAGAGACTTAGGATTGAGAACAGAGGAGCAAGTCATGACCAGAGACTTTCGTATTGAAACCGACAGCATGGGTGAGGTGAAAGTCCCTTCTGATGCTCTCTATCAGGCTCAAACTCAACGTGCCGTAGACAATTTTTCCATCAGCAGACACACCATGCCACAAGGCTTCATCCTTGCTTTGGCACATATCAAACAAACCGCAGCACTGACTAATGCTCAATTAGGAATTATTAGGACAGTAAAATTG
>NZ_CAKLCK010000025.1:0-27100 GCF_921292965.1 Allocatenococcus thiocycli
TGCTATTTCCTTTGATGCCGATCTTCATCTTGCTCGTTGTTATGAGCTGGTATCGCCCCGAAAGCGTGAGTTGGCAGGGCAGCTGGGTTCCAGGTCTTGATGTCAATTTAAGTTTTCGTCTTGATGGTTTGTCATTCCTATTTGTGTGTTTGATCTGTGGGATCGGTGCACTGATACAAGTCTATTCGCTTGCATACATGCGCAGCCATACAGCGCGTGTTTCCTTTCATGTCTATCTGACGTTGTTCATGCTTTCCATGTTAGGCATTGTCACGAGCGACAATGTTCTGTTGCTGTTTGTTTTTTGGGAACTGACGACCATCACCTCGTATTTATTGATCGGCTTTAATCATGAGAAAGAGGTGTCACGTGAAAAGGCGTTACAGTCTCTTTTGGTTACCGGGGCTGGAGGATTGGCTCTGTTGGCTGGGTTGGTTTTATTAGGACAAATCGCCGGAAGTTATGAGATTAGTACTATTGTTCAACAATCGACACAGATTGCGTCTCACAAATGGTTTTTGCCTTCTCTTATATTGATTCTCCTTGGTGCCTTCACTAAGTCCGCACAGTTTCCATTTCACTTTTGGTTGCCAAATGCGATGGCAGCACCCACGCCAGTCAGCGCTTATCTGCATTCCGCCACTATGGTAAAAGCAGGCGTGTATCTACTGGCGCGGCTGTCTCCCGCATACTCACACAGTGATATTTGGTTTTACACGTTAAGTATTGCTGGTGGGTTTACGGCCATTTGGTGTGGATTATTGGCTTTAAAACAGACGGATTTGAAGTTAATGCTCGCGTACAGCACCAATGTGGCTTTGGGTAAGCTCGTTATGCTAATTGGCATGGGAACGGAGCTCGCACTGGCCGCCGCACTCTTGTTTATCCTGGCGCATTCTTTTTACAAAGCGGCCCTGTTCATGGTGGTCGGAAATATTGATAAAGCAACTGGCACAAGAGATGTAACCAAGCTGAATGGACTGAAAGCCGTGCTTTCTTTAAGTTTGGCGGCTGCGACGTTGGCGGCGCTGTCTAAAGCGGGAGTACCACCGCTACTTGGCTTTTTGAGCAAAGAATACATGTACAAATCGGGCCTTGAGGTTAGCAGTGTGATTATCGGTTTATTAGTCGCTGTCAATGTAATCATGGTGGCGGTGACGATTGCATTAATCTACAAACCATTCTTTGCTCATTCTCAACGTGAGCCCACTCCTGCGAAAAAGATCGAGTCACTCAAAGGACTATGGATACCACCGATGATGCTGTCCGTTGGCGGATTGATCACGCCAGTGTTGGGGCTAAGTTGGATAAATCATAATGTCATTATTCCCGGTGTTTTGACCAGTCTTCCTGCCTCAGAACCAATGGCCACTAAGTTATGGCACGGAGTCAACTTCCCGTTGTTATTGAGCCTTATTACATTGGGGTTGGGGTGGGTGGTTTACGCGCTTTACTCGCAGAGGGTTGCCAAGTGGTATAAAAGCGCGTTTATCGTTCCTACTGCGGAGACGGTGTTTAATAAAATTGTCAGCGGTGTCATACGGTTTGCTAAGTGGCAGACACAATGGATTCCGCAAAAGAGGCTGAGCAATTATGTACTTATGTTTAGCCTCGTTCTAGCCATCGTGTTGCTCAGTCGCCCATTAGATATTTCAACCGCGCGTTTTACCGAGCTGTTTGCTATCAACTTCTACGAAATAGTGATTGCTCTGTTACTTGTGGCAGCGGTGTCGGTATGTACGTTCTCTAAGTCACGTTTGTTATCGGTGTCAGCCCTTAGCGTGGTGGGCTTTATGACAACACTCGTGTTTATGTTGTACAGCGCGCCCGATGTTGCACAGACTTTGTTGTTAGTAGAAACACTGATGGTGGTATTTTTAGTTTTGTTAATGCGCCACATGCCTAAATTGACCACTGTGCGTAATCACTCTAAACGGCGTCGTCTGTTACACGCGATTATTGCTGTAATAGTCGGGTTTTCTGTTAGCGTTGCTCTCATCAATATCACTTCTCAACCGTTAGATCCCCAGTTAGCTGAATTCTTTCTCCAGAAAAGTCTACCTGAAGGGTACGGGCGCAATGTTGTCAATGTCATCCTGGTCGATTTTCGTGCCATCGATACGTTAGGTGAGGTGATTGTGGTCGTGATGGCGGGCATTGCGGCGACCAGTCTACTTACCACCCCAAATTACAAGCATCCTCCTGTCCATTCAATGATCTTTTCCACCACGGCTCACATTGTCTTTACATTGATGTTGCTGTTTTCTCTGTATTTACTGCTGCGCGGGCACAACGAACCGGGTGGTGGGTTTATTGGTGCACTCATTGCGGTGATAGGGTTTGCGCTAATGATGTATGCAGAGTCGCCCAAGTACGTAAGGGACCGTTTGTACTATTCACCATTAAGTATTGCGATGTTCGGTATTTCGCTCAGCTTTATGGCAGGGCTATTAGGAGTGGTACTGGAGTTACCTTTCCTGACTGGATTGTGGTGGAAGGATATTCTCCCGCTAGGGACTCCGCTGCTCTTCGATGTGGGCATTTATTTCGCCATTATTGGCGGCGTGATGGGCTTGCTGTTACATGTGAATGAGGTGCTCGACTGATGGAAGTACTATGGAGTCTGGTGGTCGGTGTATTTGTTGCAGCGGGTATTTATCTGTTACTTGAACGGCATATATTGAGAATACTGTTTGGTCTGATTTTACTAAGCAGTGCTGTGAATCTGGCTTTATTGACGGCTGGCCGCTTAACCATTGGCGTCCCCGCTCTTATCGAGTCAAACGCGCAACTCCCACCAGATGGTGCCGCTAACCCGTTACCTCAGGCACTGATTTTGACGGCAATCGTGATTGGTTTTGGTTTGCTGGTTTTTGCACTTTTGTTGTTCTATCGCGCGTATTCAGAAACAGGCTCGGCTGACGTTGATGATATGCGACGATCAGAAGAGGAGGAGGAATGACGACGATTTGGCTAACTTTACCTATCGTGATTTCACTTTTGACTGCGGTGGCTGTGTTTATCGCTAAACGTAACATCTGTCTTGCTGAGCGTATCAGTGGCGCGAGTGCGTTTTTAACGGTGTGTGTCGCTGCTTTTCTTACCAGTGATGTGATACAGCATGGGCCTGTCGCGGTAGCATTTGGCCAATGGTTTGCTCCTTTCGGCGTTGTGTTTGTAGCAGATCTGTTCACTGTCGCCATGGTTATGGTTACGGCGGTGATTGGTCTCATCTGTGTGCTTTATGCGGTTGGAGATATTCGCAACAAACCATCATACGGGATGTATCATGCGTTGATGCATGTTTTGCTTGCAGGCGTTTACGGGGCATTTCTGACCGGTGACATTTTCAATCTCTATGTTTGGTTCGAAGTGATGCTGATTGCCTCCTTCGGTCTGATGGTCTTGGATGCCAACAAGACTCAGATTGATGGTGCTGTGAAATACGTGATTTTGAACCTGCTCTCGACGCTGTTTTTTCTGCTCGCGATAGGTTTGTTATATGGCGTTACCGGAACGCTAAACCTCGCGGATCTTCACGCTAAAGCGGCTTTGATGCCATCCGACACGAAAACCTTGCTCGCAGGTTTTTTCTTATTTACTTTTTCTATCAAAGCGGCGTTGTTTCCCTTATTTGCCTGGCTTCCTGCGTCTTACCACACGCTACCGAGCGGCGTGGTTGCACTGTTTGCTGCTTTACTGACTAAAGTCGGTGTTTACTCATTATTACGTGTATTTACACTTGTATTTCCATTGGCAGAAAGTGGCTGGCAATCGACCTTGATGTGGATGGCTTGTTTGACAATGTTGACGGGGGTATTAGGGGCAGCAAGTCATTACGATATAAAGAAAATCCTTTCATTTCATATTATCAGCCAGATTGGTTACATGATTATGGGGCTCGCCGTCTATACGCCGTTGGCAGTCGCTGGGGCTATTTTCTATATCGTTCATCATATTTTAGTGAAGGCGGACCTGTTCTTAATTGGAGGCTTCGTCGAACGGAAATACGGAACCAGTCAACTGAAGCAATTAGGTGGTGTATATAAAGCGATGCCTTGGCTGGCCTTGTTGTTTTTCATTACTGCATTTTCTTTGGCTGGCTTTCCACCACTTTCCGGTTTTTGGGGCAAGTTCTTAGTGATTAAAGCGAGTTTGCAAATAGAGGGCTATTGGCTTGCAGCAACCGCCTTGCTGGTGGGATTGTTGACGGTTTTTTCCATGAGTAAAATTTGGAATGCTGTGTTCTGGAAGAAGCAGCCAAGTGATGCTAACGCACAAATAATGACTAAGTCGACTACGTACTTGTACTGTATTCCTATTGTTACCTTAACGGCGATGAGTTTGATCATCGGTCTGGTTGCCGAGCCATTTTATCAATTTGCCATGCAGGCTGCGCTGCAACTGCTGGAGCCGAAAGAATATATTCAGGCAGTATTGGGAGGTGGACAATGATTTACTTTTTTCTCAACCTCTTTCTCGCACTGGCTTGGATGCTTCTAAACGGCACCTATACCAGTCTCAACTTTATATTTGGCTTTATCGCTGGGTTTCTCGTTTTGAGGCTCAGTCAACCTTTCAGAACGAAAAGTCGTTACTTTCAGGTTTTCATTTCACTTTTGCGGCTAGTGAGCTATTTCTGTTTCGAGTTGCTCATGTCTGCCGCTCGGGTGATGTGGGATGTGCTAACGCCAACACATCTAAGCCAACCCGACATCATTTACGTACCACTCGACGCGAAATCAGATATAGAAATCACGCTGCTTGCGAATATGGTTTCGTTAACGCCAGGTACGCTAAGTTTGGATGTGACACCTGACAAAAAGCATCTGATCGTGCATGCCATGTTTGCTCCAGAACATGACAAAGTGATTCAAGGCATCAAAGGTGGCTTAGAGAGACGGATATTGGAGGTGACGCGTGGATAGTTGGCTGCAGTTCAGTATTTTCTTTGCTTACGGTGGGTTGTTGTTAAGCGTAGTTATGGCGTTGGTACGTTTGGTTCTGGGACCCACGTTGGCAGACAGAGTCGTCTCTCTGGATCTTATCTCGTTTGTCACGATTGGATTCATTGCTGTTTATACCCTGGATAGTGGTCAAGAGACGTTGTTAGATATCGCTATCACACTTGGTTTAGTGGCGTTTCTCGGCACCATCGCATTTGCTCGAATGATAGCAAAGCGAAAAGGGGGAGAGTATTGGAAGTGATCATTGGTCTTTTGCTGTGCATTGGTACCTTATTCTTTCTGATCGCCAGCTTGGGAGTGGTCCGAATGCCGGATCTATACACTCGGATGCATGCGGCAACAAAAGCGGGTACGGTTGGTGTGGCATCATTGCTTTTGGCGGTAGCCATCGCTATTCCTGATGCCACAGTGATCTCCCGCGCTGTGGGTACCATGTTGTTTATTTTCCTCACCGCACCTGTTGCTGCACATTTATTAGGCAAAGCCATGAGGAAAAGTGGTTATCGAATGTGGCGAAACCCAAAATAAACACGGTAAACCAAGTCATTGCTACTGCTCTGATTATCAGAGGCTATTTGTTTTTCTTTTTTGATTAGAATTAGCTTTAAACAAGTAGTTATATACATGTCGAATGTGATTTAAATATAAGTCCAATGAAAAGTAAGTCATTTACGAGTCATATCACATATATCTATCATTTATTCTCTTCTAAAACGTTATTTCCTGCCAGTGCCCGTTTTTGACTGATATATACCAATTGTGATTATTACTTTAAATTATTGTTTCTTATGCCCGATTATCTGGGGAATTGCCCGTTTTTTTGTGGTGTCGTTCTATATTTCGGTCAACTTATTTAAAATTCCCAAAAATCACATGAACATTGCCTAACATTTGAATGAGCTAGAAGTTATTATCTGCGGCATGTAAAGGAAATGCAGAAGATAACCAATGAAGTCGATATCTAGAACCAATTACATTTTGAATGTTGTTAACAAGTCCGGAAAGGCATTTGTGACGGATTTGGCTAATGACCTTGATGTTTCGGTTGAGACGATACGCAGAGACCTTAAAGTTCTGGATGAGAAAGGGGAGTTGATACGAGTTCATGGTGGAGCAATAGGTAAAAACTATAAAGATGAAGGAACGTCTTTCAACAACAGGGCGAATCGCAATGTTAACGACAAAATGGATTTAGTCGATCAAGTCATTTCCAATATTTACGAAGGTTCAGTTATTGGTTTAGACGCAAGTTCTTCTAGCTGGCTTGTGGCTCAAGCACTACCTAATATGAGATGTACAGTCGTCACCAACTCCATTAACAATATAAATGTGTTAAGTGGTAAAAATAATATCTCAATAATTAGTTTAGGTGGTTCTTTCTCAGAAAAGTACAAAGCGTTTTATGGGCTTATTGCGAGAAAAACCTTAGCTGAAATGTCACTTGATGTCAGTGTTATATCGTGTGTCGGTTTCGATGAGTTATCCGGTGTGTGGGACTCTAATGAATACAACTATGAAATAAAGAAAATGTTCATCAACGTGTCAGAAAAAGTAATCCTCTTAGCGGATAAGAGCAAGTATAAGAAAAAAAGTCTATTAAAGGTCTGCAACTTCGATGAAATAGATATTGTAATATCGAATGCTGATGTTAATACACAGTTCTAATTAATTTTACATAATGTAAAAGCTGTTCCTGTTTCTCGGGAGGGATAGTGACACTTGAAGAAAGTTAAAATGACGGGCGTTTTATCATCCACTAATTCAATAAAGTCTAAAAAATATACAAACCAAGTAATAACTAAATCTATATAAATCGAAGGATATTAAGACTGCGTTCATTATCCCGTTAATTGGCTTTGTCTACTTAGTCTTATTTGGCCTTAAAGGCTACCAAATTCAAAAAATAATCTCTCGTTAGTGTGAAATAGAGAATCGAAAATGAAAAACTTAGTAAAAATCGGTATTCGTCCAACAATCGATGGTCGTCGTCTTGGGGTTCGTGAATCTCTTGAAGATCAAACAATGAACATGGCTAACAACCTAGCCAAGTTTATTACTGAAAATGTACGTCACGTTAGCGGTGAAGCGGTTGAATGTGTTATCGCAGATACGACCATTGGCGGTGTAGCCGAAGCATCAGCTTGTGCAGAAAAATTCAAGCGTGAGAACGTTGGCGTATCTATTACCGTTACCCCTTGCTGGTGTTACGGCACTCAAACGCTGGATATGGATCCACATCTGCCAAAAGCCATTTGGGGCTTTAACGGTACCGAACGCCCTGGGGCTGTATATCTAGCCGCAGCAATGGCAGGCCACTCTCAACTTGGTTTACCCGCGTTTTCTATCTATGGCGAAGAAGTTCAGGATAAAGATGACACGTCTATTCCTAGCGATGTTCAGGATAAGATCCTTCGTTTCTGCCGTGCAGGTTTAACGGTCGCTGCTATTCGCGGTAAATCCTACTTATCTATGGGCTCGGTCTCAATGGGGATTGCGGGTTCTATCGTAGACCAGCCGTTCTTCCAACATTACTTAGGCATGCGCAACGAGTATGTTGATATGACTGAAATTAAACGTCGTTTAGACCGCGAAATCTTCGATAAAGAAGAGTTTGAACTGGCGTTGTCGTGGACAAAAGAACATTGCAAAGAAGGTAAAGATTACAACCGAGTTCCAATGACCGAAGAGCGTAAAACCGAAGATTGGGAAACCGTGGTTAAGATGACGATGATCATGCGCGATCTGATGATTGGTAACCCGAAACTCGCAGAAATGGGGTATGCGGAAGAGGCGATGGGACACAACGCTGTTGCCGGCGGCTTCCAGGGTCAACGTCATTGGACAGATCACTTACCAAATGGTGACTTTAGTGAAGCGGTTCTCAACTCGTCATTTGACTGGAACGGCATCCGTGAACCTTTTGCTATTGCGACAGAAAACGACTGTCTAAACGGCGTAAATATGCTGTTTGGCAAAATGCTGACAGGCCAAGCGCAAGTATTTTGCGACGTGCGCACTTACTGGTCACAGGATTCAGTAGAGCGCGTTAGTGGTTACCGCCCTGAGTCTGGATTGATTCACCTTATTAACTCAGGTTCAGCGGCTCTGGATGGCTGTGGGGAAGCTCGTGATGAGCAAGGTCAACCTGTATTTAAATCGCATTGGAATATGAATGCACAAGATGCAGAAGCGTGTCTGGCTGCGACCCAGTGGCCACCTGCCGATGTTGAATATTTCCGTGGCGGTGGTTTCTCATCGAACTTCCTGACTCATGGTGGTATGCCATTTACGATGCATCGTATCAACATCATTAAGGGCATTGGCCCAGTACTGCAAATCGCAGAAGGTCATTCGGTGACGCTACCTGCCGAGGTGCATGAAACGCTTAATGAGCGCACAAACCCAACATGGCCAACCACTTGGTTTGCTCCACGCCTGACCGGTGAAGGCGCGTTTAAAGATGTGTATTCAGTCATGGCGAACTGGGGTGCGAACCACTGTGTTATCTCTTACGGTCACGTTGGGGCTGACTTGATCACGCTTGCTTCTATGTTGCGTATTCCAGTGTCAATGCACAACGTTGACGAGCAAGAAATTTTCCGCCCTCACACATGGACGGCATTTGGTCAGGACAAAGAAGGTCAAGACTACCGTGCTTGCGAAAACTTTGGTCCTTTATACAAGTAATCTTCTCGGGCGGGGTGATTCCCGCCCCCTTCAGGAGCCCTCATGTCTGTAGTGATTGTTTTAGATTGCGGTGCGACCAACTTGCGTGCCATTGCAATTGACCAAAAAGGCGTCATCGTCGCGTCTCATTTCATAAAAAACTCGACCAAATGTGATGCGCAAAACCCAAGTTATCATCTGTGGGATTTCGAAGACATCTGGCAAAAGCTCATTGAGTGTGGTCAGCATGTCGTGGCTCAAGTCGGAGCGAAAAATATTCTGGCTGTGACCGTAACAACATTTGGTGTTGATGGTGCTCCGTTTGATAGTGATGGAAATCAGATTTACCCAATTATCTCTTGGAAGTGCCCGAGAACGATACCCGTAATGAAAACGGTAGAAGATGAGGTTGATCGTCTGGAACTCTACCGAAGCAATGGTATTGGAGACTACAGCTTTAACACGCTTTACAAATTACGTTGGCTTAAAGAAAACGAGCCTGAAGTGTACGCAAAGATGGATAAATTTGTCTTCATTTCATCGATGATCACTCACAGGTTGACTGGCGAAATGACGACCGACTACACAATGGCTGGCACATCCATGCTGACCAGTGTGGAAACCTGTAGCTGGAATGCTAAAGCGCTAAATTACCTAGGATTGACATCGGATCATTTCCCAAGGCTCGTGATGGCCGGTGAAAAGGTGGGATATGTTTCAGAAAACATCGCCAAACAATTGGGGCTTGTTAGTGGGACACCCGTGATTTCCGCAGGTCACGACACTCAGTTTGCTTTAGTGGGCTCGGGAGCGAAAGAAAACCAAGCGTTTTTGAGCTCAGGCACCTGGGAAATCTTAATGGCGCGCAGCCTGCGTCCCGCACTCAATCAACAAGCGTTGGATAACGGAGTGACCGTAGAGCTCGATGCAATAAAAGGCTTATATAACCCAGCGATACAGTGGCTCTCTAGCGCCGTCGTTGAATGGGTTGTGACGCAATTTTACAGTGCAGAAAAACACTCAAACGATTTGTACACCACCATGGTTAATGAAGCTGAAGCCGCCGGGCCAGGTGCTGGTGGGGTGGTGTTTAAACCAACTTTATCAGTTGATGAAAGTGGTATTGGTCAAGGATCAATAGAAGGCCTTTCTATTCACACTTCGCGAGGCCAAATTGCCCGAGCGGTATTTGAAGGATTAAGCCAACAGCTTAAACAACGTTTTCTTTACCTGAATCAATTATGCCAATTGAGCGACGAGCCAATCGTTGTTGTGGGTGGTGGCACCAAAAATCCGCTTTGGAATCAGCTTCGTGCTAATGCGTTACAGCGACCACTTCATATCGTAGAGCAGGCCGAAGCGACGGTAATTGGAGCAGCGATGTTCGCATTTTATGGCGTGGGCTTTTACCGCTCTGTCGATGAATCTCAACACAACATGCGTCCTAAATTGCGTGTGATCTATCCAGAAGCAACGGCAGTCTTAAATCAAATAAAACGGGAGCACAGCCATGCTTAGAGGTAGTCATCCTGCACTTTCGCCAACGCAACCGGCGACACTCTCATAAAAGGCTTATCCAGCATTTAAATTTAAGGATTAACGAAATGAACAGAATAGAGCTTTCCCAACACATTATCGATACTTGTATCGAAATGACCCGTTTAGGTCTAAACCAAGGTACCGCAGGTAACGTTAGTGTCCGCTTTGATAACGGCATGTTAATCACCCCAACGGGCATTCCTTACGAACAACTGACGCCTGAGCAGATTGTCTATGTTGCGGAAGATGGCACCTTTGAAGAGGATAAACTTCCTTCTTCTGAATGGTTGTTCCACCTAACTTGCTATCAACATCGCCCAGATATAAATGCCGTGGTTCATAACCACGCGATCAATTCTGCAACGGTCTCTATCTTGAATAAACCAATCCCTGCTATTCACTACATGATTGCAGCATCTGGAACGACTGAAATTCCTTGTGTACCTTACGCGACATTTGGCAGTCCTCAGTTAGCGAAGTACGTGGAAGAAGGCATCTCAAAAAGCAAAGCAATCTTGCTTCAACACCATGGCTTGATCGCAGGGGAAGTGAACTTAGACAAAGCGCTTTGGTTAGCGCATGAAGTCGAAGTATTGGCAGAGCTTTACCTTAAAGCTCTCGCGGTTAACCCAGAAGTACCAACGCTGGATGATGAATCTATGCAGGTAGTGCTGGAAAAATTCAAGTCATATGGCTTACGAGTTGAGAAGTAATAAGGAGTAAATAAAATGGCCTTTGCATTAAACCTACCAAAACTGAGTTACTCGGGGGTTGGCGCTGTTGATGACGCGATTTCTACGTTGAGCCAGCAGCCAATTCAGCGAGCATTGATCGTAACCGATGCAAATCTGGTGGAACTGGGAATCTTAGATCATCTGATTGCTCTGTTAGATAAAGCTGCAATCGACTATGTGTTGTTTGACCGCGTGACACCCAACCCGACGGCATCACTTGTGCGCGAAGGTTTGGAAATGTATGTCGATACTGAGTGTGATTGCTTTATCGCGGTTGGTGGTGGCAGCCCAGTAGACTGTGCGAAAGCCATTCGCATTGTGGCATCTAACGTTGGCGATATCGTCGATTTTGACGGCATCGGCAAAGTACGGAATGAAGGTGACTTCTTTATTGCCATCAATACCACGGCGGGCACTGCTGCGGAAATGACATCAAACTCAGTCATTACCGATGAAGAAAGACAAGTGAAGATGGTCATTATTGACTCTAAGCAAATTCCCGATATCGCGGTGAATGATCCTACTTTGATGATTAATTTACCTAGTCATGTCACGGCAGCTACGGGTATGGACGCACTAACTCATGCGGTCGAAGCATACGTGACTCCAGGCGCTCACACCCTGACTAAACCTACGGCTTTAGAGGCGATTCGCCTCATTACCCAGTGGCTACCCGTAGCGGTTGAAGAAGGTCAAAACATCAAAGCGCGTGAAGAACTGGCTAACGCACAGTTTTTAGCAGGAATGGCGTTCAATAGTGCCGGTTTAGGCTTAGTACATGCAATGGCTCATCAGCCGGGTGCGACACACAACCTACCTCATGGTGTGTGCAACGCGATTTTGCTACCAGAAGTATGTGCGTTTAACGCAGAAGAGCATCCTGAGAGATTCCGTGATATTGCACAGGTAATGGGTGGGAAGACAGAAGGTTTAAACGATAAAGAAGCAGCAGAATTAGCCGTTGATTTAATTCGCCAATTATCTAAGCGCGTTGGCATCCCAGAAGGATTTAAAACCTTAGGTATTAGCCACGATGATTGCAAAAACTGGATAGACAAAGTATTGGCTGATCCATGCTTAGGCGGTAACCCTCGTCAACCAACGCCAAAAGAAATTGAGGCGTTATATATCGCATGTATCTAATCGCTCTTTGAGTTGAACCGACTTATTAGTAAGCTTTATGTATGGCAGGCAATGTTGAAGCCTTCTTCAAACACTGTCTGTCTTTTGCTTCATTTATATGATTTGGTTAGTTCCTCTTTGGTCGATTTTTTTATGCGGTCTTGTATACGCTCACTCAACCTACTAACGACGCTAACGCTCATATCAGTAATGTTTGTGTCTGCTTTTTGAGCAAGATGTTAAGCAGTTGGCCTTCATGCTTCGATTTAACTTAACGCTAGAGCTAGTGCGCTCTAATAAATGCGGGCTATTATTATCGTTAGAGCGCATTTCACTGGTGTAAAATATGGGCTGATAAACAGCGATAGAGTGATTTGGGATTGGTGAAGAACTCATCAATTTTCATGGCGCGCTTTTGCGGGAAATGGTGGGCTGGTGGTATTTTATGCGGAAAATGCCATTATTGAGAATAAATTGTGATGTAATTCAATTTTTTCTGGCTTTTTTTATGCATTTAAGGAATAATCCGCCTCCCTTAGTCGTCCCTAATGGCTTATCGCGGTTGTGTACTGTGCTAATTCCTATCTGAATGGATTTAGTATCTGGATAATTCAGTATCGAATTGGAAGAGCATATGGGACTGTTTTTTTGTTTAATTAAGTAGGATCCCAATGCAAGATTCTGTTATTCAATTCAGTGATTTATCTCTGAATGATTCTATCCTTTCTGCTCTAGACGGAATGGGTTTCGTGTCACCAACTCCAATTCAGGCTGCGGCAATCCCACACCTGTTGGAAGGTGTTGACGCGCTGGGCAAGGCACAAACGGGTACAGGTAAAACGGCAGCATTCTCTCTGCCTCTTCTCAACAAACTAGATCTAAACCAACGTAAACCACAAGCAATCGTACTTGCTCCGACTCGTGAGCTAGCGATTCAGGTTGCAGCGGAAATGAAAAACCTTGGTAAAAACATCAAGGGCTTGAAAGTTCTAGAAATCTACGGTGGTGCTTCTATCGTTGATCAAATGCGTGCGCTTAAGAATGGTGCGCACGTTGTTGTTGGTACTCCTGGCCGTGTTCAAGACCTGATCAACCGTGAACGTCTACATCTAGACGAAGTTAATACTTTCGTACTTGATGAAGCGGACGAAATGCTAAACATGGGTTTCGTGGACGACGTAACTGCAATCATGGAGCACGCTCCTGAATCAGCACAACGCGTTCTGTTCTCTGCGACTATGCCTCCAATGCTGAAAAAGATTGTTGAGCGCTTCCTTCGTGACCCTGTAACGGTAGACGTTGCTGGTAAGAACCACACTGTAGACAAAGTTCAACAGCAGTTCTGGGTAGTGAAGGGTGTAGAGAAAGATGAAGCGATGTCTCGTCTTCTTGAAACTGAAGAAACGGATGCGTCAATCGTATTCGTACGTACTCGTCAAGATACTGAGCGTCTAGCTGACTGGCTTTCAGCTCGTGGCTTTAAAGCTGCAGCACTACACGGTGATATCCCTCAGTCTCTACGTGAGCGTACTGTTGATCACATCAAACAGGGTGTTATCGATATCCTTGTAGCGACTGACGTTGTTGCACGTGGTCTTGACGTTCCACGTATTACTCACGTATTTAACTACGACATCCCATTCGATGTAGAGTCATACATTCACCGTATCGGTCGTACAGGCCGTGCTGGACGTAAAGGTAAAGCGATCCTTCTTGTTCGCACTAACCAAATCCGCATGCTTCGTACTATCGAGCGTGTAACTAAGTCATCAATGGAAGAAATCCAGCTTCCTCTACGTGACCAAGTTGCTGAAGCTCGTCTAGCTCAGCTAGGTGCAGAACTAGAAGCTGAGAAAGAGCACAAATCACTAGATAAGTTTGCTGAGTTGGTTGAGAAACTACAAACTTCTCTAGAAATCGACCCAGCAATGCTTGCTGCGATGCTTCTTAAGCGTCAACAAGGCAAACGCCCACTGTTCTACATCGGTGAAGACCCAATGGTAGAAGCAATTGAGCGTGATAAGCAGCGTCGTAAAGAGCGCCGTGAAGGTGGTCGTGAAGGTGGCCGCAGCTTCAACAACCAAGATTGGGATACTTACCAGCTACAAGTTGGCCGTGAGCAAGGTGTTCAAGTTAAAGACATCGTTGGTGCTCTGGCAAATGAACTTGGTCTAGGTAAAGGTTCTATCGGTGCGATCAAGCTAGCACAAGGTCATACTTTCGTTCAGCTACCAAAAGCAATGACTTCTGAAGCCGCGAACAAGTTGAGCAAACTACGTATCCGTCAACAAGATGTTGGTGCGGTAGTATGTGACTTCGATGATTTCCGCGAGTCTCGTGGTGGTCGTCGTGACGGTGGACGTCGTGATGGTGGTGGTTACCGTGGTAACCGTGATGGTGGTGCTCGTCGCGAAGGTGGCCGTCGTGAAGGTGGTTTCCGTGGCAACCGCGAAGGTAGCCGTGATGGTAACCGCGAAGGTGCTGAGCGTCGTTTCGACCGTAACCGTGGTGGTGATCACCGTGGTAACTACCGTGGTGAACGTGGTCACGGCCGTGGCCGTCGCACTCCAGAAGCATAATCGAGCCAGGTTAATTAAATAACCAGAGTTAGAAAAAGCTGATTTCAAAAGCCGAGCATGGTTAACATGCTCGGTTTTTTTATGCTGGTAGGAAGCTGTCGCGTTTCTCGTCGTGCTCCGCTACCCAATTGATCACTTCGTCTAATGGGAGAGCAGGGCAGAATAAGTAACCTTGGATGATGTCACAGCCACGATGTCGTAAAAAGTGCAGGGTATCCATATCTTGTACGCCTTCTGCAACCACGGAGTAGCCGAGCCCGTGCACAAGGGCAATGGTATTTTCAACGATGGAGCGCGTGCTTTCCGTTCGGTTCGCTGTAGATAAGAATGATCGGTCGATCTTAATCTGATCCACCGGAAGATCTCTTAACAGTGAGAGGGAAGAATAGCCCGTACCAAAATCATCGAGGCTGATCTTGATACCAAGCCCTTTTATTTCGTGTATCAGTGGGTTAAGTTCCTTCACTTTGTCAATCGCCATCGTCTCTGTTATCTCTAAACTTAGAAGATGGGCAAATTCAGGAGAGTGTTCGATTAATTTTTTTAGGCGGGTAAGTAATACGTTTGAAGATAGGTCTTTGGCGGATAAGTTGACATGAATTGGAAGCTTGATGCCTCTTCGGATAAACGTTTTCAGATCTTTTTCAACTTGCCCCAGCACCCACATGGTTATGCTGCTTACCTGATTACTTCGCTCGGCAATTGGTATGAAATCGTTTGGCGAAATGTTATTACCTTGTCCGTCTCGCCAACGAATAACTGCTTCAAAACCCACCACGACGCTAGTACGAGCATCAATCAATGGCTGGTAATACAGGCGAAACTCATCCTGATCTAACGCAAATTGAATACGTGATGAAATTTCCAGCTGATATTTAGCCCCAATATTCATATTGTCGTTATAAAATGCGAAAAGATTTCCGTTACTTTTCGCGTGATACATTGCAACGTCGGCATGTTTTATCAGCAATTCATTGGACTCTGCGTCCTGAGGGTAAGTGCTTATGCCAAACACGACAACGGCAGATACTTGGAATTCGTCGAGGTGAAAGCGAGTGGAAAGTGCTTTATTGAGCCTCACGATAAGTTTCTTGCCATCCTCTTCAGTGGCAGATGCTGTGATTATCACAAACTCATCACCTCCGACGCGAAATATTTTGTCATTATCTTCAAGCGCATCTTGCAACCTTTGACCAATTTGAATCAGTAATTGGTCACCACAGAAGTGCCCCATCGCATCGTTGACTTGTTTGAAATTGACAACATCAAAGAGAATCACTGAAAAAGGCAGGCCAGATTGAATACGATCGTCAATTACCTCAAAACAGTATTTTCTATTTGGGAGACCAGTTAGCGCATCATGAAAGGCATTTTGTTTTTCGCGCTTTGCAAGGCTATGTAATTCGACGATGGAGTCATTACTGAATTTGATGACGAAGACGACAAAAACGCTTCCAGCAAATAGGAGTATAGATATGCCAGTTTCGATAAGTGAGCCTGAAGGATTTTGCGCAATGGTATACAAGTACGTTGCATACGCAATGATAAAATAGCAGATCAGCACCAGAAGCCAGGTCCACCCAGAAACATCCGTTTTCGCGCGAATATTTTTTGTCATTTGCCATCCGAAGCAGAGCAACATTAAGCCTAAACTGACAAGTAAAAGCGTTATTTTCGGCACGATATTCCCCGATGTATTGTTATGTTTATTGTTTTTATTCGTCTAATAAATAAGTTGGCTCATAATTTAGTCAATAAACAAGACGAGTGAATCACAGTTCTCTTTTATGAGAAGATATTTTTTTGCATCGAATAAAATCAGAAAGTGTCCTAGATCAATAAAAAATGTGCAATCAGACTATTAATTTTAAAAGATAGTTGAAAGATTAAAAAATTATTGAATAATAGAAAGCATATAAGTCGTAAGCTGCGTGAAAGCGCAATGACAACCTCTGCTCCACAACAGGATAACTATTTCATGTCTAATTCGTTTGTACTAGTGATCAACTCAGGAAGCTCATCACTAAAGTTCGCGGTCATCGATTCAAATTCAGGTGACGCGGTACTGAGTGGTTTGGGTGAATGCTTTGGTCTTCCAGAATCTCGTATGAGCTGGAAATTCAACGGTGAAAAAAAGGAAGTTTCTATCGAAGGTGACGATAGCCATCATAAAATCGCTATCGGAAAACTAGTAGGGTTAACCGACGAATTAGGTTTAGCTAAAGACATCGTGGCTGTCGGACATCGTATCGTTCATGGCGGTGAAAAGTTCACTACAACGGTTCGCATTACCGATGAAGTGACACAAGAAATCGAACAGCTTGCCGATCTCGCTCCACTACATAACCCGGCAGGTGCTATCGGCATTCGTGCTGCGATTGAAGCATTTCCGACTCTTCCTCAATTTGCTGTATTCGACACGGCATTCCACCAAACGATGCCTCAAAAGGCGTTTACTGGCGCTATTTCCCACGAGCTGTACGAGCAGTACGGTATCCGTCGTTACGGCTTCCACGGTACAAGCCATTACTTTGTAAGTCGTGAAGCTGCAAAAATGCTAAACAAGCCAGTGGAGCAATCTAGCTTCATCACGGTACACCTTGGTAACGGCGCGTCAGTATGTGCGATCAAAGATGGCCAATCGGTTGATACTTCGATGGGCTTTACTCCACTAGCTGGTTTGATGATGGGTACACGTTCTGGCGACCTAGACCCAGGCATCATTGAGTTCCTATTAAAGAAAGGTTGGACTCAGGAACAGGTATTCGAAACACTAAACAAGAAATCAGGTTTCTTGGGAGTGTCTGGCGTCACTTCCGATGCACGAGGTATTCTGCAAGCGATGGAAGAAGGTCACGAAGGTGCGAAATTAGCGTTTGAAGTGTTTACCTACCGTGTTGCGAAATACATCGGCTCTTACCTGATCCCTCTTGATCGTCTAGATGCGGTTATCTTTACGGGTGGTATTGGCGAAAACTCTCTGGATATTCGCCGTGAAGTGCTTAAAAACCTTAGCCTGCTTGGTTTCGTGGAAGACGAGAAAGGCAACGAAGATGCCCGATTCGGTAATTCAGGTGAAATTGGTAAATCTGAACTGCTGGATGCGAAAGTATTGGTTATCCCAACCAACGAAGAGTGGGTCATCGCTCAACAGTCGGTAGAGCTACTGTAAAATAGCGCCATTTTAAATTTGTGTATTCCCTTAAAGCCCTTTCCTATGTGGAAAGGGCTTTTTCATTTCTGCTGCCAACAAATAAGCGTGTAGCACTCGATGGTACCTTTAAGGTGTTTAACTCACATATTTATTGTGTGATTGCATTGTTTTGTGATGTATATGTGATGAATGTATAATTTCGTGGTTTGTTTGTAATCAACCTCAAACACCACTTAACGTCATTAAATTACTGAGCTTTTGACAATCAAAATGGGCCTTATAAGGGAAGTCATGTTTTTTAGTAAGTCGCTTCAAAAAGAAAATCAGCAATTAAAGCAAGAGCTCTACAGTCTTACCCAAGTACAGCAAAGCCTTGATCAGGACATGTTAATGCTCTCCCTTAATTCCGAGGGTAACGTTACGTCTGTTAATCAGAACTTTTTGCAACAGATGGACCTAACTGAGCAAGAGGTATTAGCAAAGCACATCACTGAACTCGTTCCAGTTAAAGCGAGACATACAGAGCACTTTCAACGGATGAAGCACTGCGTATTAACCCAAACTCTTTGGAATGGCGCTATGCAGGTTTCTAAAGGGGATGGTGAAGAAGCATGGTTGCGCTCAATGGTTCAACCTATTTTTGATTTCACGGGAAAAGTTACCCGCTTTGCCGTGTGCGCGTCAGAATTGACTCGAACGATCAAAGCCTCGCGGGAACAAGAAGATATGCTCAAAGCATTGAATCGTTCTATGGCGGTCATTGAGTTTAGTTTGGATGGTGTCGTTCTCAAAGCGAATGATAATTTCCTCAAAACAATGGGTTATACGTCGGAACAAGTCACGGGTAAGCATCACCGAATGTTCTGTGATCAAGAGGAAGCGAACTCCCATGCCTATCAGGAGTTTTGGCAGAAGCTGGCGAGTGGGCGGTTTGTCTCTGAGCGTTTTAAAAGGCTAAATCGTTTTGGTGAATTCGTATGGTTAGAGGCTTCTTATAATCCAATCCATAACGATAGGGGAGAACTGTATAAGGTAGTGAAGTTTGCTACTGATATTACCGAACAAGTTCTTCAAGAGCAGTCGATGGCGCAAGCCGCTCATTTAGCGAATGAAGTCTCCAAAGAGACCGGAACGCAGACAATTCAAGGCCAGCAAGTAATCGGTGCAACGGTTGAGAATATGCAGATGCTCTCAAAACAAATGGAACAAGCCAATGCCGCGATTGAGGAACTCAAAGGTCACTCAGCAAAAATTAGCGAGTTGGTAAGGAATATCAGTGGTATTGCCGATCAAACCAATCTGCTTGCGTTGAACGCTGCGATTGAAGCCGCTCGAGCAGGAGAGCATGGACGAGGTTTTGCGGTTGTTGCGGATGAAGTAAGGCAACTTTCACTTCGTACCAATACGACGACCGATGATATTGTCACGATGGTGAAAGAAAATCTCGACCGCACCAATAACGCTGTCGAGTTGATTTCACAATGCCAAAAAGATGCGCTGAATACCCTTGAGTTGTCTGAGAAAGCAGGCAACGTCATGAATGATATTCAAGAGGGCGCAAGCCGTGTTGTTGAGGCGGTTGCTCAGTTCAATCGAACGCTCTAGTAACGCCTCACTATTCAAATATGAGTGATGTTTCCTCGCCAGACACGCAATGTGATCTGGCGCGGATTAACGCTTTTGAAATTGTTAGTTTCATGTATAGTAATTGTGTCTCGCAAACGTCAGCATGTTCCATTCTTTATTCATTCCTTGCCTGTATTTGTGACGCTTAAACAATAACTTTCATCGATTTTCTCGACGTCAAAAGCTCGTCTGTCGAACTCGTTACCGAGTATTTTTGTGGGTAATTATGCTTAACTCAGAACATAAAGCGACCATCATTCTTATTGCAACTACCATGATTGCGGCACTTGGATGGATTTTCTCTAAAGAGACCATACAAGGCTTGCCACCTTTTGGCTTTATTGGTTCGCGATTTACTATCGCAGCGCTTTGTTTGCTGCCTCTGTGTTACCGACCTCTTTTATCCGCGAAGATGAGTGATGTGTTGTCAGCAAGTGGCGTCGGCTTACTGTTGGGTAGCGCGGTCATGACGTGGATCTATGCGATTTCAATCAGTGATACGTTAGGCGAGGGCGCATTCATCATGAGCCTGTCGATGTTGTTTGTACCTATTGTCGCTTGGATTATGTTCCGTCAACGACCACAACGGATATTTTGGATTTCACTGCCAATTGCAGTAATAGGTTTGGCGTGTCTGTCTCTGGCCGACGGATGGAAGCAGTCAGCCAGTCAGCTTTGGTTTCTTGGCGCAGCGCTTTTGTTGGCATTACACTTTAATGTAAACAGTAAGTTCTCGCAGAAGTTACCTGTATTATTGCTGACTTGTTTGCAGTTATTCTCTGCGGGTTGTCTTGGGTTGGTGGTCTCCTATTTTATGGAGTCACTTCCTAGCGAAGTTGATGCATCAATTTGGTGGTGGTTTGCACTCAGTACCTTACTTGCGACCAGCTTACGCTACGTGATGCAAACAATGGGACAGAAGTTTGTGCAAGCGGGCAATGCTGCATTGATTATGATTTTGGAGCCAGTTTGGACTGTAGTATTGAGTATTCTTTGGTATGGCGAAGTACTGACGACCAACAAACTCATTGGCTGTATGCTCATTCTGTTTTCTTTGGTTATTTATCGAACCGGCGGCAGATTTCGCTTCCCAAAACGTCTTTAACTTTGTCTTAGCGCATTCGCGGCGAGGGTAATGGCTTATGGCTGATATCGACCATCAAGAAACGTTAGACTTTTTGGATAAGGCGAGTGTTTGTTTGTATCGTTCGGGCATCAGCCTATTTTCAGTGTCACTTGTCGGCTTTTCTTTACTTGTTTGGTTCAGCGACCTAGCTAGCCACTACCACAGTGTCTTGGTCATTATTGGAATCGCAGCCGCGTTTTCAGCCGCTAATATTCATGTTTACAATAAGAGGGTTCGGTTAGCCATTAGTTGGTCTAGCTGGATTGGTTTAGTACTCATGTTCAGTGATTATGACCTGAGCCGAATATGGCTGTCGATAGGGTTTGTTTTTGTTACGTTCTCAGGCATTGCGCTCAAAGAGTCGTTTTGCTTCAAAGTGCCCGGATTAAAACTCGTCCCTATACTCCTTTTCGTGGCTACCTTCGCACTCTGCTTTAACAATTTGGTTATTGCCTCTGGCGGAATATTTTTAGCGGGTATCATCATGGGCTACTTATCGATTGCTAAATGGCGAATGCCACTGCATTTTGATATCGGTAATAAAGCCAAATATGAAGTGTAGTGAGAAGAGCAACCAGCGACGACGGCTCATTACTCATAACGATGACGCAACGCGAGTGACACTTTAGATGTCGGCTGACGATGTAACTCTTCACTGATCATCCAGCCTGCCTTTGCTAATAGCTCTAAATCAACACCTGTTTCTATTCCCAGCCCTCGACAAAGGTATAGAACATCCTCGGTGGCCACATTCCCTGACGCACCGTGAGCGTATGGGCAGCCACCCAGACCAGCAACACTGCTATCAACGGTTTCAATGCCCATCATGAATGCCTGATAAATATTGGCAAGTGCTTGGCTCCAGGTATCGTGAAAGTGAACGGCTAATTTCTGGCTCGGTATATTCTTTAAAACAGATTGCAGCATTGCTTCCACACGATTTGGCGTGCCAGTGCCTATTGTGTCTCCGAGCGATACTTCATAGCAGCCCATATCAATGAGGTTGGTAGCAACATTCCTCACTTGATTGGGGGCTGTCGCTCCGTCATAAGGGCAGTCGATGACGCATGACAAATAGCCGCGCACCGGAATGTTATGTTTAGCAGCTTGTTCCATCACCGATTCGAATCGAGACAGACTTTCTGCGATAGAGCAGTTAATGTTGTGCTCGCAGAATCCTTCCGAGCACGAGGTGAAAATGGCAATTTGATTTGCTCCAGCTTCTAGCGCTTGCTCAAAACCTCTCACGTTAGGCACAAGTGCAGAGTAAGTAATGTCGCTGCGTCGGGAGATAGCCTGCATCACCGCTTTAGAGTCGGCCATCTGTGGCACCCATTTGGGTGAAACGAAAGAACCAGCTTCGATATGAGTTAAGCCTGTGTCCGACAACAAGTTGATCAGTCTGACTTTGGTGCTTGTCGAGACGGGTGACTCGTTTTGCAGCCCATCTCGTGCACCCACTTCGACTATCTTTACCTTTGAAGGGAGTGTCATGTTTCCTCCGAATCCGCTTTATTTATCCAGCGCGGAAGACGTTTTTCGAGAAACGCTTGTAAGCCATCTTGCCCCTGCGGCGATACGCGGATATCGGCAATTAATCTGCTCGTGTACTGGATTAGATGAGAGTCAATCGGGTTTTGATGACATTGGTGACACAGGGTTTTTGCCTGACGCATCGCATCAGGGCTGTTTACCAGCAGCGTCTCAATCAACTCATTCAGAGTGTTGTCAATTTCGCTCTGTTCCCTGACTTCATGAACTATCCCAAATCGTTCGGCGTCATCTGAAGAGATCACTTCACCACTTAATATGAAGCGGCGAGCCTGTCGATTTCCCATAGCCCGCATGACATAGGGAGCGATCGTCGCTGGAACGAGTCCCAGCTTTACTTCACTTAAACAAAAATTGGCGCTTTTGCTCGCGATAGCTATGTCGCTACAACAAATTAAACCCAAAGCGCCGCCAAATGCAGAACCTTGGACAACGGCGATGGTTGGTTGTGGGAATGTGTCCAGAGTTTCCATTAAGCGGGCGAGGTTTTGCGCATCAATGATGTTCTCCTTGCGTGTACTGTTGGCCATGGATTTCATCCAATTTAAATCAGCACCAGAAGAAAAATGCTCCCCGTTACTCCGTAGAACCAGACACCGAACGTCGTTTCTCAACGCCAGATAATCGAGCCTGTGTATTAGCAAATCGATCATACAGGCGTCGAACGCGTTGTGTTTCTTTGTCCTGTTAAGCGTGATGGTTGCGACGCCATATCGGTCAACTTGCCAAAGCACATCATCTTGCCTTTTCGCGTTTGGAATAATGCTCGGTTGAAGTTCGTGCATATATGTGTCCTTTCGATCTTTCCCAAATTTACGTTCTGTTTTTCTCATTCTGCTTTTTTACATACGAAAAACACCAAACTCACTGTCTTGAATCGGCGCGTTGAGTGCGGCATTGAGCGCTTGTGCCAAGACTTGGCGCGTGTTTTTCGGGTCAATAATCCCATCATCCCACAACCTTGCGCTGGCGTAATACGGATGTCCCTGTGTCTCATATAAGTCTATGATCGATTCTCGAAATGTGTGCTCTTCTTGTTCTGACCAATTTTCACCCCGGCGTTCTTTTATGTCTTTACGAACCTGAGTTAGCACGCCAGCGGCTTGTTCTCCGCCCATTACAGAAATACGTGCATTTGGCCACATCCATATCATCGTCGGATCATAAGCTCTGCCGCACATGCCGTAATTCCCTGCTCCGTAAGAGCCCCCAATGATGATGGTAAACTTAGGCACTTCGGCACAAGCCACTGCCATCACCAGCTTAGCTCCGTGTTTGGCGATGCCTTCTTCCTCTACCTTTTTGCCGACCATAAAACCGGTGATATTTTGTAAAAAGAGTAGGGGCGTTTTGCGTTTGGCGCACAGCTCAATAAAGTGCGCGCCTTTTTGTGAAGAGTCAGAAAATAGAATGCCGTTGTTGGCGACAATACCGATCAAATGCCCCTCTATTCGTGCAAATCCACAAACCAGAGTTTTGCCATACAGCGCCTTAAACTCATCAAAGTCAGAATCATCGACAATGCGGGCAATGACTTCTCTTACGTCAAAGGACAAGCGAAGGTTAGCATTGACGATGCCGTACAATTCTTCTGCGTTGTAACGGGGCGGTAAGATGGAGTGCTCGGTTTTTCGTACTTTGGGTTGATTGGCGTTGGCAATCGCCTCGCGTGCGAGCATCAACGCATGTTCATCGTTCTCTGCGTAGTAATCCGCCACCCCTGATTTTCGGCAGTGGACATCAGCGCCACCGAGCTCTTCCCCTGTGACGACTTCCCCAGTTGCGGCTTTTACCAACGGTGGTCCGGCGAGAAATATCGTGCCTTGCTCTTTAACCATGATGGATACGTCTGCCATGGCGGGTACGTATGCGCCACCTGCGGTACACAGTCCCATCACCACGGCGATTTGAGGTATGCCTTTGGCTGACATTTTTGCTTGGTTAAAGAAAATCCGTCCGAAGTGGTCTCTATCAGGAAAGACTTCAGCCTGATGAGGGAGGTTGGCACCGCCAGAATCGACTAAGTACACGCAGGGTAGCCGACAGCGTTGAGCGATTTCTTGTGCTCGCAGATGCTTTTTTACCGTCAGAGGGTAGTAGGTGCCACCTTTTACCGAAGGATCGTTAGCGACCACCATGCATTGGACGCCATTGATCGTTCCAATACCAGCGACGACACCCGCGCAGGGAATGGGCTCGTCGTACACTTCCCAAGCGGCAAACTGGCCGATTTCAAGAAAATCACTCTCATCGTCGAGTAGTCTGGTTATACGCGATCGTACGGGGAACTTTCCTTTGTTTTGTTGATGCAATATCGCTTTTTTACCACCACCTTGCTTGATGATTTCGGTATCCGTGTGCAGCTTGCCCACCAACTTTTCCATTGCGGCTTTGTTTGAAAGAAACAGCTCTTCAGTTGGCTTGGTTTTACTTTTTATGATGGCCATAGAGACTTCCTTTTCAACGCTTGGATTAACGTGATTCCTCGAACAGCTCTCGTCCTATTAACATTCGCCGAATTTCCGAGGTACCCGCTCCGATCTCATACAGTTTGGCATCGCGTAGCAGCCGTCCGGTTGCGTATTCATTAACGTAGCCATTACCGCCAAGCAGCTGGATGGCATCAAGTGAAATTTGCGTCGCGAGCTCAGCGCTGTATAAGATGACGCCTGCTGCGTCTTTACGGGTACATTCACCGCGATCACAGGCCGACGCGACGGTGTAAACATAGGCTTTAGCAGCACTCATGCGCGAGTACATGTCGGCAAGTTTGCCCTGAACCAATTGGAACTCACCGATGGATTTGCCGAACTGCTTACGTTCGTGCACGTAGGGCACCACGATATCCATACAAGCTTGCATTATCCCTAATGGCCCGCCAGCAAGGACCACACGCTCGTAATCAAGGCCACTCATCAGGACTTCGACACCTCGGTTTATTTCGCCGAGAACGTTTTTCTTAGGTACCGCACAATCGGTAAAAACAAGTTCGCAAGTGTTGGAACCGCGCATTCCCAACTTATCAAGCTTCTGTGCGTCGCCGAATCCTTCAAACGTTCGCTCGATAATAAATGCGGTGATTCCTCTCGAACCTGCACCAGGGTCGGTTTTCGCGTAGACCACCAAGACGTCGGCATCTGGTCCATTCGTCACCCACATTTTATTGCCGTTAAGCAAAAAATGGTCACCTTTGTCTACTGCTTTGAGCTGCATACTGACCACATCCGAACCGGAGTTTGGTTCACTCATTGCGAGTGCACCGATATGAGAACCATCAATTAGATTAGGTAGATATTTTTTGCGTTGTTCTGCGGTGCCATTGCGGAAAATTTGATTAACGCAAAGGTTGGAATGTGCGCCATAACTCAGTCCCACGGAGGCCGATGCGCGACTGACTTCTTCCATGGCGATGACATGGGCAAGATAGCCCATTTCTGCTCCACCATATTGTTCGTCTACCGTTACGCCGAGTAATCCCATCTCGCCAAACAGCGGCCATAAATAGTCGGGGAATTGGTTATTATGATCGATATGGGCAGCGATCGGAGCGATGTGTTCGCTAGCAAAGGCATTCACATGATCCCGGAGCATATCAATGGTTTCACCGAGACCAAAATTGAGTGGGGTATAAGCGGATTTCATAACATTTCCCCTGTAGCAGGATTAAAGTCAGGGATGCGTGGATATTTTATTGTGTTTCTGTAACGTCTGTAAGCAACGTTCTTTCGCGGCGTTTAGCTCGCCCATCACAACTCCGATGTCATTCATCTGTTGTTGGAGTAACGCTTGTTTTTCTTCAATGATATTGAGCATTTTCAGGAGTTGCTCATCGGTTTGTTGAAGATCATAAAGTTCAAAGAGCTCACGAATTTCGGCGAGTGAAAAGCCTAGCCGCTTACCTCTTAATATCAACTTGAGACGGATTTTGTCTCTGCGCTGATAAACACGCATATTGCCTTTACGCTCTGGCTCTATCAGGCCGACGTCTTCATAAAACCGGATGCTTCGAGTCGTAATATCGAACTCTTTTGCTAGCTCACTAATTTTATATTTTTCCATCACACACTTACCTCAAATTACTTACCTCGAATAAAAACTAGCTTCTCGAAGTCGGACCCTGCGGTGAAAGGTCGGAGGAAATTTATTCTTTTATCAACTTGTTTCTTTACCTCACTGTAAAGGCTAGTGCTATGCTTACGTAAACGTCAAGAAATCACAGTGCGAAAGATTCATCGTTTGATTTGAAACTTAAGCGGGTATGAAAGTTTTTGATAGCGAGTGTGATGGGGAAGTTCGTATGCTGTGATACATCGTAAAGGGTGTGGAATCATGGGAAATGACATCTGGATTGTCAGTGCGAAAAGAACACCAATCGGGCGCTTTCAGGGGCAACTGCAAACATTTTCTGCTCCATCATTAGGGGCAATCGCAATAAAAAGTGCGCTCCAGCAAGCGGAACTCACAGCCGTCGATGAAGTGTTTATGGGCTGTGTGTTACCAGCAGGTTGCGGTCAGGCACCTGCCCGGCAAGCGGCTCTCGAAGCCGAATTACCAATTTCTACTGGCTGCACCACCATCAACAAGGTGTGCGGTTCCGGCATGAAGAGCGTGATGTTAGCGCACGACCTGATTAAAGCAGGCACCATCCGTACGGCTGTCGCTGGTGGCATGGAAAGTATGACTAATGCGCCTTACCTGATGAAAGAGGCGAGAAGTGGCATGAGAATGGGGCATCAGTCCGTTTATGATCATATGTTTCTCGACGGATTAGAGGACGCCTACGAAGGACTTTTGATGGGTGTGTACGCTCAGAAAATCGCCGACAGACTCCACTTCAGCCGTGAAAAAATGGACGAGTGGGCAGCCATGTCAGCCACGCGCGCTTTAGATGCGCAAGAGCAAGGGTTGTTTGAAGAAGAAATCTCGCCGATAGACATTCGCACTAAATCGACCTCTGCTCTTTTGGATTACGACGAACATCCGCGTTCGATCAACTTCGAAAAAATTGCCCAGCTAAAACCAGCCTTTGATATCCA
>NZ_CAKLCK010000026.1:0-120091 GCF_921292965.1 Allocatenococcus thiocycli
CGAAAAAGCTACTTGATGAACGTACAGGCTTTGATAACCGCCTGCGTCAATCACGTAAAAAAGTAAACGAAACTCGACCTCAACCGCACAAAGAGATCAAACGAACTCCAATGCGTGAGGTTATTGCTCTACTTATTCAAAATCCGAGCTATGCTCAAATGGTACCGGACCTTTCCACAGTGAGAGATTTATCCATACCAGGCCTCAGTTTATTTGTAGATGTACTTGATAAATGCCAGGCGCATCCCCATATAAACACAGGCCAATTATTAGAGCACTGGCGAAATAGCCAGAATGAGGCACTTCTGTCTCGTCTTGCGAGCTGGGACATTCCACTCGATGAAGACAATCAAGAAGAAATATTTTTAGACTCACTGGACAAAATTATCGCCCAGTGCGTAGAAAAGCAAATTGAAAACCTGCAGGCCAAAGCAAGAAGTGTCGGTTTATCAGCCGAAGAGAAAAGGGAGCTGCTAGCACTTATGCTAGATTTAAAAGCGTAACCCTGTTTAATTAGTCAGCATCAATTTAATTTGTTATAGTTAGTGGTTTGCATTTCGCATACTGATTCCTTCACCAGATTACGAAGTTGGATACCGTCTATGGATCAAAATCCGCAGTCACAGCTAAAGTCACTTGTTATTAAAGGCAAGGAACAAGGCTATCTGACCTACGCCGAAGTAAATGACCACCTACCTGCTGAAATCGTAGATTCAGAACAGGTAGAAGACATCATTCAGATGATCAATGACATGGGCATTAAGGTAGTAGAAACTGCTCCTGATGCTGATGATTTAGCACTAAATGATGACACAAATATTACCGATGAAGATGCAGCCGAAGCTGCAGCCGCTGCACTTTCTAGCGTAGAAAGTGAAATTGGTCGTACTACAGACCCAGTGCGTATGTACATGCGTGAAATGGGTACAGTAGAACTACTGACTCGCGAAGGCGAAATCGACATCGCAAAACGTATTGAAGAAGGTATTAACCAAGTTCAATCATCTGTTGCTGAATACCCAGGAACGATCCCGTACATTCTTGAACAGTTTGATAAAGTTCAAGCAGAAGAGCTTCGCCTTACGGATCTAATTTCTGGATTTGTAGACCCTGACGCAGAAGATACTGCTGCACCTACAGCAACACACATCGGTTCTGAGCTATCTGAATCTCAATTAGAAGATGAAGATGACACAGACGTTGATGATGACGACGAAGACGAAGATGGCGACGACGATTCAGAAGACACTGAAGAAGATGTTGGTATCGATCCAGAACTTGCTCTGGAGAAGTTTAATCAGCTACGTAGTACATACCAAAATCTGCAGTTAGCGATCAACGAATACGGCTACGAAAGCCCGAAAGCAACCGTTGCTAATGAAATGATGCTAGACGTGTTCAAAGAATTCCGTCTAACACCAAAACAGTTCGATCACTTGGTGAATGAGCTGCGTACGTCTATGGATCGTGTTCGTACTCAAGAACGCTTGATCATGAAGTCAGTCGTTGAATACGGCAAAATGCCGAAGAAATCATTCATCGCTCTGTTCACTGGTAACGAATCAAGTGATGCTTGGTTAGATGAGATTCTAGCGTCTGACAAACCATACGCAGAGAAAATCAAACGTAACGAAGAAGAGATCCGTCGTTCAATCACTAAGCTAAAAATGATTGAAGAAGAGACGTCTCTGAGCGTACAAAACGTTAAAGATATCAGCCGTCGTATGTCTATCGGTGAAGCAAAAGCTCGCCGTGCGAAGAAAGAGATGGTTGAAGCGAACTTGCGTCTGGTAATTTCTATCGCGAAGAAATACACCAACCGTGGTCTACAGTTCTTGGATCTAATCCAGGAAGGTAACATCGGCTTGATGAAAGCGGTAGACAAGTTTGAATATCGTCGTGGTTACAAGTTCTCGACATACGCAACGTGGTGGATCCGTCAGGCTATCACTCGTTCAATCGCAGACCAAGCTCGTACGATTCGTATTCCGGTACACATGATCGAAACGATCAACAAACTAAACCGTATCTCTCGTCAAATGCTACAAGAGATGGGTCGTGAGCCGCTACCGGAAGAACTTGCTGAACGCATGCAGATGCCAGAAGACAAGATTCGTAAAGTTCTGAAAATCGCTAAAGAGCCAATCTCAATGGAGACACCAATCGGTGACGACGAAGATTCGCATCTAGGTGATTTCATCGAAGATACGACGCTTGAACTACCATTGGATTCTGCAACAGCGACAAGCTTGAAAGGCGCGACAAAAGACGTGCTTGCAGGTCTAACGCCACGTGAAGCAAAAGTACTTCGTATGCGTTTTGGTATCGACATGAACACCGACCACACTCTAGAAGAGGTAGGTAAACAGTTCGACGTTACTCGTGAACGTATTCGTCAGATCGAAGCAAAAGCACTACGTAAACTTCGTCACCCAAGCCGCTCAGAAACACTGCGCAGCTTCCTGGACGAGTAAGCAAAGCGCTAATAAGCTTTAAAAAATCAAAAAAGGTGACCCTAGGTCACCTTTTTTATTATCCGCTGTGCTAAGTGGATAAAAACTAAGCGCAATTAGCCATGTTGGTATCTAGACACCTCGCAGCGCTTCCCCTATAATCGTTGACCTATCAGGCCCCTTAGCTCAGTGGTTAGAGCAGTCGACTCATAATCGATTGGTCCGCAGTTCAAGTCTGCGAGGGGCCACCATATTCTAGAAGGCTCGTAGAGAAATCTACGGGCCTTTGTCTTTTCTGGTCCGGTCTATATCCTATCCTAATTATTGCCCGCTAAGTACCAACCTTTCTAAAAGTCTGCATTAGTAAACACGCCTACTCTACTTTAACCTAAGGGCAAAAAATACCAGTACCAAAACAGAATCAGCTTTTGTATATAAGTTGCGCCAAAAAATTGTCCTAGGAATATTACAGGGACAGTTTCCGGGTTGAATACCATCTCCGTGTTGACGGGCATTTATCGACGTCGATGACGACAACTAGCATGAGAATTTATGTAGTGGAATCTTGGTGGTGTGAGGTCTGGGAAGAGTTCTGGGCCAACCTAGTGCGGCCGACCCAGCGTTCTAGAGTTGGGGGTAGTTGAGTTAGAAGTAGTAACGAGCACCAGCATAAAAGCCACGTATCGCAATTTCTACGTCATCAATTTCAGTATTTGCGCTTCGATAACCAACATTTAAGCTAACGCTTTCATTGATGTTATATCCACCCTCTACACCAAATTGATAGCCTGTCTCAGATTTTTCAACTGCGTTTGTCTTATCTTTCAGAGTCATTTGACCTAGGCCAACTACACCCGCGATGTAAGTACCATTATTAAAAGTATATTTAGGCTTAAGGTTAGCAAAAATCGCATACCCATCTGCTTTCATCGTTCCTAAAAAATCCACCTCACCAAAATTTTGGTATTCCACTTCGCCAGCAAGTTTAAATGACTCTTCTAACTTTGACTCATACCCAACAACGGCATTAAAACCAACGTCATTTGATTCCTCGATTGATACACCACTGTTTTCTAGTTCCGTATCATTCGCAAATGCCACGTCAGCTCCTAAGTAAAATCCAGTTTTTGTCCCAGCAACTGCTGCACTACTTATGAAAAAAGACAATACTGCAAAAGAAAATACATTTTTGGTTTTCATTTTTATCTCTAAAATTTGATGATTTTTTATAGCCACATCTAACCATGACATTTTAATCAATAATTACAATGAATTATCGTGCGCCATAATATTCAAAACAAAACTTACAAGCCATGACTCAAATCACACCGACTGAATGATATGCAAAAAGACTCTTAAGCAAATGTTTTTACTAAACGTATTAAACTGGCACAACAAAAAAAGTAACTTAAATCGTACTTATGAAAAAGAAAGTGGGCAAACACACAACCTATGCCTGACCTGAATCTTAAATGCAGTTCGACACATTAGAGAAAAGCGCACCAATAAAAGCTCGTAGAGAAATCTACGGGCCTTTGTCTTTTCTGTTCTTGTCTATATCTGGTTGTGAACTTTGCCAGGTAGGTACCACGCCCGTCGTATACCAATACCAACCGTTTAGTAAGCATAAATCGCACAAGAACAACTAATTCGTTGCTTGGTATTGGTATTGGTATTCTAAAGTTTTCTCATCAATAGATACTCATGTGTATTACAAACACATGAGCGGCCATTGAGATACAGATATCAAGTCACACACTATTAATTCAGCAGGTTCAAAGCTGCATTAGGAATTACTCTGGCTTGAGCTAACATAGATGATGAAGATTGTTGAAGAATTTTAGCTCGAGTCATTTCAGTTGTTTCTTTTGCGAAATCTGTATCAGTACGATTTCCTTTCGATGCACTAATATTTTCATGCATATTAGTTAAATTAGAGAGCATGCGATCAAATCGATTATGAAGTGCTCCCATATCTGCTTGATGTCCATCCACATAATTCAATGCAGAATCAATGACAGCGACCGCTTCGTGGGCTCCTCCTGTACTGGTTACATCGATGTTCTCAACAATCGACTTGCGGCCATTGTCGAAGTTCAGCTCTTTAGCCAGACATCCAGAAAAACAAACCTCATCTTCTGCAACAGCAGAACCAACAAACATTTGCAGTTCACCTCTACCCGATACCGATGCTGTAATAAACTCTTGCTGTCCGTTGATATAAGTTGCAAGCTCTTCAATATCATCTCCAATTTTAGCTTCGATGTTAAGGCTCACATCGTTCCCAGATTTGTCGATGAAATCAATGCTGAGCTTGTGGCCATCTTCCCCGACAACCCAGTCTGCACCTTTGGCTTCTTGTGCAACAAATATCTTGCCACCCATCGATGAAGCGCTAGAGCGCATATCCTTTAGCTCAAGGAGAATCGTTTCATTATTGGAACCCACTTGAAGTGCTTTCTTACCATATGTGCCATCGAGCAAGTTAATGCCAGCAAAGTTGGCTGAACTCGCGATACTATGAAGCTCATCCTTTAAAGCTTGGACATTTTTTTGAATAGCTTGCCTATCCGCTATTGAGTATGCTCCGTTAGCTGCTTGTAAGGATTGGTCTCTCATATCTTGTAGAATATGAGATATTTCTCTCATAGATCCTTCAGCAGTCTGAACGATGGCTACTCCGTCATTAACATTCTTAGCTGCTACATCTAACCCTCGAGTTTGTACATGTAATCGATTCGAAATTTGTAAACCAGCCGCATCATCTTTAGCACTGTTGATCTTTTTTCCCGAAGAAAGTTTAAGTATTGAAGAGTTAAAATCTTCAGATGCATCAGCAACGTGACGTCGTGTTGCTAACGCAGCGGTGTTGTTGTGTAGGCTCAATGTCACGCATGGCCCTCCTTTCCATTATTACTGCTTGAAATTATGGAACTAAAGTCTCATTTTAAATATCGACCAAAACCATCTGCACTTTAGTGACTTTATGCATAATTAGTTGAATAATTTAACTTTATTACATTTGTCGCATAAATGATTAATCAACCTTTAAAGACAGAGAGCCAACTGGTAGGGGATACGTTAGCAAAAGCAAAATTCTCACTGACGGGAGACATTAGTAGGTGACCGAGCGATCAAACATTGACGGGTTTTATAATCATGATAGATTAGCCGTATAGACGTCCAAAAATATAAATGGAGTTATTATGGAAAGTTTTAGCCAAATTAAGCAGTTACCTTTTATTCTCATAGCAGCATTGAGCTTAGTGGCGTGCGGGCAAAAAGAAGACTCTGTCATTAAGGTTGGAGCAACCGTTGGCCCTCATGCACAAGTTGTAGAAGCAGTCGCCAAAGAAGCAGAAAAACAAGGGCTTAAAGTAGAGGTGGTTGAGTTTTCCGATTACGTAACACCAAACGCAGCATTGAGTGATGGCAGTATCGACATCAACAGCTATCAGCATCAACCGTTTCTAGATAACTTCAACAACAGCCACAACGCTCACTTAGTCTCTATCGGCCAATCTATTCTGATGCGTATGGGAGTTTACTCAAACAAGTTCCGTTCTCTTGAAGACCTACCTGAGAATGCGCGCATTGCGATCCCGAATGATCCAACCAACGGTGGTCGCGGCCTACTCCTACTTGCTGATGCGGGCTTAATTACACTGAGACCGGGTGTCGGCCATAAAGCGGCGTTGACAGACATTACGGAGAATCCAAAAGCATTTCAGTTCGTTGAAGTTGATGCAGCCCAGTTGCCAAGAACATTAGACGATGTCGATGCGGCAACCATTACGATGAACTATGTGATGTCATCAGGGCTTGATCCTAAAAAACAAGGGATCTATCTAGAATCGAAAGAAGCACCTCTGGCTGTTATGGTTATCGCAACACGCGAAGCAGATAAGAATAAAGAAGAGTACAAGAAGTTTGTATCGATCTATCAGTCTCAGGAGATTCGTGACTTTTTAGATAAAACCTTTAAGGGTACCATTGAGCCTGCATTTTAAGGATTAGAAACAGCATAGTGCTTGATAGTACTCTGCCATCACCTTTCGCATATAGGTAATGGCAATATTGAAAAAGGCTCGTGGAAACATCCATGAGCCTTTGTGCTTTTTAGATACTGGCCTGAGGTCAATAGCCAACTACGCTTAAAGATGATCAGCGTATTGACGACGTTCTGCTTCAAGCTTCATCGCCAAGTAACTTTGCCTAGCGACGACTAGATCTGGGCGATTGATAAGTTTCCAGAGAAAATACGGCGGGATGAAGAAAATAACAAAGTATAAAGACTCATGGAAAAAGACATCAGCAATAGAGTTTTGATGCTCAAAAAATGCAGTCAGGGCAAAAAGATCCAACAAGACCCCTACCACTCCAAAAACAACACAGACCACTATAGCTAACCCCAAGAGTTCACGTAAGAAATATTTATATATCATGGTACTAAATCCTTCTAGCAGTACGTCATACCAAGATACTCCTCTAGCTACTCCGTTAGCTTGATTACGGTCAATTTCTGCTAGATACCAATAAGAAGTTAGTTTTATAAAAGCTAACTTCTACTCAATACTACAGCTATAAGAAACTGTCCCAGTTAATCCTGTCGGCGATGAATATCCTGAAAACAAAGAACTAATGAACATATCAATTCATCCTTACGTCATTAGAAGTGGTTGAGAGGGAACACACAGAACAAGACATCTACCCGATTCTGTAGTTCTCACACATAGAATAGAGAAAGCCGCTCACTGGTTTGTGAGCGGCTTTTTATTTTGGTCTGTCAGACATTAACTGACGGACAGCTCTGCCAGTCGCTTCGCGGCGCGGCTATGACGAACCATCAAGTCCTGTAAATCCACACCGATCACTTCACCATCATGGACCCGCCATTGGCCAGCTACCATCACTCGGTCAGCCTGTTGTGCGCCACATAGCAGTAAAGCCGCCAGCGGATCATGACTCCCTGAGAAGCGAATATCATCCAGCTTAAACATGGCAATGTCAGCCTGATAACCGATGTTTAGCTCTCCAATATCTTGTCGCCCCATCGCAAGAGCAGAGCCTTTTGTCGCCCAGCGCAGAGCATCAAAATGCGTTACTTTTGCTGAGCCATACTGAAGGCGTTGCAGGTACATCGCCATGCGGACTTCGGCAATCATATTGGAGCCATCGTTTGAGGCAGAACCATCGACGCCAAGGCCAACTTTCACACCGGCCTGCTCAAGCTCCAAGTTTTTACACATACCAGAGGCCAGCATCATATTGGATGTCGGACAATGACTGACCCCAACGCCCGCTTTACCTAATCGTACAATCTCTTCAGAGTTAAAATGAATACCATGAGCCAACCAAGTACGCTCGTTTAACCAGCCAACATCTTCAAGGTAATCGACCGGACGCAATCCAAACTGCTTGATACAGAAGTTCTCTTCATCAATGGTTTCACACAAGTGGGTATGCACCATGACATTCTCATCTTGAGCGATTCGCGCAGTCTCTTTCATCAGATCCGTGGTCACCGAGAATGGGGAGCATGGCGCAAGCGCAATTTGTATCATCGCGCCATCATGGTCTTGGTGATATTCATTGATCAGTCTTTTGCTGTCATCGACTATCGTTTGCTCTGTTTGGATAGTATGCCTTGGCGGTAAACCGCCCTGATCTTCCCCCAAACTCATTGAACCCCGAGTAAAAATAGCGCGTACGCCAAGGCTGTGTGCAGCTTCAACTTGCAGATCGATGGCATGTTCCAGACCATTGGGTAATAAGTAGTGATGATCCGAAGCGGTCGTGCACCCTGAACGCATAAGCTCAACTAAAGCCAATTCAGTAGCGACACTCATCATTTCCTGATCAAGGTTCGCCCACACCGGATAAAGGCTTTTCAACCAGTGAAATAGCTCTTTATTGAGAGCATCGGGATAAGCGCGAGTCAAAGTTTGATAAAAGTGGTGGTGGGCATTGATTAGCCCTGGAGTGATAACGTGCTGGCTGGCGTTGACTACCGAATCGATTTTGCTGTCAGGCGTGGCATTTAAGGCCACCAGCTCAACAATTTTGTTTCCGCGAATCACCAGACCTCCGCGAGCGTCCTGCTCATTGCCAGTGTAAATCGCGAGTGGATTCTTAATCCAGATTGTTTCCATTCATAAATATCCTTAGCCGTTTCAACCATTTCAGGGGAATCGGACTTGTACCCACACCTTCACGTGAGAAGATGTTGAGTGATTTTATTTGATTAATAATACCGATATGACGGCATATAAATAGCCCAAATAATGAGCCGTAACTACCATAGCATAAGCCCAACTAAAGCGGACAAAAATTCCGCACCGACCTCTGAATCTAACCTCAGCGTTCAATAAATCGTCACTCTTTTGTCACCAAAGACTCACTGTTTTGCCGCTGAACTGTCATCTGCAATTCCTACTATCCAGTTAGAAACTTGCACGCTGAGGTAAATATGGATAGCACTACCCCTTTTCGTCTCCCTCGTAAAACGCCATTTGGCATTGGTGAAAATGTCGCTGAGTGGGCTACTGGATTAAGCCAGCTCGATAAGTTCTATGCGCAAAGACCTGTTAATGCAGATATTCAAACCTTTTTACGCTTCACGCTGTCGATTTTAGGTATCGATTACCGAATTGCTCATGGCTCACTCGACGCCGTGCCAAAACAAGGCCCTACCGTCATTGTTGCCAACCACCCTCTCGGCTGCGTCGAAGGCGTCATACTGGCAGAGTTACTGCTCATGGTTCGAGATGACATCCAAATCTTGGCGAATCAATACCTTAAAACCGTCCCGGAACTCGACCAGTTATTTATTGGTGTAGATGTGTTTGAAGGCAAAGACGCGGTCAAGTCCAACATGAAAGCACTGCGCGCGGCGAACAGACACCTAGCAAACGGCGGATTGTTGTTAGTTTTCCCTGCAGGTGAAGTATCGCAACTGGTTGACGCTAAGCAGCAGCGTTTAGAAGACAAAGAGTGGAGCCGCAGTGTCAGTAGCCTGATTCGTAAAAATAAGGCGACGACGGTACCCGTATTTATTAACGGGCAAAACTCGAAACGCTTTTATATGGCCGGAAAAATCCATCCTTTGCTAAGAACGTTAATGCTGGGTAGAGAGCTCCTTAATAAGAATGCTCAAACAATTGAACTATCTTTTGGCCAGGCGATTAAATTTAAAGAACTGAATAACCTCAGTGATGATCAGGTGGTCAATTATTTGAGGCTCAATACCTACCTGCTTAACCGTGAACCCAGCACTCCTGGGCAAACCACATCGATGAATGCTTTGCTGCCTATTGCGGCAGGGTTACCGATAAGCCAATTACTCGATGAGCTGCACAGCTTACCTGCAGAAGCCAAACTTCTTGAAAGTGGTGAGTTTGAGGTCTACTGCACATCCGCTTATCAGATCCCATCTCTACTGCATGAAATCGGTCGTCTACGTGAATACAACTTTCGTCAGGTGGGCGAAGGCACAGGGCAAGCGATCGATATCGATCATTTCGATCATGATTACCTGCACCTATTTGTCTGGGATCGTGAAAATCAATGCATGGTGGGCGCTTATCGTCTGGGATTAGTCGATAAATTAATGAGAAAACATGGAGTTGAAGGGTTGTACTCCCGCACCCTGTTTAACTATGACCAGCGCTTTATCGACAAGATGGGTAAATCGATTGAGATGGGACGCTCGGTGATTGCGGAGCAATACCAAAAGAGCATGAGTGCCCTGCTACTGCTTTGGAAAGGCATTGCAACATTCGTACATAGAAACCCAGAGTATACGCACCTGTTTGGTCCGGTCAGCATAAGTAACGATTACAGCCAAACCGCTCGTCAATTACTGGCTCAGTCCATGACACTACATCACTACGACAATGCCTGTGCAGAGCACGTTACCCCATCCAACCCGCTTCCCGAGACTAACCTGAACTGGAACACCAGCATGCTCACCGCGTTAGGCGATTTGCAGCTGCTGTCTCGTGTGATCGCTCGAATTGATGAAGGCAAAGGAGTTCCTGTTTTACTGCGTCAGTATTTGAGCTTAAACGGCAAACTGGTCTGCTTTAACGTTGATCCTGCCTTTAACAACGCGCTAGACGGATTAATTATGGTGGACTTACGCGACGTGCCAGAAAAGACACTGGCACGATACATGGGGCTGGAAAATACGCGAACATATTTAGCACAACACCTCGATAAATAACTTACCAGAGAAATAGTGCATTGCTGATACAAGTAATGCACTATCCTTTTAATTTGTAAGAAATATAACCGAAATTTTCAGATATTTCTGACATCACACTCATTTGCTCAGTCAATCAGTCACTATGTGCTGATATTGCGCAGCATATCTCGTTACAAAATTTCAAAAAAACCACAACCAGACGCAGGTCACATTTTTACCAACAACCAAACAACGACAAAGTGTGATGCTGATCGATCGAAATATTTAATTCGATCCCAGAAATAAATCATAAGTGATTTTGATCACATTATATTTTCAATTCAAATTTGTAATAAGATCGATTTGATCACTAAGATTTTTATTGACAGATTCAAAACCTGCATTTTGTTATTAAGTTACATATCAATAAATTGATCGCCATCACTTAAAAAATGCTTTTTATCTGAAGAAGTGCGGGTGTAGATCACGAAAAGCCCGTTGTCAGTTCTAATTGGAAATTGTGTGATAAATTGATTGGGTACTAAGCAATCAAACAAGCGGTTTTGGCGAACCGTTTACGACAACAATATTCATCAGAACATCGAACGGGGAATTGTTATGATATCACCAGATGCTAAGATCAAGATACAAAATTTTGGTCGCTTTCTGTCTAACATGGTAATGCCTAACATTGGCGCATTTATCGCGTGGGGCTTTATCACTGCACTATTCATCCCAACCGGATGGTTGCCAAATGAGACTTTGGCTTCAATGGTTGGTCCTATGATCACTTACTTGCTGCCACTACTTATCGGTTACACCGGTGGTAAATTAGTCGGCGGCGATCGCGGTGCTGTAGTCGGCGCAATCACCACAATGGGCGTGATTGTCGGTACAGACATCCCTATGTTCATGGGAGCGATGATCGTCGGTCCAATGGGCGGCTTGGCGATTAAAAAATTCGACAACTACATCGATGGCAAAGTGAAAAGTGGCTTTGAGATGTTGGTAAACAACTTCTCTGCAGGCATCATCGGTATGCTGTGTGCCATTCTTGCTTTCTTCCTGATCGGTCCTTTTGTAAAAGTACTTTCTGGTGCTTTAGCAGCAGGAGTAAACTTCCTTGTATCAGCGCACCTTCTACCTCTGACTTCTATTTTTGTTGAGCCAGCGAAGATTCTGTTCCTGAACAACGCAATTAACCACGGCATCTTCTCACCACTAGGCATTCAACAGGCGTCAGAAACAGGTCAATCTATTTTCTTCCTGATTGAAGCAAACCCAGGTCCGGGTCTAGGTATTCTTCTGGCGTACATGGTGTTTGGCAAAGGTACTGCTCGTCAGACTGCTGGTGGTGCTTCTATCATCCACTTCTTTGGTGGTATCCATGAGATTTACTTCCCATACATTCTGATGAACCCACGCCTCATCCTAGCGGCTATCGCAGGTGGTATGACAGGTGTGTTCGTTCTCACTATGTTCAACGCAGGTATCGTTTCTCCAGCGTCTCCAGGTTCTATCTTCGCGGTACTATTGATGACGCAAAAAGGCTCGATCGTTGGTGTTCTAGCCTCTATCGCGGCGGCAGCGGGCGTGTCGTTCACCGTAGCATCTCTGTTAATGAAGACTCAAACATCGACAGAAGAAGACGGCGATAAAGCCGCGCTAGAAAAAGCGACTTCACAAATGAAAGACATGAAATCTGCATCAAAAAACAATGCAGCGGTAAACAGTGAAAGCAAAGGCGACGTAGACCTTGCGACAGTTCAAAGCATTATTGTCGCTTGTGATGCCGGCATGGGCTCAAGCGCGATGGGGGCGAGCATGCTACGCAAGAAAGTTCAGGACGCAGGTCTGAACATCCACGTCACTAACCTTGCTATTAACAATTTATCAGAGAGTGCAGATATCGTGATTACTCATAAAGATTTGACGGATCGTGCACGTAAGCATGCTCCTAACGCACACCACATTTCACTGACTAACTTCCTGGACAGCGAAATGTACAACCAACTCGTCACCAAACTGCTGGCGGCACAAACTTCATCTGCCAATGACGATCAGATGGTAAAAGTATCGGTTCTTGCAGCAAACGACGACAATTTTGAACAACAGCAGCCATCTGTATTCCAGATTCAACGTGAAAACATCCACTTAGGTTTAAGCGCGGCTAACAAAGAAGAAGCGATTCGCTTTGCGGGCAACAAGTTAGTTGAACTTGGCTACGCTGAACCAGAATACGTGGAGGCGATGTTTGATCGTGAAGCCCTGGTTCCGACTTACCTTGGCGAATCTATCGCGGTGCCACACGGCACGATTGAAGCGAAAGATCGCGTTAAAAAGACTGGCATTGTTATCTGCCAATACCCATCGGGTATCCAATTTACTGAAGACGAAGACGATGTAGCGAAACTGGTTATCGGCATTGCCGCTAAAAATGATGAGCACATCCAAGTTATTACCACCATTACGAACGCGCTCGATGAGCCAGAAGCAATTGAGAAGCTAACCAGCACCACGGATGTAGAAGAGATCCTCAACATCCTTGGCCGCGAACAAGCCGCTTAATTACTTCACTTAATTTGCTCCTGAGCAAACCGAGGTCAGCTGTCACCCCCTATGCGGTTGGCCTCACCCTAGATTCGTTAGTCAATATTTCAGACATTGGTAGGTAACAGTTATGAAAAATGCAGTTCATTTTGGCGCAGGTAACATTGGTCGTGGTTTCATCGGTAAACTTTTAGCAGACGCAGACGTCGAGGTCACTTTCGCTGACGTTGATGCCCCGTTGGTAGACCAACTCAGTCATAAACAAGAATACAAAGTTAAAGTGGTGGGCACGGAGTGCCAAATCGACACAGTCACGCATGTCACCGCAGTTAACTCAGCAAGTGAAGACGTGATTGACCGCATCGTAAAAACCGATTTGGTGACAACCGCCGTGGGTCCCAACGTGCTGGACATCATTGCGAAAACCATCGCAACCGGCATCACCAAACGTTTCGAAGCGGGGAATGAATCACCATTGAACATCATCGCCTGTGAGAACATGGTTCGCGGCACGACCCATTTAAAAGGCGAAGTGTACAAGCATCTTGATGCGTCACTGCACGCAAAAGCCGATGAGCTCGTTGGCTTCGTCGATTCTGCAGTAGACCGTATCGTGCCACCAGCAGAAGCTGCCAACGATGATCCACTGGAAGTAACGGTAGAAAGCTTCAGCGAGTGGATTGTTGACGAGCAACAATTCAAAGGGGAAATCCCGGACATCGCAGGGATGGAAAAGACCGACAACCTGATGGCGTTTGTGGAACGTAAACTGTTCACCCTAAATACCGGCCACTGTATTACGGCTTACTTGGGCTGCTTGAAAGGACACCGCACCATTCGAGAAGCGATTGAAGATCCTGAGATTCAGGCTGAAGTAAAGCAGGCCATGATCGAGAGTGGTGAAGTGCTGATTCGTCGTTATGGCTTCGACCGCGACATGCACAATGCCTACATCGAGAAGATTCTGGGTCGCTTTGCCAATCCATACTTAGTTGATGAAGTTGACCGCGTTGGACGTCAGCCAATTCGCAAATTAGGTGCAAATGATAGATTAGTGAAGCCATTACTCGGTACAATTGAATATGGCACTGAAAATCAAACACTTTTAAAAGGGATAGCGGCGGCGTTGAAGTACACTAACGACACCGATCCTCAAGCGGTTGAATTACAAACTTCATTAAAAGAAGTCGGCGTGAAGCCAACGCTCGCGAAATACACAGGTCTTGCAGAAGACAGCGCTGAGGTGGCTCATATTGAGGCACTCTACAACCAGCTGTAATTAACTCAGAGGGGGGCAATGCTCCCCTTATAATAACGACTTAACAACTACTCAGTATATGGCAGATAACATCAACGAAACCGAGATCATTGAACGACTCAACGGCGCACCCTCAGTGCGGGGCTTCTTTATTGCCACGGTCGACGTCTTTAACGAGTCGATCGACGGTCTGATACAAAGAATTTTCCGTAAAGATAACTTCGCTGTTCAATCGGTTGTCGGCCCGCTACTACAAGACTCAGGCCCACTGGGCGATCTGTCTGTTCGTCTAAAATTACTGTTTGGTTTGGGCGTACTACCTGACGATATTTACCACGATATTGAAGATATCATTAAGCTCAAAAACCAACTCAACAGCGACGCATCCGACTACGAGTTCACTGACCCAAACATTCTCGATCCGATCAAAAAGCTGCATTTGGTGAAGAAAATGGGCATGGTGCAACTGGAAGTCAATGAACCGGATGACGACATCGATTTAGAGTTCTATCAGCTTCAACTTCAGCGCCAACAACAAATCATCAAATCAGGGCTTTCCCTCGCCATTGTCGAAATCTGCAATGAACTTGGCAAGGAAAGTCCTTTTTAATAGTTAAACATTACTAACGCTATCTTTGTGCAGTACTGACTACTGCTTTGAATTATTGCTACCTCTGCCCACCGACTCCTCGACCGGGTGTTTTGTTTAGAGAATGTCACTTCTCGACATTCTCACTCCTTAATACAACCATTCACTCCCCGTCAAGTCTCCTACCAATAAGTAGTCGAACCACAACAAAAATAAATGAAACATCGTTTTACATATGTGACTCCAATCTATAATCCGTACTATTTAAATTATCGGAATTCGACATTTAATTATTATCTATCCGTCGATTATCAACGGAGAGAGTTATGAGTGAGTTGTCGTCAACCATTAATAAAGAGCAAAACCCCGAGACAGAGCAGCTGTCCGAGTTGCCATTAATGGAAGTGCTGGAATTACTCAATGCCCACGATGCCAGCGTTGCGGTGTCGATTAATAAAGTGCTGCCAGATGTCGCCAAAGCGGTTGAACTGATTGCCTCGCAGATGAGACAAGGCGGCCGTTTATTCTATGTTGGTGCAGGAACCAGCGGCCGACTTGGTGTTTTAGACTCAGCAGAATGCCCCCCTACTTTTGGTACCGATCCTGCTCTGGTCCAGTCCATTATCGCAGGCGGTCTTGACGCTATGCTCGCGGCTGTAGAAGACATTGAAGACTGCAAAGAGTCCGCTCCTGCCGAACTTCGCCAGCGCCAACTGACTTCGCAAGATGTAGTGGTTGGGATTGCCGCAAGTGGAAGAACACCCTTCGTCATTTCAGCACTGGATTACGCCAGACAGATCGGCGCGAAAACCATTGCACTCAGTACCCGAGGACCTGGGCTTATTTCGCAACACGCGGATGTGTCTATTGCACCGGATGTCGGCGCAGAGGTACTGGCAGGCTCGACACGGATGAAAAGCGGCTCAGCACAAAAGATGTTACTGGGCATGCTGAGTACCTCGGTCATGCTTCAACTGGGTAAAGTGCACGGAAACCTGATGGTAGACGTCAAAGCGAATAACCAGAAGCTGCGCATTCGTGCCCAGCACATGGTGCAGCAAATTTGTGAAGTGAATGAACTCACCGCCGCCAAGCTATTGGATGCGGTGGAATACAATGTTCGTGCTGCGGTATTGCTGCACACGTTGGACACTTCACCTTCTAAAGCGTTGGCTCTTGCGGCACAACCCTTCCAACCTCTGAAACAGCAGTTACTGCAAGGAAAATAGCATGGCAAATAAGATAGAACATCTGGAACTCATTGCCGATCACATTGAACGGCATATTGGCGGCTTTGATAACGTCGCGACCCTGACCAACTGCATGACACGCGTACGTATCGTGCTTAAAGACCGCTCCCAATTTAATATGGATGCACTACGAGAGGTTGAGGGTATTAAAGGTGTCGTTGATGCCGGAGAACAATATCAAATCATCGTCGGCATGGGCACTGCGGCAAAAGTCGCTGGCGTTCTGAATAAACGAATGAAAGGTGCAGGTATTGAGGAAGGTTCGGCGGAGGCCCCTGTCGCGCAACCATTTTCGATTCGTCGCGCTCTCAACACCTTAGCCGCAATTTTTGTGCCGACCATTCCAGCTTTGATCGGATGTGGTTTAGTTCTGGGGATGGTGAACATCTTCAAACTTGTCGCTCCGGAATTTGTCGCAGCCAACCCAGATATCTTCTCGCTATTCACTGTCGTTGGTAAAGCCGTATTCGCCGTGCTTTCTGTCATGATCGGTATGAATACCGCCAAAGAACTTCAGGCGTCTCCTGCGATTGGTGCGGTGATGGCTGCAGTTTTGGCTGCGCCGGGCCTTGCCAATATCGAGTTATTTGGTAACGCATTAGTTCCGGGCGGCGGCGGCATGTTTGCTGTATTGTTGGTCTGTGTCTTTTCTTCTAAGTTTGAGCTTTGGTTCCGTAGCCACTGTAAAGAAAGTCTCGACCTTATCTTTACTCCAACCGTGACGATTTTGGTGTCGTCGGCAGTGGCTTTGTTCATCTTGCAGCCTATCGCCCACTCGGTAAACGTGTGGCTAGGTAACTTGGTTTCGGTTGCACTGCTTAATGAATCCGCAGGTTCCGTAGCGGTTGGCGGTGTCCTGGGTGGTGGCTTCCTGTTCCTACTATTAACAGGCTTACACCAAGGTCTTATCCCTATTCATGCGCAAATTCTTGAGACTTTTGGTCTTAACTACCTGTTCCCGATTTTAGCGATGGGTGGCATGGGGCAAGTCGGCGCTGCGGCGTACGTATACCTTAAGTCGAAGAATGAACGCCTGAAGAAGACCATCACTGGTGCTCTGCCTGTTGGTATTCTGGGTGTTGGCGAACCACTGTTGTTTGGTGTGTCACTACCGCTAGGTAAAACCTTTATTGCAGGCTGTATTGGCGGTTTTGCTGGTGGTGCCATGATGGCCGCGTTCAAGATTGGCATCATCATTCCATTTGGTACTGCTGGGCTTTCTCTGATTCCACTGGTTGGCGAGGGGCAGATTCCATCATTCCTTCTTGCGGTAGTGTGTGCATGGATTGTCGGTTTTATCGCGTCGATGCTCTTAGGGTTTACCGATCCAGTCGAAAATACAGCGAAAAGTCGCTAATATCATCCCGTCGTACAATTCGTTGCGGCGGGACGAATTCACTGTAGAGGCATCAATGGAAAGCATCATCAATAAAGTCAAAGTACTCGCTCATTCCACTAACCTGAACGAGCAAAGAATTTCGCACTTTATTATTGAGCAACAGTTTGACCTCGCTAAGTTTAGCGCCACCAAAGTCGGCGCTAAACTGGGTATCAGCGACTCTTCGGTGATTCGCTATGCCAAGAGCATCGGCTGCAGTGGCTTTCCGGACCTAAAACTGAAGCTGGCGGCATTTGCGCCACAGGCACAAAAGCTGCCCACTCAATCTGTGTATGCAGAAATCGAAAGCAGTGACTCAACCCAAACCATCATTGAGAAATCAAAAAACTTATTTACCAGTAAGATAGAACAATCTCTAAGCCTGATTGATACCGATACCATTGAGCGCAGTGCTGAGTTACTGCTCAAGGCAAACAAGATTCTGCTCTCGGGTATTGGGGCTTCTGCGGTGGTCGCCGCCGACATCAACCACAAGCTGATTCGCTCTGGTTTTAACGTTCAGTTCAACCTGGATTACCACATTCAAATCGTCCAGGCTTCACTGCTGAAAAAAGACGATGTATTGCTGGTGGTATCGGCGCGAGGCAATACACAAGAAGTGTTGGCCACGATTGAAAAAGCACGCGCCAACGGTGCCAAAGTGATCGCACTGACTCGTTACGGAAAAGGCAAAGTGGCTCAGCTATCGGATTTCGTCATTCCTTATAGCTACACCGAAGAGCACAACCAATTAGGTATGGTCACGCCACAACTACTGCAGATGATTGCTTTCGACATCCTGTTTTTCAAACTCAATACACTGACCGACTCTGTCAGCATGAACACGGCGTTGGACTCACTTCGTCAAATTCAACCTTAACGCTGTCCATCGAACAATGTGAGCAAGCAGACTGGGTTTATTCGCGGCACTGTTAAGATGCTTCCCCTATTTTGTCTATGAGCATAAAAGAAAAAGCCACCTATCACGCGCTGCGTAATAGGTGGCTTTGTAATTCACTTGGTAATGAGTAGTGTTATTCCACGGTAACTGCTTTTGCCAGGTTACGTGGTTGGTCAACGTCAGTACCTTTGATCAGAGCAATGTAGTAAGACAGCAACTGCATTGGAATGGTGTAGTAAATCGCTGCAGTGATTTCGCTTACGTGTGGCATTGTGATGATCTTCATTGTGTCATCGCCTTCAAAGCCTGCATCAGCGTCAGCAAATACGTACAGTAGACCGCCACGTGCACGAACTTCTTCAACATTTGATTTCAGCTTCTCAAGCAGATCATTACTTGGCGCAACCACAACCACTGGCATGTCGGCATCGATCAGAGCCAAAGGACCGTGTTTTAGTTCACCTGCTGCGTAAGCTTCAGCATGAATGTAAGAGATCTCTTTTAGTTTCAGAGATGCTTCCATCGCGATTGGGTAGAACTCACCACGGCCAAGGAACAGAGTATGGTGCTTATCAGCAAAATCCGTTGCCAGTGCTTCGATCTCTTTTTCAAAAGACAACGCCTGATTGATTTGCTCTGGTAGTGCGTGCAGCGCTTCTACGATCTCTTTTTCTTTCTCTTTGCTGATACGGTTTTGTTGCTTACCAAGCGCAGTAACCAGCATCAACAGTGCAGATAGCTGAGTGGTAAATGCTTTGGTAGAAGCCACTCCGATTTCAACACCAGCGCGAGTCATAAAGGCAAAATCAGATTCACGAACAAGAGAAGAACCAGCCACGTTACAGATGGTCATTGCCGCCATGTAGCCTTTCTCTTTCGCAAGACGAAGCGCTGCTAGCGTATCGGCCGTTTCACCAGACTGAGATAACGTGATAAGAAGGCTGTTTGGACGAGTAACAAACTTGCGGTAGCGGAACTCAGATGCGATTTCTACGTCACAGCTTACGCCAGCAATATCTTCAAACCAGTAACGAGCGGTCATGCCCGCGTTATAAGAAGTACCACAAGCTACGATTTGTACGTGCTCGACTTTGCTTAGAATGTCTGCTGCATGCACACCAATCGCATCCGTCACAACAGAATCGGCAGTAATGCGACCTTCCATTGTGTTGATTAACGCTTTTGGCTGCTCGTAGATTTCTTTCTGCATGAAGTGGCGGTACTGACCTTTATCACCCGCGTCGTGCTCAGCATTAGACTCAGTGATTTCACGCTCTACATGCTCACCTTTTTCATCGTAAACTGTCACTTCACGGCGAGTGATTTCAGCTACGTCACCTTCTTCCAGGTACATGAAGCGGCGAGTAACGTTAAGCAATGCCAATTGGTCTGAAGCCAGGAAGTTTTCACCCACACCAAAACCAATAACAATCGGGCTACCAGAGCGAGCCACAACAATGCGAGAAGGATCTTTACGATCCAACGCTACCGTGCCGTAAGCGCCTTCCAGTTGCTTCGCTGTTTTCTGTACCGCTTCAAGCAACGTTTCTGAGGTGCGAAGTTCCCACTCAACAAGGTGTGCAATCACTTCAGTATCAGTTTGAGATTCGAATACGTAGCCACGCTCACGAAGTATTTCACGCAGTTCTTCGTAGTTTTCGATGATGCCGTTATGCACAACAGTGATATCACCTGACATGTGTGGGTGCGCATTGATTTCTGAAGGCTCACCGTGTGTCGCCCAGCGCGTGTGCGCAATACCAGTGCCGCCAATCACTTTCTCTTGATCAACCGCATCAGCCAGCTCTTGCACTTTGCCTAGACGACGAACGCGAGTCAGATTATTTTCTGCATCGACGATCGCTACGCCCGCCGAGTCATAGCCACGGTACTCCAGACGACGTAGACCTTCGACCAAAATTTCTGCAACATCTCGTTGTGCCACTGCACCGACGATTCCACACATGTTTTTTCTCCGATTTTAGTTTTGTTCTTCCCTAGCCATGATTTCATATAGAGGCAGCAAGCAAAGGCCCGTACATGAGGGAAGTAAATTTAAAAATGTTAGTTTGAATATAAGTTTGTTAGGCGCAAATGACTTTCACGCCATGCTGTTCAATCTGTGATTTATGCTCAGCTTGTATATCCGCATCAGTTACCAGCACATCGATCTGTTGCCATGCGAGCTCAAGATTCGGAATACGGCGACCAATTTTTTCAGACTCAATCATTACGATGACTTCGCGGGACACTTCTGCCATCACATTACTTAAGCCAACCAGCTCATTAAATGTGGTCGTTCCGCGCTCTAGGTCGATACCATCAGCACCAATAAAAAGCTGGTCAAAGTCATAAGCTCTTAAAACAGACTCAGCTACTTTGCCTTGAAAGGATTCAGAGTGTGTATCCCAGGTCCCGCCTGTCATCAACAAAGTCGGTTCACTTTCCAGCTCATTGAGGGCATTTGCCACATGCAACGAGTTGGTCATTACGACTAAACCACGCTTGTCGTTTAGCTGCTGTATTAATGCTGCGGTCGTACTGCCACTGTCGATAACAATGCGATTGTGGTCTCGGATCAGCGATGCGGCCGCTTTGGCTAAATTTAACTTTCGAGTCGAAACATTTGGACTCAATTCTTCATGGATAACTTCCGTTGGGATCGCGATCGCTCCACCATAACGACGCAAAAGCTGTCCATTTTTCTCTAAAGAAGCTAAGTCCTTTCTAATCGTGACTTCAGAGGTCTCAAACTGATGAGCCAATTCATCTACACTGACTTCGCCCAGTTCAGAAACCAGGTTAGAAATAGCGTGTCTTCTTAGTTGAGTGTTTCGTTTCGACATTTACGTTTTGATTTTAAGTTTCGTTTCGAAAGTTATTATAGTCAAATCGAAACTTTTAAGTCCATTTATTTCGATCCAAAAAATTAATATTTCTCGATAAAACCTTGTCCTAAGACAATTCTTAAACAGTGATATTGGATTCATTCGGTGGTAGAATTCGCCACCGAAAAGAAAAAAAATTACAGAAATGACGGCTATTTTTTTGCAACTTTCTGCATATAAAGTGGTATTAGTCACAAAAAGGTAACCAAAATCACCGATCTTTAAGTCATAAAATGACTAAACTTGGTGAAAGACTTTCAGAATCTGAAGTTCAATAATGTGGCGGAAAATCGGTGGGTGACAGGCACAAAATGTCATCAAAAACGCCCTGACTTCAGAGTAAATAACCGACTTTCAAATTGTAACTATACTTACCGGAGAGTATCTTCCATGAAAAAGACCAAAATCGTTTGTACGATTGGCCCTAAAACTGAATCTGTAGAGAAGCTAACTGAACTAGTAAACGCAGGCATGAACGTTATGCGTCTTAACTTCTCTCACGGTGACTATGAAGAGCACGGCACTCGTATTGCGAACTTCCGCCAAGTAATGGAAGCAACTGGCAAACAACTGGCAATCCTTCTTGATACTAAAGGTCCAGAAATCCGTACTATCAAACTAGAAGGCGGTAACGACGTTGATCTAGTTGCTGGTCAAGAATTCACTTTCACAACTGACACTTCAGTTGTTGGTAACAAAGACACTGTAGCAGTGACTTACGCTGGTTTCGCAGCAGACCTAAACGTTGGTAACACTATCCTTGTAGACGACGGTCTAATCGAGATGGAAGTTATCGCGACTACTGAAACTGAAGTTAAATGTAAAGTACTTAACAACGGTGCACTAGGCGAAAACAAAGGTGTTAACCTACCTGGCGTTTCTGTAAACCTACCAGCTCTATCTGAAAAAGATAAGAACGACCTTAAGTTTGGTTGTGAGCAAGGCGTTGACTTCGTTGCGGCTTCTTTCATCCGTAAAGCTTCTGACGTTCAAGAAATCCGTGACGTACTTGCTGCAAACGGCGGCGAGAACATCCACATCATCTCTAAGATCGAAAACCAAGAAGGTGTTGATAACTTCGATGAGATCCTAGAGCTTTCTGACGGCATCATGGTTGCACGTGGTGACCTAGGTGTTGAAATCCCAGCAGAAGAAGTAATCTTCGCTCAGAAAATGATGATCGAGAAGTGTAACCGTGCACGTAAGATGGTTATCACTGCAACTCAAATGCTTGATTCTATGATCAACAACCCACGTCCTACTCGTGCGGAAGCAGGCGATGTTGCTAACGCTGTAATGGATGGTACTGACGCAGTAATGCTTTCTGGTGAAACTGCAAAAGGTAAATACCCTGTTGAAGCAGTAACTATCATGGCGCAAATCGCTAAACGTACTGATTCAGTTCTTAAAGCGGAACTAGGTTCTCGTCTAGACAGCCCACGTCTACGTATCACTGAAGCGGTATGTAAAGGCGCTGTAGACACAGCTGAGAAACTGGCTGCTCCACTTATCGTTGTTGCAACTGAAGGCGGTAAGTCTGCACGTTCAGTACGTAAGTACTTCCCAACTGCAAACATCCTAGCACTAACAACTAACACTAAGACAGCTGCACAGCTTGTTCTTACTAAAGGTGTTACGCCAATCGTTGTTGACTCTATCGAAAACACAGACGCGTTCTACGTGACTGGTAAAGAGCTTGCTCTAGAGTCTGGCCTAGGTAACAAAGGCGACATCGTTGTGATGGTTTCTGGTGCTCTAGTAGCTTCAGGTACTACAAACACTGCATCTGTACACGTTCTTTAATTCGAAACGTTTACAAGATAAATAAAAAGAGGGCTTCGGCCCTCTTTTTTGTTTTTGCTTACCACAAAACTGATTCACCGGTTGGCTGGTACCAAATTTAAAAAGCCACCGATTTTCACGGTGGCTTTTCTTGGTAGCAAGCTATCGGTTAGCGTTAAGGCTTCAGCGCACGTTCTCCACGCGCAATGCCAACTACCCCACTACGAGCAACTTCCACTACTTCCGTAACTTCCGAAATTGCTTTAATAAACGCATCCAGTTTCTCACTGGTGCCCGCCAACTGAACAGTATATTGAGAAGCAGTGACATCAACAATCTGTCCGCGGAAGATGTCTGCTGTGCGTTTTACTTCAGCACGAGCAAAGCCACTCGCTTTCACCTTCACCATCATCAGTTCACGTTCAAGGTGCTCAAGCTCTGTTACTTCCTGAACTTTTAGCACATCAATTAACTTATGTAGCTGTTTCTGAATCTGCTCAAGTTGCATCTCGTTTGATGTCGTTGTGATATTCATACGAGAAAGAGTTTCGTCGTCTGTAGGAGAAACCGTCAAAGACTCAATGTTGTAACCACGTTGAGAGAACAAGCCTACAACGCGAGACAACGCACCAGGTTGGTTTTCCAATAGCAATGAAATAATGTGTCTCATATTAAGTTCTCTCCGTTTTGCTTAGCCACATTTTGTCCATACCCTCACCTTTAATCTGCATAGGGTAAACGTGCTCAGTTTCATCGACGTTAATGTCAACGAACACTAAGCGGTCTTTCATATCGAGTGCTTTTTGCAAACCAGCTTCTAGCTGATCTGGCGTTTCGATACGAATACCAACGTGACCATAAGCTTCTGCAATTGCTGCAAAATCAGGAACAGAACTCATGTATGAATTAGAGTGACGACCTTGGTAAATAATGTCTTGCCACTGTTTTACCATGCCTAGGAAACGGTTATTCAGGTTGATTATCTTCACTGGGATGTCGTACTGCATTGCGGTCGACAACTCTTGAATGTTCATTTGAATACTGCCGTCACCTGTAACCACAACCACTTCTTCTTCTGGCATAGCGAATTTAACGCCCAAACCAGCAGGAAGACCAAAGCCCATTGTGCCCAAACCACCAGAGTTGATCCAACGGCGTGGTTTATTAAATGGGTAGTAAAGCGCAGCAAACATTTGGTGCTGACCTACATCTGAAGCAACATAAGCATCGCCATTGGTCAGTTTGTGCAGAGTTTCAATAACTTGCTGAGGCTTAATAATCTCTGAAGAGGTTTCATAGGATAAGCACTGACGATCGCGCCAAACTTGAATGTCTTCCCACCACGCTTTGATAGCTTCTTCGTCGTTTGCACCTTCTTGCTCAGCCAGCAAACCTAGCATGGTCGTAAGCACTTTTTCTGCCGAACCAACGATTGGTAAATCTACTTTCACGTTTTTTGAAATCGACGATGGGTCGATATCAATATGCATAACTTTCGCATTCGGACAGTATTTTTCCAAATTGTTCGTCGTACGGTCATCAAAACGAACCCCGATACCAAAAATCAGGTCAGCTTCGTGCATTGCCATGTTGGCTTCGTACGTACCGTGCATACCCAACATACCCAGCGAGTTTTTGTGCATGCCAGGGAATGCACCCAAGCCCATCAAGGTGCTCACTACAGGAAGGTTCAGCTTGTCTGCCAGTTCAAAGATATGCTCGTGTGCGCCGGAAATCACCGCACCACCACCGACATAAAGCACAGGTTTTTTCGCTTCAAGTAGAGACTTGAGTGCTTTCTTGATTTGGCCTTTGTGACCCGAAGTGGTTGGCTTGTATGAACGCATCGAAATGCTTTCAGGATACTGGTAAGGCAGTTTGATTTGCGGATTCATAACATCTTTTGGCAAATCAATTACAACTGGACCAGGGCGCCCTGTCGTCGAAATGTAAAACGCTTTTTTGATGGTTTCAGGAATATCTTCCGCTTTCTTTACTAAAAAGCTGTGTTTTACCACTGGGCGAGAGACACCAACAATGTCACATTCCTGGAATGCATCGTTACCAATCAGGTTGTTCGGTACGTTACCTGAGATAACGATCATTGGGATAGAGTCCATATAAGCGGTCGCAATACCAGTAATTGTATTGGTCGCGCCAGGACCTGAACATACCAGTACGACACCCGGCTTGCCGGTAGCGCGAGCATAGCCATCGGCCATATGCGTTGCGGCTTGTTCATGTCTTACTAGTACGTGTTTAATTTGGTCGGTTTTGGCGTGCAGTGCGTCATAGATATCTAGAACGGAACCGCCAGGGTAACCAAAGATCTGCGATACATTCTCTTCGATCAGAGATTGCACAACCATCTCTGCACCTGACAACATTGCTGTCATAATTGCTCTCCTTACCCAGTTTCCACACCGTAAGGTCAACGGATAGGTCTGGTTTTACATAGTTTAGGGCTTATTCGTAGCCTAATCGAAATACTTCCACGTTTTCGGCTATGTCTTGCGTTCGTCATAACATCCCGCAAGGTTACCCAACAAATGTAACGTTTTATTATCAACGGGTCTAATGAGATCTAGGTCTCATTTCTTAACAAGATACCAAGAATTGGATTGATAGAAGGAAGAGCAGCCAGAGAAGCGAAAATAGACAGTATGATCAATGAGCGTATTGGTTAAAAAAAGAATATTATTTCATATGCAACTCTATATTTGTCGAAAAATCACCCTTAACCAGGCGAAAATACAGTAGGAACACTGGTAAATAAAAAAGTCCCCAGACATGAACGAGGCATCTCTGGGGACTTTTTAATCAATTTGAAATCTAAGCGAGTTCAAGTTAAGCGAACTAGTGCTTTTCCTTGTACATTTCTTCGATTTCATCTTGGTATTTGTCGTTGATAACTTTACGACGCAATTTTTGTGTCGGTGTCAGCTCACCATCATCCATCGAGAAAGCCTTTGGCAACAGTTTAAACTTTTTAACTTGTTCAAACTTAGCCAGCTCTTTTTGCAATTCATTAACTCGCTTTTCGAGCATTTCTACGACTTGGTGATGTTTGATCAACTCAACGCGATCGTGATACGCAATGTTCAACTCTTTGGCATACTCTTCCAACGAATCAAAACACGGAACAATCAATGCTGAGACGAACTTACGTGTATCAGCGATAACCGCAATCTGCTCGATAAAGTGATCTTTACCGATGGCACCCTCGATCATCTGTGGCGCAATGTACTTACCACCCGAGGTTTTCATCAACTCTTTAATACGATCAGTGATAAAGAGATTGCCGTTTTCATCAATATGACCCGCATCGCCAGTTTTCAGGAAACCGTGCTCATCGAACGTTTTTTCAGTCTCTTCTGGCATTTTGTAGTAGCCACGCATGACCATAGGGCCACGAACCAAAATTTCATTGTTTGCACCGATTTTTACTTGTGCGCCCGGCATCGATGTACCGATAGAATCAGGATCAAAGCAGTAATCATCCCAACAGGATACGGTCGCGGTTGTTTCCGTCATGCCGTAGCCTAACTTAACGTTAATGCCCATCGCATGGAAGAAACGGCCGATGGTTTCATCCAGCTTCGCGCCGCCACAAGGCATAAAGTTAATACGCCCGCCTAATAGCGCACGTAGCTTACTCAGTACCAACTTATCAGCCAGAGCATGAGCTTTACGTAGCATGATTGAAGGCTGACGCTTTTCCTGATGGCATAACGCCATTTTAGCGCCCATGTTCACCGCCCAGGTAAACATGATCTTACGGTGGATTGGTGCACGAGACACCTTCTCATGAATCGCAGAAAAAATCTTTTCGTAGAAGCGAGGCACTGCACACATCACAGTTGGACGAACCTGACTGAGCGCGTCTCGCACTTGCGCTGTATCTTTGAGGTAACAGTTGGTTGCGCCTTTATACAGGACATAGAATGTCCACGCTCGCTCGAACACATGAGACAATGGCAGGAAACACAGCGAGACATCATCCTGAGTCAGGCTCAAGCGTTTATCATGACCTTCTAGCTGCGCGGCAATATTGGCATAATCCAGCATTACCCCTTTCGGCTGTCCTGTTGTACCAGAGGTATAAATCAGGGTAAGCAAATCATCTTCACAAGCCTGTGTAACACGAGCGTCCAACTCTTCTTGGTAACGGCTATTGCCCTGGGCAATAAAATCCTTCCAAGAAGCAACAAATGGATGATCTCCAAGCTCGATATCGTCAGACATCGCCACGATCAGTTCTAGCTGACTGCATTGCTCGAAAATACTGACGGCTGCATCAAACTGAGGCTGCTCACCCACAAACAGAACTTTCACGTCTGCATTGTCGAGGATATACGCCGACTGCGCAGCCGTATTAGTCGGATAGATAGGAACTGTCACACTGCGTACTTGCAGTGCGGCGAAATCAGCAATCGTCCATTGCGGCATGTTATTTGAGAAAATGCCGACCTTATCCTGAACTCTCAATCCCTGAGCCAAAAGTGCAAGCGATAGTTCATCCACTTGCTGACCAAATTGCTGCCAAGTAATACCTTGCCATTCATTGCCCACTTTGTGTTTTAGAGCAACGCGAGTATCACCTTTCGCAATTTGTTCACGAATACGTTTAACGATATGAAAATCTAACTTGGCCATTTTTACTTACCTTTGGCTTACAGGTGTAAGCTAATTGAGCGAGCAAGTGTACTCACAGGGCGGCAAAACGCAACTGACGAATATCAAACTTCTCTTTATTAAGAGATCGGCTTCACTAATGAGTGCGAACCACCCCATCGATAGTCGGATAGAAAAGCACTTAACTTTCTGTTTGTATTAACCATTGTAAAAAATAAAAAGCCCCGAAAGAGCAAACCTTCCGGGGCTTTGTAATTGTAAAATTTGGTGAGTATTTGAGGAATCTTCCGCATCAAACACTTAGTACTTACTGAGTTACCGGACTCAACCGGTAGCTCATACTTCACTTATTTTTGTGCGACAACTTCGCCACAGATAATCATCAACTGATCACGAAGCCAGATGTGACCTTTGTCTTTCTCACTAGACTCGTGCCAGCTCAGATATCCACTGATTTCTTTACTTGCAAATGGCAGTTCCAGAATTTGCAGCTGATCGCTGTTTACCGCATTTTCTGCCATCCAGCGTGGTGCAATCGTCACAAGCTCAGATTGGCTTACCACATAAAGCAGGTTGCTCAGGCTTGAACCTTCATACGCAGCCAGACAATCAAGCTCGCGATATGCTTGCTCAGAGAAGCTACGCTGACCATGCACTCGTGAAAGTTTCGCGTGTTTTTCGTTAATCAGCTGCTCTTCAGTGACCATGCCCTGAATACGTGAATGCGTTTTAGAAGCAATCACCACCAGTTCATCTTTAAAAATTTCTGTGCTCGAGAATCCTTGCTCATCAAAGCGAGCGTAGTCGATCACAAAATCAATCTCCTGGTAACGCATGCGTTCAGACAGAAGACGGTCGAATTCAGCGTCTAAATGAAGCTGAACGCTCGGTGCCTGTTGCGCCACTTTAGACATAATCTTTGGTGCAAAACGTAAGTCACATGGGCTACAGATCGCCAGTTTAAATAAGCGCGTTGAAGACTCCGGTTGGAATACAGAGCTTGGCAGCTCATTGCGGATCAATTGCAGCGCCTGACGGATGGGACCAAATAGCTGACGTGCACGTTGGGTTGGCTGAATGCCTCGACCCTGACGCATGAATAGTTCGTCATTAAACATCACTTTTAAACGTGCGACTGCGTTACTTACTGCTGGTTGAGACATACCTAAGTTGTGTGCTGCGCGAGTGATATTTTGCTCCTGCATTACGGCATCAAATACCGTTAACAGGTTTAAATCTACACCACGCAAAGTACTTTCCATACGGTAGCTAGCAATTGCGCTCATCGCGTCTTTTTTATCTAACATTGAGTGCGCCTCTTTTGTAATCGTCAATTTGGTTCAATGAATTCATAGCGAATAGAATCCCATCTCGCACAAAAGACGGCGGCTGGATTCAATTATCTCACGAATAGAAAACCTGATTTTTATTATATTTATCGGCCGCATAATTCCGGCTCGAACCGTACTATCAACGAATTGATTAGGGTTTCGCAACTAGATTGACAATTAATCAGTAAATTTTAGCCCTTAATTTATTTATCCTTTAAAAATCAATATATTGATAAAAACATAAAAAAATATAAAATCGCTAAAATCAGGCAAATCAAGCCCATGGGTCGTGTTTTCAACAGTGAGAAAAATGAGCCCAAAACCCATTCACTGAGAATATGAATAAATTTTTTAAGAGAAACACAGTCAATAACCTTGAGCAATTTTACTTAGAAAAGCACAGTAGCAACGACAGTACGATTGAATCAAAACTAACATGAAGTGAATAAAAATGCAGCAGTAATTATTACACTGCTGCATTAAAAATTTCTTGGTTCTGGCTTTTTAGATATGAGAGACGTAACTCGGAAAGTCCACTTGCTCCCACAACTGCCTGGACAACTCTTCTTGAGAATCCCATGCGCCTTGCAGCACCCAATGAACGATCGCCTGAGCCACATCCGGATACTTAACGCTCTCCGCTTGTTGCTCTTTCAGCCAATGGCGAACCGCTGATATGTCTAAGCTGTCCATCGAAGAAGCAAGCCCTAAATCTTCAAGCGTTGCGACATTACTTTGCTGTTCAAATTGACCCGCTAATGGTTTCAACAATAACTTCTTGCCGAGAGAAAGCGCCTCTGACGGCAGCTCAAAACCACCATTGGCGATGACGCCACTACAACGATGTAGGTGATGCTGAAAATTGGTATGGCACAGTGGACGCAGCTCGATATTCTCGATCACTTCACTTTCTATCACATCAGGGTGATAACAAATGAATGACTGCTGATTAAAGTGGAACAATAGATCAGCAATGTCCTCAATAGATTCAAAAGGCAAGTAAACCAACACGAAGTTATCGCAGTGTTCCTGACTGTCCAATGTATGAATAATAGGAGGCAGTATGGGCTGATCGAAATGATACCAGTGCAAACCCAGATGATGTTGTGAGGGAGCAAAGTGTTCAATCACTGACTTATCCAGCCAACTTGCGCCTTTAAGCGGAACGGGATAACGGAAGGCATTCTGATGACTGATCCCAATACATGGCTTGTTCTGCTTACGGGCAGCCCATGCCGTCACAGGTTCAAAATCATTAATCACCAGATCATAAGTAGAGAGATCTAACTGATTCACTTCTTTAAAAAACTGAATCAAATTGTTGTTAAGTGCCGTTTTTGCGTAGTTGACCGATCCTTTTTCGGTCACAAAAGTGAGCCCTCGACGCGTTTGATAATCACCAAACGCTTCCATTGAAAAGTACTTGTTTGGGTCACGACCAGAAAACAGAAAATCGACTTGCACATCTCGCATTCCAAATGCTTTGCTCATGGCTCTGGCGCGAGCAATATGACCATTTCCGGTGCCTTGCACACCGTATAGGATTTTCATCAATTAAACTCCGATCATTGAAATAGCAAACCCACCACACAAACTTCCCAGCAGCGCACCGATGATGATGTCCGTGAAAAAGTGCACCCCGAGGAAGATACGCGCAGAGCCGATCAAGCTCGCCCAGAAATAAGCAGCAAATCCCAGTTGTGGGTAAAAGTGATCAATAAGCGTTGCCATGACAAAAGCGGCAGCAGTATGTCCGGACGGTAAACTGTAGCGATCAGAAGGGGTAATAAAAGCAGGTAACAAAGCGCTCAGTTCTTCAGGACGGCGACGCTTAAAACTGTTTTTCAGCGTCCAATAGATTGGCAGTTCTACGGCAAATGCCAGCAGCCCAGCAAGCAGAAACCATAACCCCTGCTCCTTATCCAGATACCACGCCAGTACTCCGAGAACTAAGTAAAGATGGCCATCGCCACTGTGTGAAATCCCTTTACTAATATTTGCCACTTGCTGATTAAAGCGGTGTTGTAAACAAACGCTAGAAAGTGCTAAGTCGAACTTAGCGATGGCCGTTATTGGCTGAGTAATTGTCTCTATCGTTCTCATATGACCTTCCCTCACTTTGACAACGCCTTGTACGCAAATTAGGTGTTTTTAGTGACAGCCACATGACGGGAAGTTGGACAATTAATGACAGGAATGGCATCGATGTGATTTACCCGGCCTCAAGACAGCCGAACAAATCAATATTTTTACGTGCCATTTATGGACGTATTGGGACATGATGGGGGTTAGGCTTGCGGTGCGTCGATATACCAGACCTTTCTCTTTTTACGACAGGCCCGTAAGGCACCAGTGGTAAACTCACCATTTTTACTCAACTCATAGCTGAGTACCCGGCAGGTGTAGTTTCCCTGAAGCTCATATCGATATTCAAAGTTATCATCGGCAACCTTAGTGGACGAGAGTAAAGGGTTGGGTGGCGTAGAAAGAAGATCACGCTCGCCGACATTACTCCGCGCATAATCTTGATGGACATAGCCTTTGATCACCCCTCGCTGCTCAACCAAATACCAAGGCAGGTCAGAGACTTTAGCGACAACATTAAATACTTCCCCTTTACTGACTGAGCTCAGTTCTTCCCCATCCGAACTGGGCTTGGAGCGCAAATGCAATGTCGACTTTGAGCGATAAGGTACATCCATAAACTCTAATCCCTGGTATACCTCAATGCCCTCTTCCATAGGTCTGACGACTTCAGCCTGATGCAATTCGTTAGGCTGAACATGAATCTTCCACCACGCATAGGTTTCTGGGTCTTTCCCCTTAAACCTATCGCGACTGTCAGACTCCAGCGCAACCAACATCTGATTTAAGAAATACTCTCGGCCTTCGTAGCTCAAGTACATATCCATTTGATCACGAATTACCGCGACGACCTGAGCCTGATCATTCGCAACGGTAGGTGGAACGATCAGAGTTGTTTGTGATTGAAACAGCTGACAACCTGATAAGCTGATCAATGTTAGTGCTAGTGCTGAACATCCAAATTGTTTTGCTTTAGCCATTAACCTCTGCCTTTGTAACTTTCACTTAGTTCAAGAACTACCTCAGAAACTGAACACAGAGACGCCTCATTGTCTTGTCGAACCAATCTAAGCAATAGGCAGTGTTATCATCACTTCGAGATAGACTATAAACTCTATCTATCGATTCTCAACCAACAATTCAATGATTGTCTGGATAGCTTGTAAGCCTGATCCCTCTATTTAATGATCAACCTAATGAACCCGTGATCTTTATCGAGAGTTTGACTGAATCATGGAACCCCCTATCAGCTCACTTTTTACGGGATGAAATACTCCTCTTTGCAATCGACTCATCCGATATGAATAAAAAATCGACTTTAGGGTTGACGTAGTTCATGGAGTGCGGTACTAATTTGTTAACTTAATTTTGTGGAAAGCTTAACAATTATGTCAGCTCATTTTTCTATCCTGCTTAGCCTCCTCCTGATCGTGACCAGTTCGCGCGGGTAGGCTGTGGAAGAAAAATAACCACACCAAGTTCTAAGAACCCGCATGCAAATGCGGGTTTTTTTATACCTAAATACCGGAAGTAAACGATTAACTCACACGAAAGTGCAGAAATCATTAAGGAAGCAAACATGAACGATCAAGTCATTATATTCGACACCACTTTGCGTGATGGCGAGCAAGCGTTATCAGCAAGCTTGACGGTTAAAGAAAAACTGCAAATTGCCTATGCGCTGGAAAGGCTGGGCGTTGATGTCATCGAAGCAGGTTTCCCTATCTCTTCTCCGGGTGATTTCGAGTCAGTACAAACCATTGCTAAAAACATTAAAAACAGCCGAATTTGTGCTCTTTCGCGTGCCGTTGCGAAAGACATTGATGCTGCTGCAGAAGCATTGAAAGTCGCTGACCAGTTCCGTATTCATACATTTTTGGCTACATCGACCATTCACGTCGAAGACAAGCTACGCCGCAGCTATGACGATGTACTAGAAATGGCGGTGAATGCGGTCAAACATGCACGTAACTACACCGATGATGTTGAGTTTTCTTGTGAAGATGCCGGTCGTACACCAATCGACAACCTATGCCGTATGGTTGAAGCTGCAATCAATGCAGGTGCGACAACCGTTAACATTCCTGATACTGTGGGCTACACAGTACCAAGTGAGTTTGGCGGCATCATTGAAACGCTATTTAACCGCGTACCAAACATCGACAAAGCCATCATTTCGGTTCACTGCCATGATGATTTAGGTATGTCCGTTGCTAACTCTATTGCCGCTGTTCAGGCAGGTGCGCGTCAGGTAGAAGGTACAATTAATGGTATCGGTGAGCGTGCGGGTAACTGCTCACTTGAAGAAATCGCGATGATCATCAAAACGCGCGAAGAACTAATGGGCGTTCGCACTGGCATCAAACATGATGAAATCCACCGTACCAGTAAGTTAGTCAGCCAACTATGTAATATGCCTATCCAGAGTAACAAAGCGATCGTCGGTGCCAACGCGTTTAGCCACTCTTCAGGCATTCACCAAGATGGCATGCTGAAGAACAAGAATACCTACGAGATCATGACTCCTGAGTCGATTGGTCTTAAGAACCAAGCGCTTAATTTAACCAGCCGCAGCGGCCGTGCAGCAGTGAAGAGCCACATGGAGACCATGGGTTATAAAGAAGATGAGTACAACCTAGATGCGTTGTACGCTGACTTCTTGAAGCTAGCAGACCGTAAAGGACAAGTTTTCGACTACGACTTGGAAGCGCTAATGCACTTCTCTAACCTTCGTGAAGAAGACGACTTCTACAAGTTGAACTACTTGAGCGTGCAATCAGGCAGCGTGATGGCAACCACCAGCATTAAAATGCAATGTGGCGATGAAGAAATGTGTGAAGCGGCAGTCGGTAATGGTCCTGTAGATGCGCTATACCAGTGTATTTACCGCGTAACAGGCTACGAAATCGTGCTAGACAAGTTCGACTTAACAGCAAAAGGTGAAGGTGAAGATGGTTTAGGCCAAGCTGATATCATCGCTAACTACAAAGGTCGTAAGTACCATGGTACTGGTGTTTCAACAGATATCGTAGAAGCGTCAGGTCAGGCTCTACTGCACGTAATCAACAGCATTCACCGTGCCGACAAGATTGCCGAAATCAAGCAAAAGAAAATTGCGACTGTTTAATAGCTAACGTTACTTCCAAGCGCACAACAGAATAACTTCGATATAAAATTTAGCTAAAAATTAGAATATTAAAGGATTAACATGACAGACAAATCATACAAAATCGCCGTTCTACCTGGTGACGGTATTGGCCCTGAAGTGATGGCACAAGCGCACAAAGTTCTTGATGCAATCGAGAAAAAGCATGGCCTTTCTTTTGAGCGTGATGAGCACGATGTCGGCGGTATTGCTATTGATAATCATGGCTGCCCACTTCCTGAAACAACGGTAAAAGCGTGTGAAGAGTCTGATGCGGTTCTATTTGGTTCAGTAGGTGGCCCTAAGTGGGAACACCTACCACCAAACGACCAACCAGAGCGCGGCGCTCTGCTTCCACTGCGCAAACACTTCCAACTGTTCTGTAACCTACGTCCAGCTCAGATTCACAGCGGCTTAGAGGCATTTTCTCCTCTTCGTGCTGATATCTCTGAGCGTGGTTTTGACATTGTGGTGGTTCGCGAACTGACTGGCGGTATTTACTTTGGCCAACCAAAAGGTCGTGAAGGCGAAGGCGCAACAGAGAAAGCGTTTGATACCGAGGTTTACCACCGCTTTGAGATCGAGCGTATCGCTAAAATTGCCTTTGAATCTGCACGTCTACGTCGCAAGAAAGTTTGCTCAATTGACAAAGCGAACGTTCTACAAAGCTCTATCTTGTGGCGTGAAGTGGTAGAAGAGATCGCGAAAGACTACCCAGATGTCGAGCTTTCTCACATGTACATCGACAACGCCACCATGCAGCTAATCAAAGATCCAGCGCAGTTCGACGTAATGCTATGTTCAAACATCTTCGGTGACATCATCTCGGATGAATGTGCAATGATTACTGGCTCAATGGGCATGCTACCTTCTGCAAGCCTTAACGAAAGCAAGTTTGGTCTTTACGAACCAGCGGGCGGCAGTGCACCAGATATCGCAGGTAAAAACATCGCTAACCCAGTGGCGCAAATTCTTTCAGCTGCGCTAATGCTACGTTACAGCCTGGGTGAAGAAGCAGCGGCTCAAGACATTGAATCCGCCGTATCGAAAGCACTTTCTGCTGGCGAGCTTACCGCTGATTTAGCAAGCGACAAGCCTGCACTGACCACGTCAGAAATGGGTGACAAGATCGCCGAGTACATCTTGAACTCATAAGTTAAACTAGATTGATAATAATTATTCGCCTCTGATAAGCCGTTATCAGGGGCAGCACACAGGATTAGTGATAATGGGCAAAACACTTTACGAGAAGGTCTACGACGCACACGTTGCTGTCGCAGCTGAAGGGGAAAACCCGATTCTTTATATTGATCGTCACTTGGTACACGAAGTTACCTCTCCACAGGCTTTTGATGGCTTGCGTGAAAAGGGCCGTCAAGTGCGTCAGGTAAGCAAAACGTTCGCAACAATGGACCACAACGTTTCGACCACAACCAAAGACATCAACGCTTCTGGTGAGATGGCACGTATCCAGATGGAAACGCTATCGAAAAACTGTGAAGAATTCGGTGTAACCCTTTACGACCTAAACCACAAATACCAAGGCATTGTCCACGTTATGGGCCCTGAGCTAGGCATTACTCTGCCGGGCATGACCATTGTTTGTGGTGACTCTCATACAGCAACACACGGTGCGTTCGGTTCACTGGCTTTCGGTATCGGTACATCTGAAGTTGAACACGTACTAGCGACTCAAACGCTAAAACAAGCACGTGCGAAAACAATGAAAATCGAAGTGAAAGGTAAAGTCGCTCCGGGCATTACAGCAAAAGATATCGTACTGGCGATCATCGGTAAAACGACAGCGGCGGGCGGTACTGGCTACGTAGTTGAGTTCTGTGGTGAAGCGATTACGGACCTTTCAATGGAAGGCCGTATGACAGTATGTAACATGGCTATCGAATTGGGCGCGAAAGCGGGTCTGATTGCTCCGGATGAAACCACGTTCGAATACATCAAAGGCCGTAAATTCTCACCACAAGGTGCAGATTTTGACGCGGCGGTTGAATACTGGAAAACACTAAAAACTGACGATGATGCTGAATTTGATGCCGTAGTAACGCTAAACGCAGCCGACATCAAACCGCAAGTAACTTGGGGTACAAACCCAGGTCAGGTTATCGCTGTTGACCAACCGATTCCTTCACCAGAAAGTTTTTCAGACCCAGTGGAAAAAGCATCGGCAGCAAAAGCGCTGGCTTACATGGGACTAGAAGCGGGTAAATCACTGTCAGACTACCCAGTTGATAAAGTGTTTGTTGGTTCTTGTACTAACTCACGTATTGAAGACATGCGCGCAGCAGCAGAAGTGGCTAAAGGCCGCAAAGTCGCATCACACGTTCAGGCATTGATTGTTCCTGGCTCTGAGCAAGTGAAGGCACAAGCGGAAGCAGAAGGCTTGGATGTCATCTTTAAAGAAGCGGGCTTTGAATGGCGTCTACCAGGCTGTTCAATGTGTCTGGCGATGAACAACGACCGCCTAGGTCCTCAGGAGCGTTGTGCATCGACTTCAAACCGTAACTTTGAAGGTCGTCAAGGCCGTGATGGTCGTACCCACTTGGTTAGTCCTGCAATGGCGGCGGCGGCGGCTATCGCTGGTCACTTTGTTGATATTCGTGAACTAGATTAAGGAAAGAACAGATGTCAGGTTTTAAACAACACAAAGGCTTAGTTGTTCCTCTAGATGCAGCGAACGTTGATACTGATGCCATCATACCAAAGCAGTTCCTACAAAAGGTGTCTCGCCTGGGTTTCGGTAAACACCTATTCCATGACTGGCGCTTCCTTGATGATGCTGGTGAACAGCCAAACCCTGAGTTTGTGATGAACGCACCTCGTTACCAAGGTGCTTCCATCCTACTTGCGCGTGAAAACTTCGGTTGTGGCTCTTCTCGTGAGCACGCACCTTGGGCGTTAGCCGATTACGGCATTAAAGCGATGATCGCACCAAGCTTTGCAGATATCTTCTATGGCAACTCAATCAACAACCAAATGGTGCCAGTGCGTCTGACTGAGCAAGAGGTTGATGAACTGTTCCAATACGTTGAAGCGAATGAAGGTGCACAGATTGAAGTGGATCTTGAAGCGAACAAAGTGCGTGCCAATGGCAAAGAGTACGACTTCGAAATCGATGAGTTCCGTCGCCACTGTCTACTGAATGGCTTGGACAACATCGGTTTGACGCTACAGCACGAAGATAAAATTGCGGAATATGAAGCGAATATTCCAAGCTTCCTGCGCTAAGACGCTTTAGTCAATAAACAAGTAAAAGGCTGACCATTGTCAGCCTTTTTTCATTTTTACGTGTCGATAAAAGTAAGAAAACAAACACTAATCCGGTCTACACTAACTACAAACTTTAACCGACGGTATCGCTATGATGCGTTTTTTATTGCTCCTTTGCGCCCTATTTTCTTTTTCCGTATTCTCCGCTCCCAAAGCCGATTTATGGCCCTACTGGAACCACTCAAATGAGGCCAGCCAAACACAAGTCTCTCACCAAGAGTGGCAACAAATACTCGACCGCTATCTTGTCACTCAGGGGGAAAATACGTTGTTTCGCTACCGCGCTGTGTCGGCAGCGGATAAAGCAACGCTCAAACAGTACATTCAGCGCCTGGCAAAACTCGATCCTTTGCAGTACCGCAAAGCTGAGCAATATGCTTACTGGGTCAACCTGTACAACGCCATCACTGTGGATCTGATATTGGATAATTACCCGATAAAGTCCATCACTAAGTTAGGAGGGCTGTTTAGTTTTGGGCCATGGGATGAAGACGTCATCAACATTAATAATAAAAACTTAACTCTGAATGATATTGAGCATCGAATCCTGCGCCCCATCTGGCAAGATCCAAGAACACATTACGCAGTTAACTGTGCAAGTCTGGGCTGTCCTAACTTGCAAGCTCAGGCGTTTACCGCTGACAACACACAGACCTTGTTAGAGAGTGCAGCGAAAACATTTATCAACAGTAAAAAAGGCGTTTCTATCGAAGGAGACACGGCGCAAATTTCTTCAATTTATGATTGGTTTGCAGTGGATTTTGGTGGTGAGAACAACGTGTTTAATCATATCAGGCAATACGCACCTCAGTACAAGCGCTTTGCCGGTCGAGTTAAATACGACTACGATTGGAGTTTGAATCAAGCTAACTGATTTCACTGAATGGATAGCTTGAATAGCTTTGAGTTACCTGTAACCCCAAAACTCAAAAAGGGCACCAAGTGCCCTGTTTACTCTCATCTCTGATAGAACTAAAAAGATTACTTAAAGCCTTTTACTTTCTTAATCAGATCATAAGCATTTTGAATTTCTTGCGACTTTTCTTTGGCTACATTCATCATTTCTGGTGGCAGACCTTTCGCCATCAGCTTATCTGGGTGGTGCTCGTTCATCAGCTTACGATAAGCACGCTTAACCGTTTTGCTGTCGGCATCCGCCGAAACATCAAGAATTTTATACGCATCCGCCAACTGATCAGCTTGAGATGCTTGCTGCCACCCAGCACCAGACGACTGGTACTGGCCTTGATGCTGACCATGAAAACCGCCCTGATGCTGGAAGCGAAACGCCGCTTCTTGCATGTGTAGTCGTCGCTCGAGCTGCTCAGAAGAGAACCCTAATGCTCGGGCAATTTTATGCAGCACATTGCGTTCACTTGGATGAATCTCGCCATCGGCAAAGGCGGCTGAAATTTGCAACTCCAAGAAAAATTGCAGTAAATCGAAACGACCCGCAGTCGAGATTTTAACCCTAACCAACACCTCTTCCAGCGGGAAATCACTTTCCTTACCTTCACGAAATGCGTCTTGCGCTGCACGGCGCTGTTCACCATGCAGGTTCATGCGGTCCATCATCGCTGACGCAAGTTGAATCTCTTCTTTAGTGACCTGACCTTTCGATTTTGCCACGTGTCCCATGACCGCAAAGGCCGCTTTGAAAAATTCTTCCTGACGTTGCGCCTGACTCGGTCCTTTGCCGAACCCACCAGTAGAGAACCCCGCCTGACTCAAACGGCGTGCTTTATCAAACTGATGGCCAACAAATAAGCCAAATAGCAAGCCGAGTGGCCCGCCAAGTAACAAGCCAAAAAAGGCACCTAATATTTTGCCAAAAATATGCATTATGTGTTCTCTATCAATGAATTTTTATCGACGAAAGCGGTCTTATAGTGCCGTATGCAACGATTTCCTTTATGATAATGGAATTAGTTTTATTTCGGCTAGGCCATTCGCCTGCTTATCTTTGCAGCTACTTTATCTCGATTATGCCACAGCGAGTCAATGAGCTGGGACATTTACGACGATAGTAGTTGATTCATTTGGCTATTACGCTAGGGTACAACGAGCCCTATAGCCATCGAGTAATATCAATTACCGTAAGTAAGTGAGTAGTTATTTACTACGATTGGTATAACAGTGACACAGGAAAGTTCGATTCAATGCAACATTTTTCCCGCACATTTTTAGCGGCCTCTATCAGCACCGCCTTGTTTGTACCTACCACTCAAGCTGACGCGAATATCCATGATAGTGTGCAGGAAATGCCCACCACAGATCAATGTTTGGTCGAAACGAGTGGTGAGCAGGACGCTTTAAATGCACCCGTAGTAGTCGAAGCTGACAGACTGCAAGCCATTAGTGGCGATAAAGCACAGTACTCTGGTAACGTCCAAGTCACGCAAGGTCAAAAGAAAATCACAGCAGATAGCGTAACGCTGCACCAACAAGACAACGTCGTGGTTGCTGAAGGTAATGTCACCTTCAATGATGGTCAGGTCGAAGCCCGATCGGATCGTGTGACCAGCGATATTGATCAAGACACTTTCTCTCTCGAGAACACAGACTACCATTTCATTTGCCAACAAGGCCGAGGCACAGCAGCTTATATTGCGCGTACTGGTCAGTCGATTTATGAACTCGAAGACGGTTCTATCACTTCCTGCCCTCAGGGGGATAACTCTTGGCGTCTGGTTGCATCTGGTATCGATGTCGACCAGGATGAAGAGACGGCAACACTACACCACCCTCGTTTTGAAGTTTTAGATGTTCCAATCTTCTACGTCCCTTACCTGACAATGCCAATTGGCAATACTCGTAAATCGGGTCTGCTATTCCCTTCTCTATCGTACGGTTCTAGCGATGGTATGGAAGTAGAAGTGCCATTCTACTGGAACATTGCACCTCAATACGATATGACCCTGACCACGCTCTACATGCAGCAACGTGGTACCAAATTCGACACCGACTTCCGCTATCTAACCGATGGCTGGGGAGAAGGTGAAATCAAAGGCGAATACCTAAATTCAGACAGAAAGTATGCCGATGAAACACGCTGGGGCTACCAGTTTAAGCATGAAGGCATTATCGACAAGCATTGGGTTGTCGATGTCGATTACTCAGAAGTGAGTGATATAGACTACTTCCTGGATCTCGACTCTGATATCGGTAACCGTGAAGACGGTCAACTGATGCAAGAAGGAGAAGTCCAGTACCGTTCAGATTTCTGGGACGCCTCATTAACGGTTCGTGACTTCCAGGTCTTGTTGCAAGAAGAAAACAAACCTTACCGTTTGATGCCTCAGTTGGCATTAAACTACTACACGCCTGTGTGGGGAAATTACCTGAACTTTGATGTTAAAAGCCAACTTAGCCGCTTTGACACCAGTGATAACGCAAAACCTGATGCAACTCGCTTTCATATCGAGCCAGGCTTTACTATCCCACTGTCAAACTCTTGGTCGGCCTGGACCACAGAAGCACGCGTACTTGCGACTTACTACTCGCAAGACTTAAATGGTCTTACCGACTCTGATCTAGAGCTTCAGCTGGATGAAAAAGTGTCTCGTGTGATTCCAGAGTTCCGTAGTAATGCGCAGATTTACCTTGAACGTGATACCAGCTGGGTCGAAGGTTACACCCAAACTCTGGAACCGCAGGTCCAGTACTTGTACGTACCGAAAGAAGATCAAACCAATATCTACAACTATGATACAACGTTGCTGCAAACCGATTACTACGGTCTATTCCGCAGCCGTAAGTACAGTAGTATTGATAAGATCGCATCCGCAAACCAGCTAAGCTACGGTGCGAGCACACGTTTCTTTGATGACGATTATAAAGAACGTCTCAATATTTCATTTGGTCAAATCTACTACTTTGATAAAAAGACCAAGCTCAGCAACAACCCAACCGATCCAGATGAAACAACAAACTATTCGTCTTGGGCGATTGAAGCTGATTTCAACTACAACGATTCCGTGTTCTATCATGGCGGTATTCAGTACGACATCGACCTAGGCTCAATGCAACTTGCGAACAGCACGTTAGAGTACCAGTTCGACGGTGGCTTTATTCAAAGTAACTACCGTTATGTCACTCGTGAATATATTGAAGATACGATCATTCTCGAAAACCTGGACACCATTACTCGTAAAGGTATTTCTCAGGCAGGTATTGTTGCCGCTTACGAATTCAACCAGAACTGGTCCGCCAGTGGTCAGTACTACTATGACCTAAATGAAAATAACGACTTAGAATGGCTAGCAGGCTTACGCTATCAATCTGATTGTTGGTATATCGGTTTAACCTACTCTAACCAACTGTTAGGCTGGGAAGACCAGATTATCGGCGGCTCAGGGGCATCAGCAGAATACGAAAGCAACTTCAGTGTTAGCGTCGGTATTCAAGGGTTTGCCACCAACCAAACCAACGGCACTGCTGCCAAAGAATTGGAAGGCTCAGATAACACAATCAAATATGGTCGCCCATTCTATCTGAACAATTAATCGAATTAAGCGTCTTAGAGTAAATAAGACACTAATTAAAAATACTGACGGAATTTTAAATGAAAATTTGGAAATCAATCTTATTTACGACCCTACTCTCTTGCGGAGCCGTTGCAGCACCAGTAGAGCTTGATAAGGTTGCTGTTATCGTTAATGACGGTGTCATTCTACAAAGTGATATCGACACTGCATTAAAAACGCTACAAGCCAATGCTCGCCAAAGTGGTAAAAGCCTACCTTCTGCCCAGGTTTTGCATGATCAAGTAGTAGAAAAACTGATTCTTGATACGCTTCAAGGCCAGGAAGCGGATCGTATCGGCGTTCGTATCGACGATAGCCGCCTTAATCAGGCAATTGCAGAGATTGCACGCAACAACAATCAAAGTGTGGAGCAACTGACGGCATCGATTGCAAGCGAAGGGCTAAGTTACACAGAATTCCGCGAGCAAATCCGTAAGGAAATTGCAGCGTCAGAAGCACGTAACGCGCTTGTGCGTCGTCGTGTAAACATTCTGCCTGCGGAAGTAGACAGCCTTTCAGAACAGTTATCACAAGAAACTAACGCCACGGTTCAATACAAAATCAGCCATATCCAGCTGCGCTTCTCTGATGATCAAGAAAAGTCGGCAGTAGAAGCCGAAGCAAAAGCGCTGGCCAAAAAACTCAATGACGGCGCTGATTTCACTGAAATGGCTTACACCTACTCTAAAGGGCCAAAAGCCTTACAAGGTGGTGACTGGGGCTGGATGCGCAAAGAGGAAATGCCAACCATCTTTGCCGACCAAATCAATATGCAGAACAAAGGCAGCATCATCGGTCCATTCCGTAGTGGTGTTGGTTTCCATATCCTGAAAATTGACGATGTAAAAGGTCTGGAAACTGTTGCAGTAACGGAAGTTAACGCACGCCACATTCTGATCAAACCAACGGTTATCCTGAGTGATGACGGTGCGAAGAAGCAATTAAATGAATATGCTCGTCGCATTAAAGCAGGTGAAGCAACGTTTGCTCAGTTAGCGTCTCAATACAGCCAGGACCCTGGCTCTGCTGCTCAGAACGGTGAACTTGGTTACCAAACTCCGGACCTTTACGTACCTGAATTTAAACATCAGGTAGAAACACTACCAGTGGGTTCGATCAGTGAACCATTCAAAACCGTTCACGGCTGGCATATCGTAGAAGTGCTGGATCGCCGTCAGGTTGACCGTACAGACTCTGCATTGAAGAATAAAGCTTACCGCATTCTCTTCAACCGTAAGTTTAATGAAGAAGCAGGCGCATGGATGCAGGAACTGCGTGCAAGTGCGTTTGTTGAAATCGTGGATGACAGCAATGACAACTAATTTAGTCCGCAGAATTGTCGTGACCGCAGGGGAACCTGCGGGTATCGGCCCTGACCTGGTGCTTGCTCTCTCAAAAGAAGACTGGGCACACCAAATCGTCGTCTGCGCAGATAAGAACATGTTAATGGAACGAGCCAAATTACTTGGTATCGATGTCCAACTCTCTGATTATAATCCAGAAGAAGCGCCACAAGCACAGAAAGCCGGCACGCTTATCGTTGATCATGTTGAAATATCAGAAAGCGCGGTTGCTGGCCAGCTCAATGAAGCGAATGGCCACTATGTATTAAAAACGCTAGAAAGAGCCGCTTTAGGCTGTATGAATGACGAATTTGATGCTATTGTCACCGGCCCTGTTCATAAGGGGGTGATCAATCGCTCTGGCGTTGCATTCAGTGGACATACTGAATTCTTTGCCGAGAAGTCTAATACGCCGTTAGTTGTGATGATGCTGGCGACGGAAGGACTGCGTGTTGCGCTGGTAACCACACATATTCCTTTGGCGTATGTGTCAAAAGCCGTCACTGAAGAGCGATTAGAGAAAATCATCGATATTCTTCATAAAGACCTCGTTGAAAAATTTGCCATCAAGCAACCAAACATCTATGTTTGCGGGCTTAACCCACATGCGGGAGAAGATGGTTGTTTAGGTCGTGAAGAGATCGAAACCATCACTCCGACACTGGAAAAGATTCGACAAGAAAAAGGGTTTAATCTGATCGGCCCATTGCCGGCAGATACCATTTTCAATGACAAATATTTAAACGATGCTGATGCTGTTTTAGGCATGTACCACGATCAAGTATTGCCAGTTTTAAAATACAAAGGCTTTGGTCGTTCAGTAAACATTACGCTTGGTCTACCTTTTATTAGAACATCGGTGGATCACGGTACTGCATTAGATCTGGCAGGGACAGGTCAGGCGGATACAGGGAGTTTCCGAACAGCGCTCACGCATGCGATAGAATTGGTAGAGAAGAAACAATGAGAAATGATGTCCATTTAGGACACAAAGCGCGTAAACGTTTTGGTCAAAACTTCCTGAACGATCCATACATTATTGATGGTATCGTATCAGCGATTAACCCAAGACCAGGCCAGAATCTGGTTGAAATCGGTCCAGGTCTGGGCGCTATTACTGAACCTGTCGGCCGTGAAGTCGACAAGTTCACCGTTATCGAACTTGACCGAGATCTGGCAGAGCGTTTACGTAACCACCCAGAGCTGGCGGACAAGTTAACGATTCATGAAGGCGATGCGATGCGTTTCGACTTCACACAGCTCGTAAAACCGAACAACAAGCTACGTATCTTCGGTAACTTGCCGTACAACATCTCTACCCCGTTGATGTTTCATCTTTTTGAATTCCATAAAGACATTCAAGACATGCACTTTATGCTTCAAAAAGAAGTGGTTAACCGTTTGGCAGCAGGTCCAGGCAGCAAAGCTTACGGCCGTCTGACGGTCATGGCTCAGTACTACTGTAAAGTGGTACCAGTACTGGAAGTGCCACCAACAGCATTCGTACCGCCACCGAAAGTAGACTCAGCCGTCGTTCGTCTGGTTCCTTACGAAGTACTACCATGTCCAGCTAAAGACTTACGCTTACTGGATCGAGTATGTCGTGAAGGCTTTAACCAACGCCGTAAGACCGTACGTAACTGCTACAAATCACTGTTGAGTACAGAAGTGCTGGAAGAGTTGGGAATCAACCCAAGTATGCGTCCAGAGAACCTGACGCTAGAGCAATTCGTCGCGATGGCGAACTGGCTGGCGGATAACCCACAGCACTAAGTAAACCAAACAATAAGCCAAACCCTGTCGGTTTGGCTTATTGCTAATTTTTCCAAGGAGTGTACATGGACGTCATTCAACCCTGCATTAAAATTCAAGTTCACACCAAATACATCGAAGAACAGTCTAATCCCGAGCTACAACGCTACGTTTTTGCCTACACCATCACGATTAAAAACCTGAGCCAGCAAACTGTGCAATTGATTAGCCGTCGTTGGTTGATCACCGACTCTAATGGCAAACAGATGACCGTTGAAGGCGATGGTGTGGTTGGCCAGCAACCGTTTATTCCAAGTAACGATGAATACACCTACAGCAGTGGGACTGCGCTAGAAACACCCGTCGGTGTTATGCAGGGACACTATAAAATGCTAGATGAACATGGTCAGGAGTTCATCGCTGAAATAGAACCGTTCCGTCTTGCCATTCCGAATGTTTTAAATTAATAAGATTGGAGAGTCAGTGGCTACCTATATTGTTGGTGATATCCAAGGCTGCTTTGAAGAACTGCAGCGTCTATTAGAACAAGTATCTTTCTCTCCCAAGAATGATCAACTCTGGCTAGCGGGTGATCTCGTCGCCAGAGGACCTAAGTCGTTAGAAACCTTACGTTTTGTTAAATCATTGGGTGACAGTGCCAAAGTGGTACTTGGCAATCACGACCTGCATTTACTTGCCGTCGCTCATGGCGTTAAGAAATTGAAAGATAAAGACAGAACCGCCCCAATCTTTTCGGCCCCAGACTGTAAAAAGTTATTGCAATGGCTCTCTAAGCAACCGCTTCTTGCGGAGCATGATGACTTCGTTATGTGCCATGCCGGAATTCCACCACAGTGGAATTTGGCAACAGCCCGCCAATGTGCCCGCGAAGTAGAAAACATCCTGCAAAGCGATCACTTATCGTGGCTACTGCACAATATGTACAGTAACAAACCAGATTACTGGGATGATTCTCTGACAGGGTTAGATCGCTATCGCTATACCATCAATGCATTTACGCGTATGCGCTTTTGCTTTCCAGATGGACGCCTGGACATGGATTGCAAACTTCCGCCACAACAAGTGACAGATGAAGAGTTAATTCCTTGGTTTGATCTTCCACAGAGAGTGGAGCTAGGCAAGACTGTCCTATTCGGACATTGGGCGGCATTACAAGGCCATATCGATGAAGAAGTGATTGGTCTGGATACTGGCTGTGTTTGGGGTGGAGAACTAACGATGATCCGTTGGGAAGATAAACAAATTTTTACCCAACAGGCATTAAGTTAAGCGATTCATTCTCTTAACATAAACCTACACGACAAACAAAAAGCACCGCATTTGCGGTGCTTTTTTATAACCATTATTTTTCCAGAATCGTAAAGCGCATGTTGTAGGCGTTTTTCTCATCCGCTTGATACGCTTCAGAATAAGTTTCTTTAAACTCATTCCCCCAATCAGGGAACTGCGTATCACCTTCGATAGCTGCCTCAATATGTGTCACATACAACTTCGTCGCAAGTGGTAGACAGGCTGAATAAATAGCCCCACCACCAATGATCATCACTTCTTCCACATCACCCGCAACCTCTAATGCTTGATCAATGGACGTCACTGTCGTCACTCCTTCGATACTTAGAGATTCATCACGACTGATAACGATATTAAGACGACCAGGCAACGGACGTCCGATAGACTCATACGTTTTGCGTCCCATGACGACGGGCTTACCCATGGTGCAACGCTTAAACCATACGAAGTCAGCCGGCAAGTGCCATGGCATTTGATTATCTTTACCAATGATACGATTGTCTGCCATCGCGGCAATCATACTAATGATCATGTCGGGTCCTTATACTATCGGTCTGCGGCGATAGAATAACAGCCCCGGAACAGCAAGGCCAATGGCTAAACCTGCAATAATAAACATGGCCTTAAGAAAATTTTCCATGCACGTCGCAAGTAGCTCAGGTGAGTAACCTAAATGGTTTATCTCTACCATCGCAATCATGGCTTTGTAGGCAAACACGCCGGGAACCATAGGGATCAGAGCAGCAACAGTGAATACTTTCGGGTGGGCCAAAAAGCGACGAGACCAATACACACCAATCATCCCAACTAAGGTCGCCGCGAAGAAGGTTGCCCATTCAATAGGAATCCCGAACTGCATCATTAAATAACGACTACCATGACCAATCGCGCCGCCTACCGCACAATAGATTAATGCTTTATGCGGCACATTGAAGACCAATGCAAAGCCCACTGCCGGAATAGCGGCAAAAAACATGTCGTTTAATAATCCAACCAGCAAATCAACGGTACTCATCTGATGCTCCATCCCCAAATCCCGGTCACACTCATCGCTGCTACAATGCCTAAACAGGTCGCAAGCGTTAATAAACTCGCCATGACAAAGCGGGCAATCCCCATATTGATATGACCTTTGAGCATATCGGCTACCGAGTTAATCAATGGGAAGCCCGGCACTAGCATCAACACTGACGATGCCATCGCGACCGTAGGCAAGTTACCAATCTGATAGATTTCCGCCTGCGCAGAAATTAAGGTCGTCACAAATGCCGTAGCAGCAAAATTGAGTAAAGGATTGAAATGGCGGTGGCCAATTTCCTGGCGAACAATCATGCCGACTGCAGAGGCTAAGAAAGTCATGAAAAATATGCTTATATCCCCTCCCGCTAAATGACTGAATGCCGCACATGATAGTCCGATCATAAAGACCACCAGCCATCGGTTATAGCGCTCAGGACTGATATGATTAAGCTTTTTCTGCGCCATGGTTGAATCGAGCAACCCTCGTTCCATCATGATACAAATACGCTGAATTTGCGTGATAACTCGCATATTGATACCACGATCGGCGCAACTTCGTGTCGTGGTAATACAATGCCCATCCATCAGCGTGGTTACAACAAGTGCATTTGCAGAGAGTGCTACCGCGACTTCATGAACACCACAAGCAAGGCCGATGCGGCGCATTATATCGCTCACTAAGGTACTTTCAGCACCATGAGCAAGCAACATCTGTCCGGCTTGAGCAACGAGGCGAGAAATCGCTCTTTGATTTGATACCGATACCTTTGTGGTAGGTATAGTTTCTAATGCCATAGATACATCTAAGTCCTTTTAGGGTCTGCATAATTAATGATACTAGTTCCAGAAATTAATAAATCATTCTTGCTGGACCAAATCGCCTATAGTCGCGTGAGAATATTAGAATTAGAACCACTAAATACCGCACATTCTTCCTTGCTTTAAACGATGTTTCCTACGCAATTTTATGATCACACATTACTGGCATGAGTATTATTGTGCCGTAAATCACATCATCTAAATATGATTAGATACAAAAAAGCCGCAATAGGCATTGCGGCTTGATTAAATTTTCTTGGTAATTATTACCGGATGATAAAATTAGTCACGAACGTAGACAACGTGACCGTCATCTTCTTCATCGTCCCAGTCATCCCAATCGTCGTCGTCATCTTCAGTAACAACGTCTTTACCAGCCATTGCGTCTTTATGGTAGTCATCCCACATGAAGTTAACTTTATCTTCTTCAGCAACTTCTTCCTCTTCACGAGGTAGGTTTTCCATAAAGTCTGCCAGCTTGTAACAAAGTTCTTTCGTACCAGAACGGTTGATTGCCGAGATCTTAAAGTACTCGTCTTCCCAACCTAGCGCATCCAAGATCTCTTGGATCTTTTCATTCGCCTCATCTTCCGGCATTAGATCAACTTTGTTGAACACCAACCAACGAGGTTTATCAGCTAGCTTTTCACTGTACTGTTCCAACTCATCAATGATCGTTAGTGCGTTTTGCACTGGATCAGACTGATCAATCGGCATGATATCGATCATGTGCAGTAAAACGCGGCAACGTTCTAGGTGTTTCAGGAATCGAATACCTAAACCTGCACCATCCGCAGCGCCTTCAATCAGACCAGGGATATCCGCAACTACAAAGCTTTTCTCAGGTACAACACTAACCACACCTAAGCTTGGGATAAGCGTCGTAAATGGGTAATCCGCCACTTTTGGTTTTGCAGCAGATACAGCGCGAATAAAGGTTGATTTACCGGCGTTTGGCAAGCCAAGCATACCAACGTCAGCAAGCAGTAATAGTTCTAGACGAATTTCACGAACTTCACCTTTAGTACCCAACGTTCTCTGACGAGGAGCGCGGTTTACAGAAGACTTAAAGCGCGTGTTGCCCAGACCGTGCCAACCACCTTTAGCTACCATTACTTTTTTGCCGTGTTCAGCAACTTCCGCAACGATTTCGTTGGTGTGGATATCGACTGCACGAGTACCAACTGGCACACGCATCACAATATCTTTACCACGCTTACCAGTACAGTTACCACCGCGGCCATTTTCTCCACGCTCTGCTTCGTAAAAGCGTTGGAAACGGTAATCGATTAGGGTGTTTAGGTTTTCGTCAGCTTGGATATATACATCGCCGCCGTCACCACCATCACCGCCATCAGGACCACCTTTAGTGATGAATTTTTCACGCCAGAAACTAACAACGCCGCTACCGCCGTCGCCTGCCTGAACTTTTACTACAGCTTCATCTACGAACTTCATCTTTTACTCCGACTACTTCGTGCGTGGATTAAATCTACTTTGTCATCCGACAATTTTAGCAGATGACAGATCTAAACTCCCAGATTCGAATCGCTTTGGATCTACCGAGAAGTTTCGATATGTCGACTGCCTACAAATAAAAAACCCCGCCGATTCGGCAGGGCTTTTGAATTCAGCTTAAAGCTATTAAGTAATTAAGTTAAAAACTAATTACTCAGCTTCGATGCTAACAAACTTACGGTTCTTAGGACCTTTCACTTCGAACTTCACTTTACCTTCAGTAAGAGCGAATAGAGTGTGGTCTTTACCGATACCTACGTTGTTACCAGCGTGGAACTTAGTACCACGTTGACGAACGATGATGTTACCTGCAAGTACAGATTCACCACCGAAACGCTTAACACCTAGACGTTTGCTTTCTGAATCGCGGCCGTTACGAGTAGAACCACCAGCTTTTTTGTGTGCCATTGTTAAACTCTCCTAATAGATTAAGCGTTGATACCAGTGATCTTCACTTCAGTGAACCACTGACGGTGACCCTGTTGCTTACGAGAGTGCTTACGACGACGGAACTTAACGATTTTAACTTTATCGCCACGACCGTGTTGTACAACTTCAGCAACAATTTTGCCGCCCTCTACAAGAGGAGCACCAACTTTGATGTCTTCGCCGTTAGCAACAAGAAGAACTTTATCAAATTCTACAGTTGCACCAGTTTCAACGTCTAATTTCTCTAAACGAAGAGTTTGACCTTCGCTTACACGGTGTTGTTTACCACCAGATTGGAAAACAGCGTACATATTTTACTCCGCTTTTTCCGCACAGCCTTTCGTGAGGGTGTGCGCTAAACTAATCATCAATAGGGCGCAGATTCTACAGAAGAGATGTCCCTATGACAAGCCATATTTTGAAAAAATTGGCGAAAAGCTAATCGCCAAAGAAAAGTGCGGCAATCATGCCCTTTAGTAATGTATTAATCAACGTTTTTTAGTGTATTATTCGACAATTATATAAATCGAATAAGCCTTGCAGGGTCTAACTTCAGCCGGATATACAATGGATTTTAAAACTATCCAAGCGCTTACTGCCAATGACATGGCAAAAGTGAATGAAACAATTCAAGCCCAACTAAATTCTGATGTCTCTTTAATCAATCAGCTCGGTTTCTATATCGTCAGTGGTGGAGGCAAACGCCTAAGACCGCTATTGGCGATTTTGTCGGCCCGTGCGCTTGGTTATCAAGGCAGCGGTCATACCATGGCAGCTGCGTTTATTGAGTTCATCCATACAGCAACGCTGTTGCACGATGATGTGGTAGACGAGTCAGATATGCGCCGTGGTAAAGCGACCGCAAATGCTGCCTTTGGCAACGCAGCAAGCGTGCTAGTTGGGGATTTTATCTACACTCGCTCATTCCAGATGATGACTGAGCTAGGATCCATGAAGATCCTTCAGTTAATGAGTAACGCCGTAAACGTGATCGCCGAAGGTGAAGTTCAGCAATTAATGAACTGTAACGATCCTGACACGACAGAAGAAAGCTACATGCAGGTCATCTACTCTAAGACGGCACGCCTGTTTGAGTCTGCGACACAAATTGGTGCCATCCTGAATGATGCCCCTGAGCACGTTGAAATCGCATTACAGAATTACGGTAAGTACTTAGGTACCGCGTTCCAACTGATTGACGACGTCATGGACTACACATCAGATGGCGAAGATATGGGTAAAAATGTTGGCGATGATTTAGCAGAAGGTAAACCTACCCTTCCTCTACTTCATGCGATGAGAAACACGACACCTGAAAATGCTCAGATGATCCGTGAAGCGATCGAGAAAGCAAACGGAATGGATCGTCTTGACGATATCCTCGCTGTCATGAAAGAAGCAGGTTCTTTAGAGTACACGACTCAAAAAGCCCTCGACGAAGCCGACAAGGCAATCGCGGAGCTGTCTGTACTGCCTGAGTCAGAGTATAAAGAAGCACTCGTTACACTGGCTCATGTAGCGGTTAAACGCACTCGATAAGCACTGCTAACTGGACCAGCAAGGCGATCAATTATAACCACCGACCAACGTTGGTGGTCTAAGGCTGAAAATAAAAAGGAAGAGCACGCTCTTCCTTTTCTCGTTCCAGTGTTGTTTGCTCAGCTAATAATAACGGTCGCTCCCTCCGTGTAGCTGCGGGTCATCTTCTATCTCGTCAAACGTGACTGCGATTTGCTGGTCAGTTCCCTGTTTAGCCAGTAAAACGGTTTCTGCTTCACGATCAACGACAAGAATCGTACCGACACCTTGTTGGCACTCTACAACCATGCCTTTACGGATTCGACTTGCTTCCATACCCTACTCCTGATTGACATTGTTGGCGTTACACCTTTTACGTCAGACAGAATAAAGGGATCAAAAAAGCCGACCCTAAGATCGGCTTTTTGTAAACGTATAAACGCTTAAAATTATTTCGCGAACTCAACACCGATGTTGATATCACCATTTAGCGTTTCTAGCATGTTGTCTAGAGCAGACTTTTCGTAGTCGCTTAGTGCACCGTAGCTTAGTACTTCCTCAACACCTTCTTTACCTAGCTTCACTGGCTGAGCAAAGTATGGTGCGTGCTCACCGTCACCTTCAACGTAAGCACACTCAACAACGCCTTCTTCACCTTGAAGAGCACGTACTAGAGACAGACCAAAGCGACACGCTGCTTGGCCCATAGATAGAGTTGCACTACCGCCACCCGCTTTCGCTTCAACGACTTCAGTACCCGCGTTTTGGATACGCTTAGTCAGTGCTTCAACTTCTTCAGCAGTAAACTCAACGCCTTCTACTTGAGAAAGCAGAGGAAGAATAGTCACACCTGAATGACCACCGATAACTGGTACACGAACATCACTTGGATCTTTGTCTTTCAGCTCAGCAACGAAGGTTTCTGAACGAATAACGTCAAGTGTAGTTACACCGAATAGTCTGCGCTTGTCATAAACGCCAGCTTTTTTAAGTACTTCTGCAGCGATTGGCACAGTAGTATTCACAGGGTTAGTGATGATACCAACACATGCTTTCGGACAAACTACAGCAATTTTCTCAGCCAATGCCTTAACGATACCAGCATTAACGTTAAATAGATCCGCACGATCCATACCTGGCTTACGTGCAACACCAGCAGAAATTAGAACCACATCTGCGCCTTCCAGTGCAGGTGTTGGATCCTCACCTGCGTATCCTTTGATCGATACTGGTGTTGGGATGTGGCTAAGATCAGCGGCAACACCTGGAGTTACAGGGGCAATATCATATAGGGCTAAATCAGAACCAGCAGGAAGACGGTTCTTTAGTAAAAGGGCAAGGGCTTGACCGATACCGCCAGCGGCACCAATAACGGCTACTTTCATGTAGTTCTCCTTGAGAGTATTTTTTTATAAATGTATTTGTAGGGTAGTTTTTAACCAACCAAGTAAAGCTATAGGAATCACAACTTGATTACAATCAATTAACGCCAGCTTTGCGACCTCGCGCAAATCCGCATTTTCGTGCTACACAAACGGTTGGATTATTCTTTTATTCATTTGAAATGACAATAGATTACGGGAAATAAAACGGATGTATGATTCACGATTAAATGGAATGTCATTCTGTTTATAATTTACAGTGATGTAACTAGCATTATCTCGGGACTTTTTGGAACTGTCTGAATATATATGCGAGAATATGCAAAATTGCTGATCCGTAATTAAGAGAATCATAATGACTATGCGCAATACTGAAAAACAAGATAACCTAGTTCGAGCTTTTAAAGCCCTGTTAAAGGAAGAAAGCTTTGGCTCACAGGGCGAGATTGTTGATGCTCTAAAACTGCAAGGTTTTGAAAGTATTAACCAATCTAAAGTGTCTCGCATGCTGACTAAGTTTGGTGCTGTTCGTACCCGTAATGCAAAAATGGAAATGGTTTACTGTCTTCCTGCAGAACTTGGGGTCCCAACGACAAGCAGTTCTTTGCGTGAACTCGTGTTGGATATCGACCACAATGCCGCGTTAGTTGTTATCCATACTGGTCCTGGCGCCGCGCAGCTTATCGCTCGTATGCTGGACTCTCTTGGCAAATCTGAAGGCATCTTGGGTGTTGTCGCTGGTGATGACACTATCTTTATCACTCCGACGTTGCCAGTATCGACAGAGCAGTTGTTCAAATCCGTGTGTGAACTGTTCGAATACACTGGCTAACAACTGTAGGTTGAAGTCACCTAACTGATTGTGAGCTATAAGATAAATCCTATTCTGTAGCTCACAATTTCCTTCCCCTATCGCGTTTTAAGGCTATTTTTTAATCATTTTTTTGTGATGTGCATCACGCTATTAATTTTTCCTTCCTTTCCCCACATTCAATCGTAAACTACTGTTATAAAAGAAATAAAATAACAACTTAATCACTGGCTATTAACGCAATCTTCAGGTTTATTCGCTATAACTTTTAACAGTCGGATAATTTTCTGCCAATTTTTTGTTATGATTTGTTCGCTTTTTCAAACAATTGGATTGGAAAAGATGCCGTTTCCAAACAGGAAACTCCAGAAGTGATTGATGGTTATTTCCGGGTAAATAATGAAATATAAGGAAGGGAATTTCATGGCATTTAACAAACTACTCAAAGTAGGCGCTATCGCTGCAGCCGTTATGGGTGCAGGCGCAGTTAACGCTCAAGAGTTTATTACTATCGGTACGGGCTCGGTGACAGGTGTTTACTATCCTACTGGCGGTGCTATCTGTAAATTGGTCAACAAAGGTCGTAAAGATCACAACATTCGTTGTTCCGTTGAGTCGACTGGTGGTTCTATTTACAACGTTAACACTATCCGTGCTGGCGAATTAGACTTCGGTATCGTTCAGTCGGATTGGCAGTACCATGGCTACAACGGTACGAGTGAGTTTGCTGCACAAGGCCCGTACAATAAGCTACGCGCAATGTTCTCTCTGCATACTGAACCTTTCAACATCATTGCTCGATCAGACTCTGGCATCGAAAACGTTAAAGACCTGAAAGGTAAACGCGTCAACATCGGTAACCCAGGTTCTGGTGACCGTGCAACAATGGGCGTAGTGATGGACGCGATGGGCTGGACCCTAGATAGCTTCCAGTTAGCTTCAGAGCTTAAAGGTTCTGAGCGTTCTCAAGCACTTTGTGACAACAAAATCGACGCATTTATTTACATGGTTGGTCACCCAAATGGCTCAATCAAAGAAGCAACCACATCATGTGATGCTAAGCTAGTTCCAGCGACTGGTCCTGAGATCGACAAGATCGTTTCAAGTACCCCTTACTACGCGTACAGCACAGTACCTGCCGGCATGTATCGTGGTACGGATCAAGATGTGAAGAGCTTTGGTGTAGCTGCAACAATGGTTACTTCAACAGACGTTTCTGATGAAGTGGCATACAATGTTGCAAAAGCAGTATTCGAAAACTTCGACACATTCAAACGCCTGCACCCAGCTTTCGCGAACCTGAAAAAAGAAGACATGGTGAAAGCAGGTCTTTCAATTCCTCTTCATCCAGGCGCGGCTAAGTACTACAAGGAAGTGGGACTGCTAAAATAAGCACCACGGACTCTAAACCAAGGCAGGAACAAGTAGTTTCTGCCTGATTTAGTATGCTGGTTGTCGCAGGATCGCCAGCATACTTTGTTTATTACCTAAGGCGCTTCTGGATGCCAAACTTAATGTGACTGGCTTGTTCTGGTTTTTGAGAGCCTGCAACATTCCAAAGTCATGGTAAGTCACCCGACATTTGTCAGTTTTGCCGCTGATTCATTTCTCCATGAAGACAGCGATAAACCCCGCATCTGGAAATCATCTGGGTATATTCGTCGGTTTTTCTAAAACCTCACACTCATGCCAAGAAAACACTTTAACGCCGCCAATTCAGAGCTTCTAACGAGTCTCATTTAAATTTCAGGCAGCGGAATACTCGACTGCAAACTTCGCTCAGTTCACTACACTGATAGAAGCGAAGTGAGTTTTCGACATATAAAACAGGCAGAACCATCAATAATAAGGAAAAAGTACATGGCGACGAACAAAGCCCCGTCACAAGATGTGCAAGATATGGTGGCTCAGGCAGACACAGGGGCACGTAGCCCATCTGGCATACAAGGACGAATCCTCTGGTTTGTCCCACTGTGTTGGTCACTATTTCAGTTATGGTATGCATCACCATTACCATTTTTTTTTAATTTTGGCGTACTTAATGACACTGAAGCTCGTGCGATTCACTTAACATTTGCGATCTTTCTGGCTTTCACTGCTTATCCTGCAATGAAAAATTCCCCACGCGATCATATTCCGGCTGTCGACTGGATTCTTGCGCTTGCTGGTAGCTTTTCAGCGTCTTATATCTATCTCTTTTATACGGAACTCGCCGGACGTTCAGGCGCGCCAACCACGCCTGACATTGTTGTCGCCGTGATTGGTATGGTGCTTCTTCTGGAAGCCACACGACGTGCACTTGGTCCACCACTGATGCTTGTCGCTGCGGTATTCCTTACCTACACCTTCGCTGGCCCATACATGCCAGACGTCATTGCCCATAAAGGCGCGAGCTTGAATAAAGCGATGTCTCACTTATGGCTAACAACTGAAGGTGTATTTGGTGTGGCTTTAGGCGTTTCGACTTCCTTCGTATTCTTGTTCGTACTCTTTGGTGCGATGCTAGAACGAGCTGGCGCTGGTGCTTACTTCATTAAAGTGGCCTTCTCACTATTAGGTCACATGAGAGGTGGTCCGGCAAAAGCGGCCGTTGTGGCTTCAGGTCTTTCAGGCCTTGTATCAGGCTCTTCGATTGCGAACGTAGTAACTACCGGTACCTTTACGATTCCGTTGATGAAGCGCGTTGGTTTCCCGGGAACCAAAGCAGGTGCGGTAGAAGTAGCAGCATCTACTAACGGTCAGTTGACGCCTCCTATCATGGGTGCCGCTGCATTTTTGATGGTGGAATACGTTGGGATCTCGTACGTTGAAGTTATCAAAGCGGCAATCTTGCCAGCACTTATCTCGTATATCGCATTGATTTACATCGTTCACCTTGAAGCATGTAAAGCAGGCATGACGGGGTTACCTCGTCGTCATAACCCAACCATGCTGCAAAGCATGTTGTCGTTCACCGGAACCATTTTAGGACTTTGTGTCATCAGTGCGCTGGTTTACTACGGCGTCGGCTGGACGAAAGATGTCTTTGGTGAGGCTGCAACACCTATCGTGATGGTTGCTCTTCTTATTGCTTATGTTGCTTTAGTTAAAGTATCGGCGAATCACACCAAAGATGGCGCGATCAATATCGATGAAGAGCTGACTGAAGTACCTGAACCGGGACCAACAGTAAAATCGGGGCTTCATTTCTTACTGCCAATTGTGGTTCTGGTTTGGTGTTTAACCGTCGAGCGATTCTCTCCAGGTTTATCTGCATTCTGGGCGACCGTGTTCATGATTTTCATCCTGTTAACGCAACGCCCGCTAATTGCATTGCTATCTAAACAAGGCGGTATTGGAGAACAGACGAAAGAAGGCTTTATTGATCTTCTGGAAAGTTTGGTTTCTGGTGCGCGTAACATGATTGGTATCGGTGTGGCGACAGCCGCTGCTGGTACGGTGGTCGGTGTGGTAACTCTGACTGGTATTGGCCTGGTCATGACTGACTTTGTCGAATTCATCTCTGGTGGTAGTGTGTTCTTAATGCTGCTGTTCACCGCAGTGATCAGCTTGGTATTAGGTATGGGCCTTCCTACCACGGCAAACTACATCGTCGTATCGACGCTGATGGCTCCAGTAATTGTCACGCTTGGCGCGGCACATGGGCTTATCATCCCACTGATTGCTGTTCACCTATTCGTGTTCTATTTCGGTATTTTGGCCGACGATACACCGCCAGTGGGCTTAGCCGCCTTTGCTGCTGCAGCCATTGCGAAATCAGATCCGATCCGAACCGGTATTCAGGGCTTCACCTATGATATCCGTACCGCCATTTTGCCATTTATGTTCGTCTTCAATACCCAACTGCTATTGATGGGTATCGACACATGGTGGCATTTAGCCCTGACCATCATGTCCTCCATTATAGCGATGCTGATATTTTCCGCCGCTACTCAAGGTTGGTGGTTTACTCGCAATAAGTGGTGGGAAACCGTCCTATTATTGGTACTGACATTTTCCTTCTTCCGCCCGGGATTCTGGTGGGACATGATGTTCCCTGCCAAAGTACTTTCCCCAGGGGTTGAAGTCGCTCAAATTGTCGAGGGACTAAGTGTGGGACAATCAATCGAGCTGCGTGTTTCAGGACAGAACCTAGAAGGTGAGAACGTTGAAAAAACTGTACTGCTGCCGTTTGACGACAATGCAACAACCGCAGAAGAACGTATCTCATCAATGGGTCTGATGCTGGTCGAAAACGACGGCAAAATGATCGTTGATATGGTGGAATTTGGTAGCCCTGCTGAATCCTCTGGTATCGATTTTGACTGGGAGATCAAATCGGTCGTTCAAGACGCTGATCGCCCAATGAAAGAGTGGGTGTTTGTGCCTTGCTTATTGATTCTGCTGGCACTAGCGATGAACCAGAAACGTCGTATGCGCAAAGAACAACTGAGCGCCTAAACGATTCCCCCCGGGAGACCGGGGGCTGAGTGAGAGAAATTGAATGTATAAACAAATTCTTGTTCCGGTAGACCTTAATGATCAAGGCTTCTCAGACCGAGCGGTTGAACTGGCTGTTTGGCATGCGAAGCAAGCGAATGCGGTCATCCATTTGCTGACGGTTGTACCTGGTATCCATATGTCGATGGTCGCGACTTACTTTCCAAAAGATGCTGCCCTAAAGATGAAGCAAGATGTCGAAAAGCAGTTAACGACGTTTGCGGAAGACAACATCAAGGAAGACGTCACCTATAGTATCCACGTGGCAGAAGGTAAGCCGTACACGACCATTATTGAACACGCTAAGCGTTTAGGGATTGACCTGATCATCATGCCAAGCCACAAGCGTTCGAAAATCAATAAAGTGATGCTCGGCTCAGTAGCCAGCAAAGTGGTGGAGTATTCTCCCGTCAACGTGATGGTAGTGAAGCCACAAAGCTAAAGTCACTAAACGATCGAGACAAAAGAAAAAGGTTGATGTTTACATCAACCTTTTGTTTTTCTAACCCAATAGAGCTTAACCAGCTGCCCGAACGAAGGCTTGTAAAGCCTCACTTGAATGTGTCACGCAGAGCTGACCTATCTCACCTGCCGCCTCAATTTTCCCACCTGCAACAAACGCAAAGTGACTTGCTATGGCTTTTGCATCATTGAGATGATGGGTCACCATAAGTACGGTAATTCCTCGTTCTGCTGCCAATCTTTTCACTAAGCTAAGCATCTCTTCACGAAGCACAGGATCGAGCGCAGAGAAAGGTTCATCCAACAGCCACACCGGATGAGGCTGGACAAAACAACGTGCTAACGCAACACGTTGGCGTTGACCACCAGAGAGATGCTCTGGCAATCGGTCGAGGTACTCTGCAACACCAACCTGCTGCGCGGCTTGCTCAACCTGAAGCTTTTGGTCTGCGGTGAGCTTTAAGCCCGGATGCAATCCTAAACTGATGTTGTCGCGCACCGACAAATGAGCAAACAAGTTATGCTCCTGAAACAACATTGAGAATGGACGCAGATAAGGTTCTTTACCGACAATGGATTCGCCATCAACTTGGATATCCCCCTGGTCAGGATGGATAAAGCCAGCGACCAGTGCCAACAATGTCGATTTACCCGCCCCACTCGGCCCCATCAACGAGACAATCTGACCGCGCTCAATGGTTAAATCAAAACGAAACAGTTCACTTTGATAGGTGTATTGCACATCATCCAACACTAACATTGTGCGCTCTCCTTCGTTTTTAATACTTTTTCAATCAGAGTAAAGCAGCCAACACTAAGCAAGAGTAAGGTGACCGAAACCACCGCTGCCGCTTCCATCTGATAACTGCCGAGCAGTTGGAATAAATACAATGGCAAGGTTCTGAATTCTTGTCCGCCAAATAGCGCAATCGCACTTAAGTCCCCTATCGCAAACATAAAGCTGATTGCGAAAGCGTGAGCAAAAGGTTTACGTAGTGCTCGCCATTCCACAACTTTAAATCGCTGCCAGCCTCGCATCCCTAAGCTGGCACAAACGTATTGATACTGCTGTTCAATGTGTAACATCGGCTGTGCTAACGTCTTAATCACATACGGCAGCGCCATCAGACCGTTAACCAGTATGACGACAAAAAATGCCAGACTGAAAACATCGGTAAAGGAACGGAGCAACAAAAACAAACCAGTGCTGATCACCAGGCCCGGCGTTACCAAAATAATGGTACCAACCAACTCAATTTGATCCGCCCGTGAGTTTTTATACTCCAGACGCCAACGCCGACTGGTGAGCAAAATGGAAACGCCAGCAGCCACTGCAAGAGTGCTCGCCATTGCTGCAACTTTTAAAGAGTTAAATAGCGCAGACCAAAAACGTTCGTCATTTAATACTGAGCCAACCTGTTGATTTATGCCGCTCAGAATCACCATCGCAAGTGGTGGGATAACCAGTAAAAAGGCACCCATGATCCAAAAGCTATCCCAAGCTTTTGACCACCCATGATCCTTCGTTAAGTATTGCTGTACCGATGTGCTGCCAGAGCTTATAGAAACTGGCTTTGTCAGCTTCTGTACGCCTATCGCGATCACACCGCACAACAACATTTGCCACAGTGCTAATAGCGCACCAGCCTGCAGGTCAAAGTCAAATTTTATCGCTTGGTAAATGGCCAACTCAATGGTGGTCGATTTAGGCCCGCCTCCCAGTGCCATCACCGTGGCAAAACTGGTAAAGCACAGCATAAAAACGAGGCCGCTTACATGTGGCAATTGTTGTCTTAATCGAGGCCACTCAACCCAACGAAACTTATCCCAATGGCTCATGCCGAGATGAGCACATAGCTTATGTTGCTCAGCAGGAATCGACTCCAGTGTTTGCAACAATAGTCGCGCAGCATAAGGCAGATTAAAGAACACATGCGCAAGTAAAATACCGTTCAAGCCATAGATAGAAAATGGCAGGTTGGCATCAAATGTTTGTAACCATTGGGCAATCAAACCGCTGTTGCCATATATCGCCAACAATCCAAAAACCCCGACTAAAACAGGCAGAACTAAGGTGGAAGCGAACAGTTTGAGCAGTAATGACTTACCGAAAAATTCACGGCGGGAAAGCGAATGGGCGACGGGAATCGCTAAACCCACACTAATCAACGTGGATAAAAAAGCCTGATAGAAGCTGAACTTAGTAACGTGCTGATAATAAGGATCATGCCAAATCAGCAACACATCCATAGACGGAGCCTGAAAAGCTAAAGCACTCAGCGCAGAAAGAACAAAGGCCGCGATGACTATCGCGACCCCTATGCCTAATTTGGGTACAGTATTCAAAGGTAACTCTTAGAAAGTCAGGGCGCTTTGCCATTCACGAATCCAAGTCTTACGCATTTTCGCCACTTCTTCGGCGCTAAAGCTCAGTGGCTTACTTGGTACGTTCAAGGTTTCAAAGCCTTTTGGAAGGGCAACGTCAGTGACTGGGTACATCCAGTTACCCGTTGGCATTGCTGACTGGAATTCATCACTCAAAATAAAATTCATGAATTCGTCAGCCAACTCGGCATTCTTCGAACCTTTCACTTTGGCAGCAACTTCCACTTGCATGTAATGCCCTTCAGCAAAATCAGCAGTAGCAAACTTAGCGTCTTGTTCTGCAATCAGGTGGTAAGCTGGTGATGTCGTGTAAGAAAGCACTAAGTCAGACTCACCATTAAGGAACATGGAATAAGCTTCAGACCAACCTTTGGTCACGGTAACGGTTTTGCCAGCCAATTGCTGCCAAGCTTGGGTAGCATTGTCGCCATAGATTGATTTCATCCACAGCATCAAACCCTGCCCCGGAGTTGAAGTACGAGGGTCCTGATAAATCACTTTAAGATCATCACGCTCTTCCACCAGCTCTTTCATGCTTTTTGGCGGGTTAGCCAATTTTTCTTTGTTGTAAACGAATGCGAAATAACCATAGTCGTAAGGCACGAATGTTTTATCGTCCCAGCCCGTTGGTAAAATGGTTTTAGAGGTATCGACCTTGTGCTCTGTAAGCAGACCCGTTTTCTGTGCCTCGACCATCAGATTGTTGTCCAGACCCAGAACAATATCGGCTTTGCTATTACTGCCTTCCAAGCGAAGACGGTTCAAAATCGATACGCCATCATCAAGAGCAACGAAATTTACGTCACAGCCGCATTTCGCTTCAAAAGCTTGTTCGAGTTTAGGACCCGGTCCCCAATCCGCAGCGAATGAGTCGTAGGTGTAGATGGTCAATGTGTTTTCAGCAGCAAACGCTGAAGTTGTTGTCATTGCAGCAAGGGCAATTAGGCTTAGAGTGGTTTTCACTGCTCGCTCTCCACGTGTATTTCAGAGAAATTAGTTGAGCGGCACAGGTATGAGGTGGCTATTTGGGATTGCTAATATCCAGACTCAATTCCTACGCCAGCATTATCTGGTTCAGGTATTACGGGTCCCCGTAGCCTAACTAGGTTAAGCCATTAGGTCTCAGCGCCCTTAAGTATTGATCAACACAATACAAAATGGGGTTGCTCCCCGATGAGTTGGATGGATTGTATACCCAAACCCCCTCGCGATGCTAGGTTGCGCGAGGGGGTTTGGGACTTAGATGAAGATCAGGCTACGTAGCAAGGTAACTATTTATGAATTATGAACGTTGGTCGTATCCCCAGCGCGGGACCAATCCTTGCTCAATCCCCAGATGGTCGAGAATTCGCGCCACCATAAAGTCGATTAAGTCTTCGATAGTCTTTGGCTGATGATAAAAACCCGGCGCTGCGGGCATGATGGTAACGCCCATTTGCGATAGCTTGTGCATATTTTCCAGATGCAGGGTCGAAAATGGCGTTTCACGCACTACAAGAAGCAGCTGGCCACGCTCTTTCATCACCACATCAGCGGCACGCTCAATCAGGTTATCCGACATACCGTGTGCAATCGCCGCGACGCTGCCTGCCGAACACGGACAAACCACCATTTGTTTTGGAGCCGCAGAGCCTGAAGCCACTGGCGAGAACCAATCATCTTTACCACAGACAGTAATGTTGTCAGGGTTACACTTCAGGTGCTCCACCAGCGCTTTTTGCGCCGCTTCAGGACCACTTGGCAGCTTCAGGTCATGCTCGGTTGCCATCACAACCCTCGCTGCGGAAGATATCAACACATAGACGTGATAATCCGCAGCGACCAAACATTCCAGAAGTCTCAAGCCATAAGGCGCACCAGAAGCACCAGTAAGTGCTAGGGTAATGGCTTTTCTTTGTTGATGTTTTTTGTGAGACATAAGGATTAAGCTTTTTGTTTTAATTGTTCGAGAAGTTTACCGTGAATACCGCCAAAGCCACCATTGCTCATAACCAGAATTTGATCACCAGGCTTTGCACGTTCAACGATTTTCGCAACAAAACGGCCCAAATCAGCGTCAACAAAAGCTGGTTGCTGGCATTGGTCTGCAATTTCCTGTACCGACCATTCAATATTGTCTGGCTGGAACAAGAACACTTCATCGGCACTGTGTAATGAGTCCGCTAGCGTATTCTTATGCACACCACGCTTCATGGTGGCAGAGCGAGGCTCCAGTACTGCTAAGATACGTTTGTCACCCACCTTGTTACGCAGACCGCCAACCGTTAGTTCAATAGCGGTAGGATGATGAGCAAAATCGTCGTAAACCGTCACACCTTGCTCTTCACCTTTAAGTTCTAAGCGGCGTTTGGTATTGATAAAACGGCCCAATGCCTGACAGGCTAACTCTGGAGTCACGCCGACGTGCCTTGCAGCAGCTATTGCCATCAATGCATTATCCACATTGTGGTCGCCCACTAAGTCCCACTCAACAACACCGACTTTCTCACCTTGCAGCGATACTTCGAACTTCGAGCCATCGACGACCAGTTTATGCGCTTGCCAGTCGCCATCTTCACCAGAAAACTGCTTGTCTGTCCAACAACCGCGCTCAAGTACATCAGCAAGTGCCTGATCTTGTTTAGGAGACAGAATAAGACCATTGCCCGGGACAGTACGTACCAAATGGTGAAATTGACGCTTAATCGCTTCAAGATCGTCGAAGATATCTGCATGATCAAACTCAAGATTATTCATGATTAACGTACGTGGGTGGTAATGGACAAACTTAGAACGCTTGTCGAAAAAAGCACTGTCGTATTCATCCGCTTCAACAACGAAAAACATGCTTTCTCCCAGTCGAGCAGAAACACCAAAGTTACCCAGAACGCCCCCAACCAGGAAACCAGGTTGGTAACCACAGTCTTCGAGTATCCAAGCCAGCATGCTTGAAGTGGTCGTTTTGCCATGCGTCCCAGACACCGCTAGCACCCAGCGATCGTGAAGTAAAAACTCATTCAACCACTGCGGACCGGAGGTATAACGCATGTTGCTGTTGAGTACATGCTCTACGCATGGGTTGCCACGACTCATGGCATTGCCAATCACGACTAGGTCAGGTTCAGGATCAAGCTGAGAAGGGTCGAAGCCTTCAATAATTTCAATACCTTGAGACTCCAACAATGTGCTCATCGGAGGGTAAACATTCGCATCAGAGCCCGTTACTTTGTGGCCGAGCTGGCGAGCTAAAATTGCCGCGCCACCCATAAACGTGCCGCAGATACCCAAGATATGGATGTGCATAAACTTAACCTTGTAATGCCGTGTTTGATGCTTTCATTATCGCGATAACCACCAGAAAAGCGAGAGACTTTCACCTTGTTCTTGCTGTCACTTTCAAAAAAATGACAAGCCTGAACACGGACTGTACAGTCACTGAAGTAAATGATGAACTCGTCAGTGACAAGACAAATAAATTGAGATCTCAGACGGTTACTTCATTACCATTAAAAAGATCTTCGACATAAAATTACGTTTAGCGCAAACGTTTAACATCCATAAAGAGATGCCCCGTTGCGCAACACCCCCAATAAATGAAAATGTAAGGATTGACCATGTCTGGATTGCGCACCCTAGGCGAATTCATTGTCGAGAAACAAGCGGATTTCCCCCACGCTAGCGGTGATCTATCATCTCTTTTAGCATCCATTCGTTTAGCTGCGAAAATCGTTAACCGCGAAATTAATGCAGCTGGCCTTGGCGATATTACTGGTGCTGTTGGCACAGAGAATGTCCAAGGTGAAGCTCAGCAAAAGCTAGACGTTTATGCAAACGACAAGTTTAAAGCGGCACTTGAAGCTCGTGACCAAGTTTGTGGCGTAGCCAGCGAAGAAGAAGATGAGGCGGTTGCATTCAATAAAGAACTCAACCAAAACGCCAAGTACGTTGTATTAATGGATCCACTTGATGGTTCATCTAATATCGACGTGAACGTTTCTGTAGGTACTATTTTTTCAATTTACCGCCGTGTATCACCAATTGGTACGCCAGCAACAGAAGAAGATTTCCTTCAGCCAGGTCACAAACAAGTTGCGGCTGGTTACGTGATTTACGGCTCTTCAACCATGTTGGTTTACACAACAGGTAACGGCGTGAATGGCTTCACGTACGATCCTTCTATCGGCAGCTTCTGTCTTTCTCATGAAAACATGATGATCCCTGAAGAAGGCAAAATCTATTCTATCAACGAAGGTAACTACATCCGCTTCCCACTTGGTGTGAAGAAGTACATCAAGTACTGTCAGGAAAATGTACCTGAAGATGGTCGTCCATACACGTCTCGCTACATCGGCTCTTTAGTAGCAGACTTCCACCGCAACTTGTTAAAAGGCGGTATCTACCTATACCCAAGCACGCAAAGCCATCCACAAGGTAAACTGCGTCTGCTTTACGAGTGCAACCCAATGGCATTCCTAATCGAGCAAGCAGGTGGTATCGCTTCTGACGGCGTGAATCGCATCATGGACATCAAGCCAACAGAATTACACCAACGTGTGCCGTTCTTTGTCGGTTCAAAAAACATGGTACGTAAGGTCGAAGAATTCCTTGAGAAGAATCGCGACGAATAGACCTTTGTCCAACGCGGCAGGTGTTTACCTGCCGTGTTTTTGTCGCTAAAGTGAGTTGCGAATAAATCGTAATAAGATGAGGTTCCCTCATCCTCAATGAAAAGGAAGTTTCAAATGAGCCTAAACCATGTACCAGCAGGTAAATCTCTGCCTGAAGATATCTATGTCGTTATCGAAATTCCTGCAAACGCAGACCCAATTAAATACGAAGTAGATAAAGACTCTGGTGCTGTATTTGTTGACCGTTTTATGTCTGCACCAATGTTCTACCCATGTAACTACGGTTACGTGAACAACACACTGTCTCTAGATGGTGACCCTGTAGACGTACTTGTTCCGACTCCATACCCATTGATGCCAGGTTCAGTGATTCGTTGCCGCCCTGTTGGTGTGCTTAAAATGACTGATGAATCTGGTGAAGATGCTAAAGTTGTCGCGGTTCCTCACTCTAAAATCTCTAAAGAGTACGAGCACATTCAAGACGTCGGTGACATCCCAGAGCTACTGAAAGCGCAAATTACGCATTTCTTTGAGCGTTACAAAGAGCTGGAATCCGGTAAATGGGTGAAGGTTGATGGCTGGGCAGACGTGGAAGCCGCAAAAGCTGAAATCCTGGAATCTTACGATCGCGCACAAAACAAATAAATGCGACCAGAATGAAAAAAGAGCTGCAAATACGCAGCTCTTTTTTATGCCTGAACGTCACATAAGCTTCAGTCGATTTGTACGCCAACATAGTATGCGACTAACGTCGTAGCCATGATAAGACTCAGCAGTGACACTCGGCCGACCTATACTCTTTGGCACCAATCTCCGGATGCGATCTCTTCCGTTAGTTGCTCGGTATCCTGATAAATGTAAATCCAAGCCTGACCAAACGGTGTGCTAATGCTCTCACGTCGGTACTCTACCGGAACATCCTCCAGTTTATCTAGCGCCGTTAGCGTATCGTCATCAATCAGATAGACTTCACCTTGTATGGTTTGGTGACCTTTCGACACCCCAGGGTATGGACCTAAATCATACAAGGTGTATTGAGCATCACTTTCATGCAGCCCCAGGAATTGCCCCGAGCTCAAGTAGTGATGGTTGTACTCTCCTTTGCGTAACGTTCCGTATACAAAGACTAAATGCTGCATAACCACTCCTTAGTTATGAGTTACGCTTTAATCAAACTCGAATTGATAGAGTAGATCAACTGCACTGTCTACACCAGAAACCGCTTCTAAATACAGATCCTGCATTAATCGGTAACGAACAGTAAATTCACCCAGAGAGTTAAAGATACCGACACCATATTTCACCTGAAGACCCGGGAATATATAACCACTCACCGTCACCTGAGAGTCGTCACCCGATCCCGCAGTATCGAGCTGCAAATCTTGAACACCAAAGGCTTCACCTATCTGTCCAACAACACGACCACTTTTTGCCAAACTCAAGCCAATCAGGGTAGTGGTCATGGCATTACCACCAGATTCTGCATCGATGTCTTGACCTCGTAATAGGTAGGACAGCGCGTTTGCCTGAGGCATAGCAGGATCTGAGAAGATCTCCAAACTTGGGTCAGATGCAGGGCCAGTAACACGAACACCTGCGGTCACATCATCTTGCGTGTTATCAGGGTTACGGATGGCAGAAATCGACAGATAAGGCTCATCCGCTGGGCCATTCATCATGATTTTACCTTCATCAATCACCAAATCTTGGCCAAATGAGCGGTAGGAACCATCGACAATGTTAACTTCACCAACAATAAATGGACCTTTGTCTTTTTGAGTCACATTGAGGTTACCCCTCAGACCACCTTTCAGACCAAATGCCGACAGCTGAAAATCGTCGCCAATCTTAATATTAATATCGGTCTCGACATTAAACGGTACTGCCACAGTGTCATCAACTGGCTGTAAGTTTTCATCCAAAATGACTACGTCACTCGAAACGCCAACCGCGCTTGGTGGTAACTCTTCAACGACAATGCGTCCCCACGGCAGATTAATATTACCTTGAACTTTGGCTAAATTTGGCGTCACCTCAAGCGTCATATCTGGCTCGACTTTGATTTTCACCATAGGAGGCATATCTACTTTCAGCTCTTTAGCGAACACTCGAGCTTTGGTATGCCAGTCCTGTAGGTCTTGCCAGTCCGCATCACCGGTAATTTCCAATTTGCCATCTGGGGTGTTGATGCCAGCGTTGAGGTCAGCTTGATGGCCTTTAAAGTTGATTTCTACCTGACCTGAGTCGATATCAATTGGCGTCACTTCACCGTTCAGTTTAATTTGGTCAATCAGGAACTGGCCGTTCACCCTTGGGTGCATGACATCACCAGATAACGCCAAATCGGTATTCATATTGGCTTTAAACAAGCTGTATTCGCCAATCAATGGCGCTAAGAAGTCCAGATGGAGTGTCGAAAGTGACACGTTACCCGCGATCTCAGGAGACTCAGCAGAGACATTAATCAGTGACACATTACCGGAGAGATCACCGTTATCCGCCACATCGACGAGCCACTGAGCATCGAGCTTGTCTTTTGCTAACGCCGCTTTAAAGCTAACACTTTCCCAACCAACCGTAATTGGTTGCTCCAGCGCTTGTTCCACCTGACCTTGTGGCATATCGACATTCAACGTCACTTCAGGCTTCATGTTTGGAGCCCATTTAGCAAAGGCTTGTGCGTTCACTTCACCTTGCAGTTTCGTTTCTGCCGGCAATAGTGTCTTGATTTGGCTAAAGTCAAAGTTATTCACCGCTAACTTCGCCTCACCACTTTTGCCTACACTGATGTTTTCAGATAAACACACACTTGAATCAGCTTGTAACCAACAGTGCGCCTGAACATCCGCGATCTGCTTGTCGATATTGACCTTCACTGCCGTCGACTTTTCCAGTGCCCAAGGCCCTTGAATGGTATCAAGCGACAAACGAGTTAGCGCACCGTCCCAGATCATTTCAGGCTTCTGAGTAAATGCGCCCTGAATCTCCAGGCTGGTTGATACGATATCCGAGGCCACATCTAAGGTAAGTTGATGCTGCTTTTCATCACCTGAGACATCGAGATCAGCGCTATCAATCTTGATGCCGTCATAGTTAATGTTATTTGCTACTAAGCTCACGTTAGCTTTTGGTACGGGTAACGGTGAAACATCCCCTTTCAGCGTGACCGTTTCTACTTTGGCTAACTGCTGCCAGTTCGCTTTATTGACGGCAAGATCCAGGTTGATGTTCGGCTCTTTTAAGCTGCCTCGTACCGCAATTTTACCGTTCATATTGCCGCTAAGATCAGGCACACTTTTCGCAAAATCAGGGAAGTTAACCTCAACGTCCATCAAGATTTGTTTATCGATTTTACCCTTGGCACTCAACTGGTTAGGACCATGAGCCAATACTAAACCTTGAGTTGTAAGCTGGATATCTTCGGCTTTGCCATTTTTATCAGAGGCTTCTAACTGCCCCTTCACTTTTAGTGGGTAACCACGTAAAACACCATCAATATCCAGGGTAGGAAGGCTAACCTGCCAGCCGCCTTGCTCCGTCAGCGACCCAGAGGTTGATAAGCTACCGCTGATGTCCCCTTCCGCTTCCTGCCACTGAAGACCCGGCTGGATGTGTTGTAAGTTGAGATCGGCTTGCCAGTTGATTGGCGCCGCCCAGTTAGCCATAACCTTGCCCGACAGTTCGCCGCCTAAGGTTTTCACCACAAGACTTTCCAGATCAATTTGCTCTAAGGTGCCCTTTCCGTTTAGTGCCACATCTACCGCAGGAATATCCTTACCAGATGCTTTAGTTTCCAGCGCTACCTCGTAGCCCTCTAACGAACCTTTAGCGGTAAGACTCGGTACAGCAACCTGATAGTCACTTTCTCCCAACAAAGGCCACTGCGCTTCGACATTGTTGAGGGTTACATCAAACGGTAACTGCACTTTCAGTGGCTGAATTTTGGCTTGGATTTCAGCTTTAGTCAGTTCAGACAATGTTGCCTGCAGCGATAAGTCGCCTGCTGAGCCAGATGCTGACAGCGACAACTTCTGTCCTTTCGCTTCCGCATGTTTCACTAGCGCATCCAGCTGGGCACTAAGAGGATAGTCTGCAGAAAGTGTCACTTGCGTACTCAGCGTAGCCTCAACTTCAGGCATGTCGAGCTCAAGTGTTTGCAAATCAACACGATCACGGCCCGCCTTCGCCACCAAACCGAGATGATGAAACAATAACCGGCGTTTCACCAGCTAACTTGAAGTTATGAATATCGAGACGTCGTACATCGACGGTCAACGGAATCCAGACTTCAGGTAAAACAATATCTTGCGGCTCTGCATCGGCTGTTTTTACTATTTCCGAATCCGTTGCGTTAGTTGCATCGGTCTGGGAATCAGCGACTTCAGTATCAGTGCCCGCGACTGGAGCACTCTGGGTCTCATCCCCCTCGCTGTCAGCCCCTTCGGCTGTGGCTGTCCGGGCTTCTGCGACATCAGTTTCAGTAGGTGCTTGCTCGGTGTCCGTTGGCGCTAATGCAACATTTATCTCTTTTAATGCTGTTGGCGCAATGACTAAGCGGTCGCCCTGCATCGATAACGCGGTCGTGAAATCCTGCCAGTCAACTTGATTACCCAGAACATTCAGATTGATATCATTAAGGCTAACTTTGTTGACGAAAATTGGCACTGGCGTACTGATTGAACGCAGCGGAGGCGTCTCTTCTTCTGGCTCGTCGTTCGCAGGTGGCAGTTCCGGCATCTGAAAGTTGACGCCCTGCAATGAAAGCTCATCGACACACACTCTAGGATCGAAAAAACAACGAAAGTTAACTGCTAAGGTCAGGCGTTCAACTTTCGCATCAACATTCAGTGTTTCATCAACAAAGCTGACGTTTTCCAATGCAAAACGCGGAAATAACGAGCCCTGGACGTTCTCCACTTTCAATTGTGGCACGGCTGTTTCTGCCCCCCATATGGCGAGCTTTAACCCAGGGTGAGTAAAGAGAACTGTTGAGACTAAAATGATGATCAACAACAGAAGACCAATCAAACCTAGCGATAGCCATTTGGTCCACTTAAACATCTTTTGCATCATAGTTCAGGCCCCAATGAGAAATGGATACGAAATTCGTTCTTCTGTGGGTCATCCAATCCCCATGCAAAATCAAAGCTGACCGGACCAACCGGCGAAGCCCAGCGGATACCTACCCCGGCACCCGCTTTCCATACGGGGGTATCATCAAATGCATCACCAATATCGTAGAAAGTCGCCCCCCACCAGTTACCGGTAAGACGATATTGATACTCAAGTGTGCTACTCAGGATATATTTTGCCCCCGTTAACGCTCCACTTTCATCGACAGGCGAGATAGATTCATAACCATAACCACGGATGTTATTGTCACCACCAGCAAAGAAACGCAACGATGGAGGCAACTTATCAAACTCGTCCATAAAGTTAGCGCCGCCTTCTAAGCGGAAAAGTCCACGATGGTTTTCACCAATCCCACGGATCCAAGAGGTTCGGCCCAAAAAGCGAAAGACTCGGGTCGCAGATAAAACGGCTGGGTCGCCATATTCAAACGTGATGGTTTGCTTGTCGCCCCACATTGGCATGCTGCCGCCTCGACTTCTTGTACGTGAGAACGTAGCGCCAGGAAGCAAGAACTGCACACCGTCTTCCTGTAGACCCTGAGAGAAGTTTTCGTACAAGTGACGTATATACAAAGTCTTACGCCAGCCACCATCGACGATCCAGTGGCGTTCTACCGCTAAATTCGTTTCTAGACTTTCGGTATCACGGTTGTCCAAATGCTTTAAGCCAAACTGAAGCTGGTAGTATTCATGCAAAACGTCATCAAGCGGTATTTTGTAGCCTGCTGTAATGGTTTGTTCCGGTTGGGACAGGGAAAGTGCGGTATCTAGACTGTGGCCACGGGAACTGATCCAGGGCTTTTTCCATTTCAATGTGCCACGTACGCCAGTATCAGTGGAGTAACCAAGACCCGTTTCTATCTGGTTTTTGGCCGCCGGAGCAAGAGAAACCTTTACTGGTAAGTCACGTCCTTCCTCCAGCATTGCCAGATCAGGCTCAACAAATACAGACGAAAACCAGTCAGTATTAGACAAGTTCTGGTTGTACTCACCAACACTCGAAACTAAGTAAGGTTCGCCCTCCTCAAAAGGACTTAACGAAGCGACGCGCTCATCCCAAATCTGGCTGCCGGTGATATTAATGGAACCAAAGTGATAGCGGATACCACTGTCATAATGCAAACGAATGTTCGCTTCATTGAATGCAGGTACCACCTCCAAACGGCTGAGTAGATAATCCCCTTTGAAGTAACCGCGCTGCAACGCTAAATTACGTATTCCTGACTTGAGGCTATCGTATTCGCTTTGATTCAGAACCCGGCCAACTTTTAAAGGAGACGCCGCGAGAAGCGCTTCAAATGCTTCATCGTCTTGCGCTTCACCAGTGATCACGACATCCATAACTTTGATCTTGACTGGTAAGCCTTTCGCAATATCGATGATCAGTTCATCATTATTTTCAGTAACAGAATATGAGATATCTGCGTGATAATAGCCAAGTGCGTTGAGTGCTTCAGTGATGCTTTCATCTAATCGCGCTTGAAAACGCAACGAAGTCGAGTAATCTTCTTCAGGAATCGAAGTCAGATAAGCGTTGACATTTTCTTCTAACGCGCCGTCTATACCTTGTAGCTTAATAGATACTTTGGCAGAGGCGTTATGGGAAAAGGCAAACAAGCCAACAACAATGATCGGGAGAGCTTTTTTTATCATGCGTTTTAGATGCGTGAGATTCGTGAGATTAAAGAAACTTGTGTCATAATAGCGCCAATTAAAGGCTAAGTCTGTAATATTCATAACTTTACCGCAGCCTTTGTAAATCCGTATTCACATAAAGACGAACTGGGAAAAGTTCGCAAATTTAAGACAAATTTAAAGGACAGATAGCATGCTCAACAAACAGACACTAATCAGTATAGAAGATGCTCTACCAGGTCGAGAGCAGCCAATGCAAATTGAAGATACGCATTTTGTTAATCAATCCAGTTTAACGGCACCATTGCAGTCTAACCAACAGCAAATTCTATTAGGTATGGGTTGTTTTTGGGGAGCGGAGCGCCTGTTCTGGCAACTGGATGGCGTCATCTCAACATCAGTAGGTTACTCTGGTGGGTACACGAAAAACCCGACTTATGAAGAAGTATGTACAGGACAAACCGGACATGCTGAAGTCGTCAGAGTAGTATTTGATGAGCAAGTTATCTCTCTGGAGCAACTTCTGGCTGCATTTTGGGAAAAGCACGACCCTACACAAGGGATGCGTCAGGGGAACGACCTAGGCACGCAATATCGTTCCGCTATTTATACTTTTTCGCAAGAACAACAAGACATTGCAGAGCATTCAAAGCATCAGTACCAACAAGCACTGCAAGAGGAACAAAGAGCTTCTATCACCACGGAAATCCAACCGGCAGGGACGTACTACTTTGCTGAAACATACCACCAGCAATATCTGGCGAAGAACCCTGAAGGCTACTGCGGCCTTGGTGGTACAGGTGTGTGCTTTCCACCAAGTTTACAAAGCTGATTGAGAAACAACTTAAAATCAACAGCCATTAACGAAAAAGAGCGACCTTAGTCGCTCTTACCATAACGTTGCTTGTAACCTGCTCATCGTAGTTTCAACGATGCGATCTCCTGGTTCACTTCTTTGAACACAGAGAGTCTTTTCTGATCTTTCACGTCTGGTAGAAGAACCTTGCCATTATCAAAATCAAAGTTCCCGACGCCTGCGATGAAAAACTGACCTTTAAATAGCGTCTTTACAAAACGAGCCACCTGGAGTGGTCGGTATACCGCGAATTCACGTAGCATAATTCACCTCAATTCCTTTGAGAAAGTACAGATTGTCTATCCTTAACAATCTTGTAGCGCAATTTGCGAACGACTTCATTCTAGCAAATCCTAAAAACAACGCAATGTTACATCACCTCAAACGTTAAATAAATGTTAACAAGCTCGCTGTAATTTTACTTGTTCTACTTATATACTGGCGACATCCAGATGGTTCCTATAAACCAAGCTCGTCTGATTGTATCCATCATCCAGATGGTTACTTGGTTATAAAGCTCTCACATATATGGAATATAACAATATGAAAATTAAGACTCTCCTACCACTTCTGCTGGCTATGACGCCAAGCCTTTCATTCGCAAATAATTTAACCATCGGCGAAAATGTTCCAGACGTTCGAGTTGGTGCTTATGGTGAAATTGTCATGCAGGGCGAAGGCGTTGCGTATCAACCGTGGGCTGCGCAAAACATGCTGGGCAAAGTACGCGTTATTCAGGCGATAGCCGGACGCAGCAGTGCGAAAGAGATGAACGCCCCGCTAATGTCTGCCATTACTGCCGCGAAGTTTCCTCAAGAAAGTTACCAAACCACAACCATCATCAATCAGGATGATGCGATTTGGGGTACAGGCTCCTTCGTCAAGTCTTCAGCACAAGACAGCAAGAAGGAATTTCCTTGGTCATCAATGGTATTGGATGAAAATGGCTTAGTCGCAAAAGCTTGGGGATTAGAGCAAGAGAGTTCAGCGATCATCGTTCAGGATAAGCAAGGAAAAGTGCTTTTCAGCAAAGAAGGACCTTTAGAACAAAACGAAATCACGCAAGTGATTGAGTTAATCAAGCAAAATATTTAACGGCTACCAATAGGCTCCTTGTTTCGGCAAGTACAAGGAGTCAGTTTCTCAGCATTGTCTGAATTTTCCCTTAACTGACAAAAGAGTGAACTTTTACCAAAAATGAGTGTTATATTATAACACTCATTTGGGTCTCAGGCGCTATGATGGTTCTCTCCAGGCAAACAACAATTCAACATTGCTATCGTACTGTTGTACTTTTCAGTACGGCTTTGCTGATCGTATGGAATTTTGCCAGCCTATTTCATCAAATGGATGTAACACCTGAGCATCACACGCACCATCACTGTCAAATGTTTGCCGGGACTCACCATGGTCTGGCAAAAGCTCAACCCACCATACCAGCCCAGACTTACACTCGGCTCAAGTTTCATGATGTAGTTGAAAACTCACTCCACCTAGAAGAAATACGCAGTTCTGCCCGCGCACCGCCTAATTTTGCTCAAGTTTCATTAACCCAAACCATTTAGTGTTATTAACTCGCACATTCGCGATTTTTAATAATGTATTAAAAGACTTAGTATCAATTGGGATGCATAATCATTCAAATTGATAGACGCAAAATTAGGAAAATAAAATGCCATCTAAACACACTTTGGCTCTTGTTATCGGCTTGTCTCTGTCTACTACAGCAATGGCAGAAGAATATCGCCAACACGATGCGCACGAGCATGGCCATGTAGAGTTTAACATCGCACAAGACGGCAAAGATTTGTTAGTTGAAATCACCGCTCCGGGTGCCGATGTGGTTGGTTTCGAACACGCTCCAGAGAACGCAGAGCAAGAGCAGCAATTAAAACAAGCGGTCGCAAAGCTGGAAGACACCAGCAGCCTTTTTACTATCAATTCACAAGCGGAATGTGACATCGCAGATGTACATGTAGAGCATACCCTTGGTGGCGCGCATGACGAACATGAAGGTCATGACCATGATGAACATCATGATGAACATAAAGACCATGATCACAGTGACCATGACGAACATGAACACCACGATGACCATGATGATCACGAAGGTCACGAAGGTCACGAAGGTCACGACCATGATGCGCACAGCAGCCATGGTGAGTTCTCAGCACAGTACCGCTTCAACTGTGAAAAGGTCAGCGAGCTGAGCACAATCAAAACGGCTTGGTTCAATCAATTCCCGAATACAGAATCAGTCAGCGTTAACCTGTTCACGGATACCACGCAATCAGCGACCAGTTTGAACAAAGACAACGCCGAAATCGTAATCAAATAAACCACATAGCGTGTAAGTACCCACTTACACGCTATTACTTTGGTAACTTTCTATGACTGATTCAATATCAAGCGTTGTTGAACTCAATAACGCCCAGTTTATTTGGCCGAGTTCAGACATCGCTACCATCGATATACCTCACTTACGCATCACGCCCGGTGAACATGTATTCATCAAAGGACCGAGCGGGTGTGGTAAGTCGACGCTTCTCGCGCTGCTGACCGGTATTAATACATTGAGTGCGGGTTCTCTATCGGTACTCGACACCGACTTATCGACTCTGACTGCCAGCCAAAGAGACAAATTTCGAGCAGATCATATTGGCTATATTTTCCAGCAATTCAATCTGTTGCCCTACCTCAACGTAATCGAAAATGTCTTGCTTCCATGCCAATTTAGCAAAGTCAGACGTAATCGTATTGCAGCGAATGCCAGCAATCAGGCGTTAGCTGAACAGGCTTCGGCATTATTAGAAAGGCTGCATTTGCCACAAAGCCTGCATTCGCGTCCGGTATCCGAATTGAGTATCGGCCAGCAGCAGCGCGTTGCAGCAGCCAGAGCTCTGATGGGGCATCCCGCGTTAGTCATTGCTGACGAACCAACCTCCGCTTTGGATCATGACAATAGAATGGCTTTTATTGAACTGCTCATGGAGCAAGCCAATCAAGTCAACGCGACCTTGGTATTTGTCAGCCATGACCCAACTCTGGAGCCTCTATTCAACCGGACCATTAACCTTCCTGATATTAACCAATGTAGTAGCGCTGGAGGTTCGTCATGACAGCGGTAGTGACACTCGCCTGGAAGAGCCTGATGAACCGTAAGGCGACGGCATTGCTCACCGTGATGACCGTTGCAATTTCTGTGGTTTTGCTACTTGGCGTTGAGCGAATTCGAACACAGGCCAAAGACAGTTTTGCCAATACGATTTCTGGTACCGACCTAATTATTGGTGGCCGTTCAGGTCAGGTAAACCTATTGCTTTATTCAGTATTTCGTATCGGCAATGCCACCAACAACATCGACTGGAAGAGCTATCAAGAGTTCAGTCAGCACCGCTCCGTTGATTGGGCTATCCCAATTTCGCTGGGAGACTCCCACAAAGGCTTTCGTGTCATGGGCACCAACCACAGCTACTTCGAGCATTTCAAGTATGGAAGTAAGCAACCACTTACTTTCGAAAAAGGTCGAGAGTTCAATGAATTATTTGAAACCGTCATTGGGGCAGATGTTGCGAAAGCACTGGGTTACCAAATAGGTAGCGAGATCATCATAGCTCATGGCATCAGTGATGTGGGCTTTAGCCGCCATGACAATCTGCCTTTTAAAGTCGTGGGCATTTTAGCCCCAACGGGGACACCAGTAGATAAAACCGTTCACGTATCTTTAGAAGCGATCGAAGCCATTCACGTAGGGTGGGAAAGTGGTGCGAATCTAGGGGCAGCACCAAAAGCCGAAGTTTTAAAAACCGTCGACTTTCAACCAAAGCAGATCACGGCGATGCTCGTCGGTTTAAAATCACGCATCCAAACGTTCGCCTTGCAACGACAAATCAATACCTACCCGCAAGAGCCGCTCAGTGCCATCATGCCGGGCGTTGCACTGCATGAATTGTGGGGAATGATGTCCGTCGCAGAGCAAGCGTTGATGGCTGTATCCGGTTTTGTCGTCGTAGCGGGGTTACTTGGCATGCTAAGCAGCCTGCTGACAAGCTTGCAGGAGAGACGCCGGGAAATGGCTATTCTGCGTGCCATGGGCGCAAGACCACGCCATGTGTTTTCACTATTGATAAGCGAAGCCAGTTTACTGACCGCTGCGGGTATTATCTCTGGAGTTGCGGGGCTTTATTCCATTCTGGCTCTATTGCAACCGATCATGCAGCAACATTATGGTATACATCTGACACTAAGCTTTCTTTCTTCATATGAATGGATGCTACTCGGTTTTGTCCAATGCGCTGGTATTATGATTGGTTTCATCCCAGCACTACGTGCTTATCGACAATCTCTGAGTGATGGAATGACAATAAGGATATAAACAAATGTGGAAAAAAATACTCGCTAGCTGCTTGCTGGTGATTTCTTTTACGGCACCGGTAATGGCAAGTGACGAGCCATTGAAGATCGACTGGCTTGATCTGGTTCCAGAATCAGAACGGAAACTGTTTGATAGTGTCGGCATGCCTTCGGCGTCAGAGCATAGTGGTGGCGCAGCACAACAATCTAAGATTGGCAGTGTGAGAACGGAGCTGAATGGCAGTTTGGTAAAAATACCAGGATTTGTCATTCCGCTAGAAGGTGACGCCAACACAGTGACTGAGTTTCTGTTGGTACCCTACTTCGGGGCATGTATTCACGTCCCACCGCCACCACCAAATCAAATCATTTACGTGAAGTTCCCAGAAGGAGCGCCAGTTCAGGAGCTTTGGGATGTGGTTTACGTGGTCGGAACGCTTAAAACCGAAGTCATTAGCCATGAGCTAGCTCAAACAGCGTATTTGATCGAAGGGACAAAAATAGAAAGTTACGACGATATGTAATATCTCGAATTTTTAGGTAAATCCATGGCGTCGCTTAGGCGCCATTTTCATATGTGAAGAGATACCAGTCTGGATAAATAAGTAGTCAGGCTCTGTGCAGGAAAAATAGCTTAGGTCAAAGTACAACTTGCGGTAACTGGTTATTCTAATGACAAAACATATAACGCAGCTATCAGTGATCTCCACCCGAATGAATAAGCAAATGCTTATTTAGATTGGTGTTACATAATATAGCGAGACAGGTACGCTAGAACGCCCACATAGAGAATCAAAAGAAACGCTATCGACAGGTGCTTTTTCAGTTTGCTTGCTTCCGAGAACTTCATTGCCCCTCCAAAATAACGATAACAATTTTAACAATTTGTTATCATCTTGGATAGCCTTAATTTGATCAAATTTTGATAGTCACTTTCTGGTCGTTAAGCGGATTAAGATGTAAATTGAGGCAAGCGTGACTCGTCGCTACCTGAGTAGGAACATAAATGGCAGAATCAGCAAAGAAACCTAGCGTAATGGTACAACAGCCCAACTCCCAGCAACGTCCTAAAAACGACACGAAAAGCAGCTATATCAAAGACAGTACCAGTCGAATTCAAAACATTGCACAAAGTTATGGGCTCGATGCCTTGCTTCAAGCCGATACTCCGAAGCAATCGACCTTTGAGAGAGCTCAGCTGCGCGAGCAACGACGTCAGGAGCAACGGCAACAGAACCTTGAACAGGTGTTAAAATTGGCCCACGGTGCTTGCCGAGACGAAACTGCGGGCGAGCCGGAACAGGATTGGTTGTATCGCTTTTTCGACATGGCTCAGGATATTCACAACAGTGCGATGCAGAAACTATGGGCGCAGGTGCTCAAGCGGGAGGTGACCAACCCCGGTTCCACATCGATGAAGGCGCTTAAAGCCCTCAAAGACATGTCACCTAAAGAAGCACAGACACTACAAAGAGCGGCCTCTTTGGCTTGCAGCTTTGGTGGTGATGGCAGCCGTAAGTTGTTGATTGGTTATAAAGCTCAGAACGGTATTTTCAGCTTTGGCAAGCGGGATACCACCAGCAATCTGAACATGGGGACGTTCCAGCTCCCCTACTCCAGCTTATTGATGTTAATTGAGTTGGGACTGCTGCACAGTGCCGAGCTCGAGTCTGGAGAAATCAGTGTTGAAACACCCTTAATTCTCACTTACCAAGGTAAAAACCTATCACTCCACGCCAACACCAAAGGAGTAAGGTTGCTTTATTATCGATTTACCTTAACGGGCAACGAACTGTGTAAGCTACTTGGCAACAAACTCAACACAGATTACTACGACCAATTAATAGCACTTATAAATCATAAGTTTACTGTAAACACAGAATCACACAGTCGCGTAGACCACACCGTTTAGTTATGCAGTAAGAGCTTTTGGTCACCTATGTTCCAAAAGCTCTTTAAACACTTTCACGACTTTTGAGTCACCCATGATCTAAATGCTTATTTAGCGGATCACACCACGCTGTTTTAAGTCATTGATACACAGTTCTACCAACTCATTGACACTCTTTTCTCCCGCTGGTAAATCTATTTCTGGGTTTTCAGGTGCTTGATATTCCGAGTCAATACCCGTGAAGTTTGGAATTTCCCCTGCGCGAGCTTTACGGTACAACCCTTTAGGATCACGTCCTTCACACACCTCCAGAGAAGCATTGACAAACACTTCGATAAACTCACCTTCCGGTAATAGATCGCGTACCAGTTGGCGCTCAGCTCGATGAGGAGAAATAAAAGCAGACAGAATAATCAAACCTGCGTCGGCCATCAACTTAGCCAACTCCCCGATGCGGCGAATATTCTCGCGACGATCCTGCTCAGAAAAGCCTAAATCACTGCACAACCCGTGACGAACATTATCACCATCAAGTAAATAAGTATGGTAACCAAGCTCAGCAAGACGATTTTCCAATGCGCCCGCTACGGTTGATTTACCCGCACCAGATAAGCCCGTAAACCAGAGTACTGCTGGTTTTTGTTGCTTTAAGTCAGCACGAAACTTTTTATCAACCGAGTGCTGATGCCAAACAATGTTTTCATCTTTTACCGTGGTGTCGGCTGTCATAACGTATCCTTGTAAATATCGGAATTAAAACGGAAAGAAGACCGGAATCAGTGTCAGTACTAATACGGAATACACAATAGAAATCGGCACACCAATTCGCACATAATCGGTCAATTTGTAATTACCTACGCTGTAAACCAACAAGTTAGTTTGATAACCGTAGGGAGAAATAAAGCTCGCACTTGCGCCAAACAGTACCGCCATAATAAATGGCATTGGATCGACGCCATACCCTATCGCCATACTGTAGCCGATAGGAAAAGAGAGCGCTGCAGCTGCGTTATTGGTGACTAATTCAGTTAACACCAGCGTCATGATATACGTCGCAACCAACGCGCCGAAAACGCCCCAGCCATTAAAGGCCTGGATAAACATCTCACCCATCCTGACGGATAACCCCGAAGAGATCATTAACTGAGCTATGGAAAGCGCAGAGCCAACAATCACAACAATGTCGATCGGAAAACGTCGGCGAAGTTCAGAAACTTGCACAATGCCAAATGCCAGCAGGGATAAAATGTAAACCGCCAGCCCTTTTATGATTGGCACCAGATCCAGTAACGCACAGCCAATGACCGCGGCGAAACCGAGTAATACGATAGAAGATTTGTTTGCGTCCAGACGTGCGCTCGAGTCCAAATCATGCACCAATACGAACTCTTTACGATGCGCACGACGCTCAGATTCAAATCGCTTACCCGGAACCAACACTAAGGTGTCACCTGGGGCAAGTTTAATACTGCCCAACCCGCCTTCTAGTCGCTCATGGCCACGGCGGATAGCGACAACAACCGCATCAAAACGGTCACGAAATCGGCTCTCTTTCAGCGTTTTATGACAAAAAGTAGCCGAAGAACTGACGACAACTTCTCGGAAGTTTTGTCCATTCAAGTGCTGATGACCAAACAGCGTCAGGCCAGGGATTTCCTGCAACGTCGCGACACTTTCGACATCGCCACAAAACAGTAAGCGGTCTTTTGCATTAAGCACAAACTCAGGCCCGACTGACGAGACAGTAACGCCATCACGTATGACTTCTGCCAAGAACAGTTTACGTAACGCACGTAAATTATTTTCGCTAACCGTACGCCCAACTAATGGCGAGCCCGGTTCAACGCGTGATTCAAGGAAATAAGGCAGATCTTCCTGAGTTTGATCATCATAATTCGGCAGCAGGTAGCTCAGTGGAATCAAGATCAGTAAGCCACCAGCCAAAACCGCTAAACCAATCAGCGTCGGAGTAAAAAATCCTAAGCTAGGTAAGCCTGCATCTTCCACGAAGCTATTGATAATGAGGTTGGTCGACGTGCCGATCAAGGTCAATGTGCCGCCCAAAATAGCCGCGTATGAAAGTGGGATTAATAGCTTTGACGGCGCATGCTGCTGGTTTCGTTTGATAGCGCCAATCAGAGATACGACAACAGCCGTATTATTGGTGAACGATGATAGCAACGCCGTAGAGAGTCCCAACTTAGCGATAACACTACCTAAATGTCCTTCAGAGATACTGCGACTGACCCAGCTGATAAGAAGCGTTTTTTCTAAGGCACACGACGCAAGTATTAGTAACACTAAGGTTAGTAATGACGAGTTGGTAAAGTTAGAGGCAATGGATGTCAAATCCATCATACCAGCTAGAAACGAAATAAAGGCTGCACCAGCAAAAACATAACTAGGCTTAATTTTCGTGACAAGCAAACAAGTGATAATGCCAAGCAAAATCGCTAATACAAATCCTTGTTCCCACATAGCCTTTCCTTACCAAATAGCCCGAACAGGGCGAAAACAGCGACTGCACATCAAATGTTGCAGAGCGAGAAAATAAGTAACCAGAGCAAAGCAAGCGAAAAAGAAAGCCAGAATGACTCACACTTCATCGTGCATTCTGGTTTCTGGGGGAAAAGAGCCAGACTGCATTTCGCAACTCAGTCGGGCTAAAAACCTGAGCAGAAAAAGAGGCAAAATTGGCTCCTTCACTGCTCAGGAACACCAATTACTTTTTAAGTAATTGGCTTAGGTCTTTAGCTTCCCAATGCGGGAAGTGTTTGCGAACCAGTGCATTAAGCTCCAGTTCAAATGCAGAGATATCGGTCAGATCACGCTCTACCAATGCCAGGCTTTCTTTTACCATCCCGGCACCAACAGTAACGTTAGTCAGACGGTCGATAATGATGAAACCACCCGTGTCTGCACAATCTTGGTAATTATCAAGTGCAACAGACTCGTTCAATGACCACTCACACAAACCAATACCATTCAGTGGCAACTCGGCCGCACTATGGCTAGAAAGGTTGTTGATGTCGTATTGATGGCGAATCGTCTCAACGTGACCAACCGTTTTCTTGCCCGCGATCTTAATATCGTAATCACGACCTGGTTGAAGTGGCTGTTCAGTCATCCACACAACGTCTGCAAGAAGATGGTTTGTGGTTTCTACCTGAGCATTTTCTAAAACAATCAAATCACCACGGCTAATATCGATTTCGTCGTTCAAAGTCAGCGTTACTGCAAGACCTGCGCGTGCTTCTTCGATATCGCCATCAAAAGTTACGATTCGTGCAACTGTCGACGTTTTACCTGATGGAAGTGCTTTGATCTTGTCTCCCACTTTCACTGAACCTGAAGAAATCGTGCCAGCGAAACCACGGAAATCTAGGTTAGGACGGTTAACGTACTGAACCGGGAAGCGGAATTCACCGCTGCCTTTCTCGTGGTCAATATCAACGTTTTCCAGTAGCTCAAGCAGTGACGGACCTTCAAACCAATCCAGGTTTTCACCTTTGTCGACCACGTTATCGCCTTCAAGCGCTGAAATCGGAATGATTTGAATATCAATATCACCGGTCAGCTTTTCAGAGAACTCAAGGTACTCATCACGAATCTCTTCAAAACGTGCTTGTGAGTAGTCAACCAAGTCCATTTTGTTGATTGCAACAACGAAATGCTTCAAGCCCAATAGGTTTGAAATGAATGAGTGACGACGAGTCTGGTCAAGAATGCCTTTACGCGCATCCACAAGAATCACGGCTAAATCACACGTCGAAGCGCCTGTTGCCATGTTACGAGTGTATTGCTCATGCCCTGGAGTATCAGCAATGATGAACTTACGCTTCTGTGTAGAGAAGTAACGGTAAGCCACATCGATAGTGATACCCTGTTCGCGCTCTGCCTGCAGACCATCAACAAGTAGGGCTAAATCAGGTTTTTCACCTGTTGTACCTACTCGTTGGCTGTCTGAGTGCACTGCCGCTAGTTGATCTTCATAAATTTGTTTTGAGTCATGGAGTAAGCGACCAATAAGGGTACTCTTACCGTCATCAACAGAACCACAAGTCAGAAATCGAAGTAAAGACTTGTACTGGTGTTGGGTTAAATAGCCTTCGATACCAAGCTCGGCTAATTGAGCTTCAACTGCACTGTTCATTATCTTTCCTTAGATCCTTTAGAAGTAACCTTGACGTTTTTTAAGTTCCATCGATCCTGACTGATCATGGTCGATCGCTCGCCCTTGACGCTCACTCGATGTCGCCACCAGCATCTCTTCAATGATGCCCGTCAGCGTATTGGCTTCGGATTCGATCGCGCCGGTTAACGGGTAGCAACCTAAAGTACGGAAACGAACACTCTTCTCTTCTACTACTTCACCTGGCTGAATTTCCATGCGGTCATCATCAACCATGATCAACATGCCATCGCGCTCGACAACCGGACGCTTGTCAGCAAGGTAAAGCGGTACGATCTCAATATTTTCTAGATAGATGTATTGCCAAATATCCAGTTCTGTCCAGTTTGATAGAGGGAACACACGAATGCTCTCGCCTTTGTTCACCTGACCGTTGTAGGTTTTCCAAAGCTCTGGACGTTGGTTTTTCGGATCCCACGTATGGTTCTTATCGCGGAATGAATACACACGCTCTTTCGCACGTGATTTTTCTTCATCACGACGCGCACCACCGAAAGCCGCATCAAAACCGTATTTATTTAGTGCTTGCTTAAGACCTTGAGTCTTCATGATGTCAGTGTGCTTTGAAGAACCGTGAACAAATGGGCTACAACCCATCGCAAGACCTTCTGGGTTCTTGTGAACCAAAAGCTCAAAACCGTATTTTTCTGCAGTACGATCACGGAACTCAATCATCTCGCGGAATTTCCAGTCCGTATCGACATGCAAAAGTGGGAATGGAATTTTGCCCGGGTAAAACGCTTTACGCGCTAGGTGCAGCATCACTGATGAGTCTTTACCAATCGAATACATCATGACTGGGTTACCAAACTCAGCCGCAACTTCACGGATAATATGAATACTCTCCGCTTCGAGTTGTTTAAGGTGAGTTAAACGTTGTTGGTCCATGTTTTGTATTTCCTTTTAAGCTTGAAGGCGCATTACGTCTCTAATCTTTGGACTGAAATTATATGGAGTTGGCAATAGCACTTTTGTTGATTTCAGTACTAGACAAAAACCAGTCTAACTTTTGAGACAATCGCACCACTTCACCTACCACGATTAAAGAAGGAGATTGAGCGTCCTTCGATAAATCAGATAGTTGGGACAATTCTCCCGTAAATACTTTCTGTTCTATTTGCGTACCACGTTCGATAATAGCTATCGGTGTTGAGGCTGAGCGACCATGTTTAATAAGCTGACTCTGAATATAGTGTGATTTCATCAGCCCCATGTAGATCACTAAAGTCTGATTGCCGCGAGCCAGTGTCGACCAATCCATCTCATCACTTTCTTCTTTCAAGTGGCCAGTGACAAAAATGGCTGATTGAGCGTAATCACGGTGAGTCAGAGGAATCCCAGCATAAGCTGTTGCTCCAGCCGCCGCGGTAATGCCAGGCACAACCTGAAAGCGCACACCTGCATCAGCCAGAACTTCGAGCTCTTCACCACCACGACCAAACACAAATGGATCGCCACCTTTTACTCGTACAACTCGGTATCCTTGTTGAGCGAAATCTACCAGCAGTTGATTGGTTTTCTCTTGCGGTACGCTATGGTGTCCAGCGCGCTTGCCAACACAAACCAAGATAGTATCGCTTGGGATCAACGCCATGATCTCTTCAGAAACAAGGTAGTCATACAAAACTACATCGGCTTGCTGTAAGCAGTTCAGTGCTTTGACAGTCAAAAGTTCAGGGTCACCCGGACCCGCACCAACGAGTGCAACTTCACCAGGCTGCAGTGAGCGCTTTGCAAATCGCGTTGTCACTGCCGTTGGGTTATCAGAAACCAAACGAGGCTTTGATGTGGGAAAAGTGGTGACTGTATCTTTCGCTGCCATGTGTTTGCTCATCGTCCATAGATTTTGGTATGCGTGCATTATGGCGGGGCGTTTATATTACCTGAAATTCTAAAATTTCATTTTTTATTCAAAAATCTGCTAAGAAGTTTTTGTTTGGTCTCATTCAAAAGCGTGAAAAAGGGGGCGTTTTATATGAAAAGGGTTCAGTAAAATGCGTTTGTTCACAATTTTCTGCTCTTAAATCATCATGTTGCAAAGAATTTCGTTACATTTATCTTTTACCCCTTGAATTGGAGCACCTAATGAAATTGGCTGTTAATCCTATTTCCGTCGCGGTTTTGAGCGGAATGTTAACGCTTGCCGGACCAGCAATGGCTGACACGATCAAGCTACGCATCATCGAAACGACTGACATTCACACCAACGTAATGGACTACGACTACTACAAAGACCAGCCGTCTCAGCAAATTGGTCTAAGCCGAGCCGCTACTCTGGTTAAACAAGCTCAATCAGAATCCGTAAACAACGTGTTAGTGGATAATGGTGACCTCATTCAGGGCAGCCCTATGGGTGACTATATGGCGGCAAAAGGAATTAAAGATGGCGAAATTCACCCCGTCTACAAAGCCATGAACCAACTTCATTATGAGGTCGGCAATATCGGTAACCATGAATTCAACTACGGTTTGGACTTTTTGCAAAAAGCGCTCGCAGGTGCCAACTTCCCCTACATCAACGCCAACGTCTTTGATAAAGAAACCGGTGAGCACTTGTTCAAACCTTATCTAATCAAAACCTACACCATGAAAGACACAGATGGTGAAACGCACCAAATCAAGGTCGGGTATATCGGTTTTGTGCCGCCGCAGATCATGGTCTGGGATAAAAAGAACCTGGAAGGAAAAGTCTTCGCCAAAGACATTAAAGAAACCGCTCAGAAGCTTGTCCCTCAAATGAAAGCGGAAGGCGCAGACGTGATTGTGGCCATCCCCCACTCTGGCGTTTCGACAGATCCATATAAGCTAGGGGCAGAAAACTCGGTTTACTACTTAACCCAGGTTGAAGAGATTGATGCGATTGCTTTTGGACACTCTCATGCGGTCTTCCCAGGAAAAGGATTTGAAAACCTACAAGGTGTAGACAACAAGAATGGCACTATTAATGGTGTAACTGCGGTGATGCCAGGCCGCTGGGGAAGTCATGTCGGCGTCATGGACTTGGTCCTAAAACAAAAAGATGACAAATGGCACGTGGTTGACGGGCAATCTGAAGCACGTCCAATCTTTGATAAGGCCAACGAGGCATCTTTGGCAGAAGCTGACCCGGACATCGTAAAGGCGTTAGAAGGTGACCATAAAGGAACTCGCGAATTCGTTAATCAACCGATTGGTAAAGCGAATGACGTGATGTACAGCTTCCTGTCTTTGGTTCAGGACGACCCGACGATCCAAATCGTGAATTTAGCGCAAAAAGATTATGTTGAACGATTTATTCAGGGCGACCCGGATTTAGAAGGCATTCCTGTACTCAGTGCAGCTGCGCCATTTAAAGCCGGCGGCCGTAAAAACGATCCCAATAACTTTACGGAAGTGGAATCGGGTCAACTGACTTTCCGTAACGCTGCCGATCTGTATTTGTACCCAAATACACTGGTCGCGCTAAAAGTGAAAGGCAAACAAGTTCAGGAATGGTTAGAGTGCAGCGCTGGTCAGTTTAAGCAGATTGATGTTGCTAACACCCAACCTCAGTCTCTGATTGACTGGGATAATTTCCGTACCTACAACTTCGACGTGATTGACGGGGTTAATTATCAAATCGATGTAACCAAAGCACCTAAGTATGATGCAAGCTGTAAAGAAATAAACCCAGAGTCGCAGCGTATTGTGAATCTGACTTTCAACGGCAAACCACTCGATCCTAAACAAGACTTCCTTATCGCCACCAACAACTATCGAGCATACAGCAACACGTTCCCAGGTACAGGGCCAGACTTTATCGCGTTTGACTCACCAGATGAAAACCGTTCGGTCGTGGCGGCTTATATTTCACGAGTCAGTGAAGAACAAGGCGAAGTCACACCAAGTGCAGACAACAACTGGTCATTCGCGCCAATTAAATCGGACAAACCATTGGATATTCGCTTTGAGACTTCACCAAGTGATAAAGCAGCGAAGTTCATCAAAGACAAAGCGCAATACCCGATGAAGCAAGTGGCGACCGATGAAATCGGCTTTGCAATCTATCAAATTAATCTGAACCAGTAATCAAGGTTCTATAGCTATTAGCGGCTCTTCAGGGCCGCTTTTTTTATTAAGCGACTTTCTGTTGTTGAGCAAGAAACGTTAGAATGTATCAACGACTTTTAGACTTTTCTCCCCTTGATGCCAAACGACGTATTTTCTGACCTGACTAAAAATGGCTTTTCCGAACAAGAAGCCGCACAACTGATAGAGCATGGGCAAGAACTCGAATTGCCGACCAGACATATTCTCTGCATTCAGGGAGAATTTGGCTCGCATATCTATTTCATTCTCGAGGGACTATGCCATGCTAGCTACCTCACTGAACAAGGTAAGGAATTCAGTAAAGAATTCTATTGGGAAAAAGACTGGGTAATTGGTTTCGAAAGCGTCATCAACAACCAGCCTTCTCTCTATTTATTGGAAACACTCACTGCCTGTCGTTTATTTTGCTTACCTATCGAGACACTTCACCGTTGGCGTTCAGACAAGCATTCTATTTATCTCAAACTGCTGGAAACACAGTTGCTAAATAAAGAGCACAAAGAACGCTTTATGCTGCTTTACTCGCCGGAAGAACGTTATCAGTTGTTCTGCCAGCACTACCCCGATTTAGAACAACGAATTACCGATAGCCAAATTGCCGCCTATCTTGGGATCACAGCCATCAGTTTGAGCCGAATTAAAACGCGGTTAGCAAAAGACAACCAGTAAGCAAAAAACAAAAAAGGCTCTTCAATAGAAGAGCCTTTACTTAAAATTAAATACTTATTTAAGAAGACGAGCTCGGAACTGACGTCCTTTCATCTTACCCGTGCTGATGGTTTGCAGAGCTTTCTTCGCCGCAGACTTCTCTACCGCCACATAAGCACGCATTGGGAACAAATGAATTTTGCCCACTTGAGCTCCCGGAATACCATTTTTCCCGGTTAAACAGCCTAGGATATCGCCCGGACGCACTTTTTGTTTTTTGCCACCGTCGATATTTATCGTCACCATTTTTGCTTGGTAAGGCTGTTGTTTTGATTTCTCTGGCAACGTCGCAGGAAGGATATCCATATCTAAATATTCTTCGATACGTGCAACACGTAAACCATCTTTCTCACCAAAGAAGCTGAACGCCAAACCTTTACTGCCCGCTCGGCCTGTACGACCAATGCGATGCACGTGTACTTCTGGGTCGCGAGACAATTCAAAGTTAAATACTGCATCCAGGTTATCAACATCCAAGCCGCGCGCCGCAACGTCTGTTGCAACCAGAATAGAAACGCTCTTATTCGCGAACTGAACCAACGCCTGATCGCGCTCACGCTGTTCTAAGTCACCATGAAGATCAATCACACTGAAGCCACGGTGATGCAGCTCATCCGCCACACTCTGCACTTCTTTTTTGGTGTTACAGAATACAACCGCAGATTCAGGTTGATGAGTAAGAAGAAGGTTTGCCAATGCTTCATCACGCGCTTCCGAGCCTTCGACTTTGTAGAAATACTGAGCGATGCTTGAGGTATCGTGTGTCGATTCCACTTTAATCATCTCAGGTGACTGCATGATACGTTGGGCAATTTGCTCGATCTTTTCAGGGAAAGTGGCACTGAAAAGCAACGTTTGACGTTTTTTCGGCGCTGCATCAATGATAGCGTCCAGCGCATCCTGGAAGCCCATGTCTAGCATGCGGTCAGCCTCATCCAGTACCAGCGTATTGAGCTCAGAAAGATCAATTCGGCCTTTCTCAAGGTGATCAAGAATACGCCCTGGAGTACCAACCAGAATATGAGCGCCATGCTCCAGTGAACCAATTTGTGGTCCCATTGGCATACCGCCACACAATGTCAGAACTTTAATGTTGTGGATACCACGCCCTAAAGTGCGGATTTCTTTCGCCACCTGATCGGCCAGTTCACGTGTGGGACATAACACCAAAGACTGCACACGGAATCGCTTCACATTTAGGTTAGATAAAACCCCAAGACCAAACGCAGCGGTTTTGCCCGAGCCAGTTTTACCCTGACCAATCACATCACGCTGGTTCAGGATCGCCGGCAAGCTTAATGCCTGAATTGGCGTCATGTGGGTGTAATTCATTGAATCAAGCGTCGCGAGTAACGCCGGGCTTAGCCCTACGTGGTCAAAAGTTTGTTTGCTCACAGGGGAATATCCTCAGGTGGGATGAAAAAGAGGGCACATTATCGCCAGATTTGTCAGGAAGACCAGTTAAAATTAACCATTGTTAATGAGTATTAGCAGAAAACCGAGTAAAGTCAGTAACACAAAATCAATAACGGAATAGAGAAATGCTTACCTGGATGACTTTGCCTTTCGCTCAACTGACCACACTACAACTCTACGAGCTAATGAGATTACGTGTCGATGTGTTTGTTGTAGAGCAAACCTGCCCATATCCGGAGCTAGATGGCAAAGACACACTGGACGGAGTCTATCACCTGCTCGGCTATCACGATGATGAATTAGTTGCTTGCGCTCGCTTATTACCGGCAGGAACAACCTACGACAACGTCAGTATTGGTCGCGTCGTTACTAAAAAGACGGCTCGCGGCGGGGGTTTAGGTCATAAACTGCTGGAAGAAGCATTAACACAGTGTGAAGCACTTTGGCCTGAACAAACCATCGATATTGGCGCTCAGGAACACCTCATTGAGTACTACTCACGCCACGGGTTTAATGTCATTTCAGACAGCTACCTTGAAGATGGTATTCCGCATGTCGACATGCGTAGAGAAGCCGCGACGAAGTAAACCGAGACAATGACCTCCCCGCAATCTTCCAACAAAAAAGACGCGACTTGAGCGCGTCTTTTTTACAACATGTCTTTTAGCCGATATCGCTATTTATTGCGTCCGAAAGTTCCATCAGATAAGCGGAAGAACATAACCGAATGGTCGCCCTTTTCGAGCTGTAACATATCAAGCTGACCATCATCAGAGAACTTAAAGCGAATCAACTGCCCTTGCCTGATATGACTCAGTGGCTTGTCGCTGCCTTCTATTTTGACCAGCGAGCTGAGATCGGCCATAGACAACTGGTTATTGCGGAAGACCTGCGCGAGCGTATCGCCATTCTTCACTTGATACTCTTTCCAATTTTCAGACTTTGGACCAGAGTTCTGGGACGTGCGTTGCTGGCTCAAACTTTGGGTGTTCAAATTAATCGCAACACGTTGATGATCAACAGGCTGAGTTTGCTCAACTAACTCTTCGGTTTTCTTTGGCATCGGGACAATAAGAATCAAAAGCAGCAGTGGCACCAACACCATCAATGCTCGTTGATGGAATTTAGGTAGACGTTGCCAAAACGCAGTAACTGGCTGTACGCGTTCTAACCACTTAGTTTTGTCGAACGGCTGCTTCCAGTCGATAGCAGCGTATTTTTGTTTGATCAACTCGACGTAGTCGACTTGCTGCTTTTTCTTTCTGCGACGATTCATTGCGATAGACCCCTTAATGCTTACTGCCAGTATAAAAATACCAGCGCGGAGAGTATATGTTTTTCACTCAAGTAAAATGGAATTTGGATTAAATTAGCAGAAAATTCACTTGGAGTAAGAGATAAGTCACACCCTCAATGGTCAGACGAGACAATCTGAGCCAATCATTTAAACCTTAGCTCGAAACTGATATCCTGTGACCTTTAACACTCCTAATAAGAGCGACATTTATGTCTGAAATTAAATTTGAAACTGCAGAACAAAAAGCAAGCTACGGCATTGGTCTGCAAATGGGTCAGCAACTAGCAGGTTCTGGTCTAGAAGGTCTTAGCGTTGATGCAATCGCAGCAGGTATTGCTACTGCACTAGTTGGTGACATGCCAGCAATTGAAATCGACGAAATCAACAAAGCGCTACAAGAGCTACACACTCGCGCTGAAGCAGTTCGTCAAGAAGCAGCTAAAGCTGCAGCTGCTGACGGCGAAGCGTTCCTAAAAGACAACGCTCTACGCCCAGAAGTTAAAGTTCTAGAATCTGGCCTACAGTACGAAGTTATCTCTGAAGGTACTGGCGAAATCCCAACAGCAGACAAATCTGTACGTGTTCACTACCACGGTGAGCTAACAGACGGCACTGTATTTGACAGCTCTGTTTCTCGCGGTCAACCAGCTGAGTTCCCAGTAACGGGCGTAATCAAAGGTTGGGTTGAAGCACTACAACTAATGCCAGTTGGTTCTAAGTGGAAACTATACGTACCACAAGATCTTGCGTACGGTGAGCGTGGCGCAGGTGCTGCAATCCCTCCATTCGCAGCACTAGTATTCGAAGTAGAACTACTAGACATCCTATAATTGAAATTCATTTCAATTACGGTTTCTAAAGCGGCGCTCTTGCGCCGCTTTTTTTGTTTAAGTTAAAAGTCGTTGTTCTCTTAAACATAAACTGTCACTCTAACGACCTAATAATTAAAAACACGCTCAACCGTTGGAGGTACTATGCGTAAAACACTCCTAACTCTAGCACTGCTATCGATGAATATCGGCAGTGCACATGCTTTCCTTGATTCAGTAGTAGAAAAAAGTAACGAGAGCGGACTGATGGACATGATCGGTAAAAGTTTAAGTACCGAGTCTTCACCATTAACTGAATTGCTGACAAGTCAATTACCAGTATCCACTGAACAAGCTGCAGGTGGCAGCAGTGCATTACTAGCGCTAGCACAAAGCCAACTGTCTGGTGAAAATAGCAGTGAGTTAGAGTCCCTTATTCCTGGACTGTCTAGCCTGAGTGGAGCACAAAGCTTATTAGGTAATGTCGAAAGCCTAAGCGCGGTACAAAGTGCATTTGATACGCTAGGACTTGATGCTTCGATGATTAGCCAGTTTGCGCCAGTTATTCTGCAATACCTAAACGAACAGGGCGCAAGCACAGGCTTGCTCGACTCTTTAACTGGTTTATGGTCTGGTGAATAAGTAAGAGCTGCGAAGTAATAAGAGCTAAGCGTTGTTATTCAATATTCAGACTAGAGTGAATTTCTTAACGTCACAAAGTTATAACGCGCTTAGATTTTTACTTATTTGAAAAGTTACAGATACAAAAAAGCCGAGCTAACGCTCGGCTTTTTCGTTCTTACGAACTGATTACTCAGCAGCTTCTTCAGCAGCTGGGCGATCTACAAGCTCAATGTAAGCCATTGGAGCTTTGTCACCAGCACGGAAGCCAGCTTTTAGGATACGAGTGTAACCGCCCTGACGAGCAGCAAAACGTGGACCTAGTTCGTTAAATAGTTTTGCAACTACTTCGTTGTCACGAGTACGTGCAAATGCTAGACGACGGTTAGCAACACTGTCAGTCTTAGCTAGTGTAATCAAAGGCTCAACTACGCGACGTAGCTCTTTTGCTTTTGGCAAAGTAGTCTTGATAACTTCATGACGTACTAGAGAGCTAGCCATGTTGCTGAACATCGCTTTGCGATGTGAGCTGTTGCGGTTGAGTTGACGACCACTCTTACGATGGCGCATGACCTAATCCTTCTAACTAGTATCGATTAATCTTCAGCGATTGATGCAGGTGGCCAGTTTTCTAGGCGCATGCCCAGAGACAGACCACGTGACGCAAGTACGTCTTTAATCTCAGTAAGAGATTTTTTACCAAGGTTAGGCGTTTTAAGTAGCTCTACCTCAGTACGTTGTACTAGATCACCGATGTAGTGAATCGCTTCTGCTTTCAGACAGTTAGCAGAGCGAACTGTTAGTTCAAGATCGTCTACAGGACGCAGTAGGATCGGATCGAATTCTGGCTTCTCTTCCTTCTCCTCAGGAACACGTACATCACGAAGATCTACGAATGCATCCAATTGTTCAGCTAGGATAGTAGCTGCACGACGGATTGCTTCCTCAGGTTCTAGAGTACCGTTTGTTTCCATATCGATAACAAGCTTGTCTAGATCAGTACGCTGTTCTACACGAGCTGCTTCTACAGCGTAGGCAATTTTGTCTACTGGGCTGTAAGTAGCATCTACTAGTAGGCGACCGATTGGACGCTCGTCTTCTTCAGTATGGATACGCGCAGAAGCTGGAATGTAACCACGACCACGTTCTACTTTAATACGCATAGCGATTTCAGCATTGTCATCAGTTAGGTGACAAATAACGTGTTCAGGGTTAGCGATCTCTACATCACCATCATGGGTGATGTCACCTGCAACCACAGGGCCCGAGCCTGATTTGTTCAAAGTAATGAACACTTCATCTTTGCCTTCAGCCACACGCACTGCCAAACCTTTAAGGTTTAGAAGGATTTCAAGAATATCTTCTTGTACACCTTCTTTAGTGCTGTATTCGTGAAGTACGCCCTCAATCTCTACTTCTGTCACTGCACAACCAGGCATAGAAGATAGAAGAATGCGGCGAAGTGCATTACCCAGAGTATGACCAAAGCCACGCTCTAATGGCTCAAGAGTTACTTTTGCGTGAGTCGAGCTGATTTGTTCGATGTCAACTAGACGTGGCTTAAGAAATTCTGTTACAGAACCCTGCATTGTGTCCTCTCTTTAGTTTAAACCTTACTTAGAGTAAAGCTCGACGATCAATTGTTCGTTGATGTCAGCTGATAGATCAGAACGCTCAGGCATACGCTTGAATGTACCTTCCATCTTGCCACCATCTACTTCAATCCAAGTTGGTTTTTCACGTTGTTCAGCAACTTCTAGAGCAGCTTTAATACGAGATTGCTGTTTAGCTTTCTCGCGGATAGAAACAACGTCATTAGCCGCTACTTTGAAAGAAGGAACGTTTACAACTTTACCGTTTACTAGGATAGCTTTGTGGCTAACTAGCTGACGTGCTTCTGCGCGAGTTGCACCAAAGCCCATGCGGTAAACTACGTTATCAAGACGACCTTCAAGAAGCTGAAGTAGGTTTTCACCAGTGTTGCCTTTCAGGCGAGCAGCTTCTTTGTAGTAGTTACGGAATTGTTTTTCTAGAACGCCGTACATACGACGAACTTTTTGCTTCTCACGAAGCTGAACGCCATACTCAGATAGACGACCGCGACGAGCGCCGTGTACACCTGGTGCGTTATCAATTTTACACTTGGTATCGATCGCGCGAACACCAGACTTAAGGAATAAGTCAGTGCCTTCACGACGGCTAAGCTTCAGCTTAGGACCCAAATATCTTGCCATGATTCTTCTCCAATTGTCCTAGAAACGTTATACGCGACGTTTCTTAGGTGGACGACAACCGTTATGAGGGATTGGTGTAGCATCAACGATGTTTGTGATGCGGAAACCAGCAGCGTTCAGTGCACGAACAGTTGATTCGCGACCTGGACCTGGACCCTTAACCATAACTTCCAAGTTCTTTAGGCCGTATTCTTTAGCCATTTCAGCACAACGCTCAGCAGCAACCTGTGCAGCGAACGGAGTAGACTTACGAGAACCACGGAAACCAGAACCACCTGCAGTAGCCCATGCAAGAGCGTTACCTTGACGGTCAGTAATGGTTACGATTGTGTTATTGAAAGAAGCATGGATGTGCGCAACGCCATCTGCAACTTGCTTGCGTACGCGCTTACGAGCGCGAGTTGGTTGTTTAGCCATTGTACTCTACCTTCCCGATTATTTCTTGATCGGCTTACGCGGACCCTTACGGGTGCGAGCGTTGGTTTTAGTACGCTGTCCACGTAGTGGTAGACTGCGACGATGACGAAGACCACGGTAACAGCCAAGGTCCATAAGACGCTTGATGTTCATAGATACTTCACGACGTAGATCACCTTCTACAGTGTACTTAGCTACACCATCACGCAGTTGATCGATCTGCTCTTCAGTTAGTTCACTGATCTTAACATTTTCAGCAATACCCACTTCAGCTAGGATAGCTTGAGAGCGAGTTTTACCGATGCCGTAGATCGCAGTTAGTGCGATTACAGCATGCTTCTGATCAGGAATGTTAATGCCTGCTATACGGGCCATTATTCACTCCTAAGTGTTTCTATAAAAGAATTAGCCGCAGCAAAGCCCGTTATGGATACGCTGCGGAGTACTACTTCTTTTGCACGCAAAAGGTAGGCCGAGGAATATACTCGACCTAACCTTCGTTTTCAAGTAAAAATTTCTGCTAATTAGCCTTGGCGCTGTTTGTGCTTTGGCTCACTGCAAATCACGCGAACGACACCGTTACGCTTGATTACTTTACAGTTACGGCAGATTTTTTTAACGGAAGCACGAACTTTCATTGCTAAACTCCGTAAATGAAACTGAGTCTACCGCCGGATTAACGGCCGTAGCCTTTCAGATTCGCTTTCTTCAACACAGAATCATACTGTTGAGACATCATATGAGTCTGTACCTGTGCCATAAAGTCCATAATTACAACCACTACGATTAGTAGTGATGTACCGCCGAAGTAGAAACGTACGTTCCACGCGACCATCATGAACTCGGGAATCAGACAGATAAAGGTAATGTACAGTGCACCTGCAAGGGTAAGACGTGTCATCACTTTATCAATGTATTTCGCTGTCTGCTCACCTGGGCGGATGCCGGGTACGAATGCACCTGACTTCTTCAAGTTATCTGCTGTTTCGCGAGGGTTGAAAACCAACGCTGTGTAGAAGAAACAGAAGAAGATAATTGCTGCAGCATAAAGCATTACATACAGCGGTTGACCTGGGCTAAGAGCCAAAGACACGTCAGTTAACCAACCGAACGCGCTGCTCTCACCGTTCTGACCAAACCACTGAGCCAGTGTTCCTGGGAACAGGATAATGCTTGATGCGAAAATCGCTGGAATAACACCTGCCATATTAATTTTAAGTGGCAGATGCGAGCTTTGTGCAGCAAATACTTTACGACCTTGTTGACGCTTCGCGTAGTTAACAACGATTCGACGTTGACCACGCTCCATGAAAACAACGAAGTAAATGACTGCAAAAGACAATACCGCGATTAGCAACAGAAGAAGTACATGCAATTCACCTTGACGCGCTTGCTCGATTGTTTGACCGATTGCAGAAGGCAATCCAGCAACAATACCTGCAAAAATTAGTAACGAAATACCGTTACCAATTCCACGCTCTGTAATTTGTTCACCTAACCACATTAGGAACATGGTGCCGGTTACTAAACTTACGGTAGCAATAAGCGTAAACATGGTTTGGTTGATAACAACCAGATTATCGACCATGTTTGGTAAGCCCGTTGCAATACCTATAGCCTGGAAGGTTGCAAGTACAAGCGTGCCGTAGCGTGTGTATTGGCTTATCTTACGACGGCCTGCTTCACCCTCTTTTTTGAGTTCAGCTAACGCTGGATGAACTACAGTTAGCAATTGGACAACAATAGATGCCGAAATATACGGCATGATGCCCAATGCTAATATAGATGCACGCTCAAGAGCACCACCGGAGAACATGTTAAACATTTCTACGATGGTACCTTTTTGCTGGTCGAACAATTCGGCAAGTACAGCAGCGTCAATACCAGGGATCGGCACAAAAGAGCCTGCTCGGAATACTAAAAGTGCACCAATTACGAATAATAAGCGCGACTTCAGCTCACTTAAGCCGCTCTGAGCACTACGAAAATCTTGTCCTGGTTTCTTAGCCATCTGTACCTCGTTCCTCGAGATTATTCCTCGATTTTACCGCCTGCAGCTTCGATTGCAGCTTTAGCGCCTTTAGTCACACGTAGACCTTTTACAGCCACTGCTTTGTTGATTTCACCAGAAAGAACAACTTTTACGAATTCGATGTTCTTAGTGATGATGTTAGCAGCTTTAAGACTGTTAAGATCAACTACGTCACCAGAAACTTTCGCTAGCTCAGCTAGACGAACTTCAGCAGACACTAGGCTCTTACGAGAAGTGAAACCGAATTTTGGTAGACGTTGTTTCAGAGGCATCTGACCGCCTTCGAAACCTGGACGAACGCTGCCGCCAGAACGTGATTTTTGACCTTTGTGACCACGGCCACCAGTTTTACCTAGGCCTGAACCGATACCACGACCTACTCGCTTCGCAGAAGTTTTCGCGCCAGCAGCCGGTGCTAGAGTATTCAAACGCATTCTGATTACTCCTCAACTTTAACCATGTAGTAAACCTTGTTGATCATACCGCGTACGCACGGAGTATCTTCAAGTTCTACTGTGTGGTTGATTTTACGAAGACCTAGACCGCGCAAAGTAGCTTTGTGCTTAGGTAGACGACCAATTGAGCTTTTAGTTTGAGTTACTTTAATAGTTGCCATGGTGTTCTTACTCCGAAATAGATTCAACAGTTAGACCACGTTTAGCAGCAACCATTTCTGGTGACTTCATGCTACCTAGTGCATCGATCGTAGCACGAACGATGTTGATAGGGTTCGTAGAACCGTATGCTTTAGATAGTACGTTGTGTACACCAGCAACTTCTAGTACTGCACGCATCGCACCACCTGCGATAACACCAGTACCTTCTGCAGCAGGCTGCATGTAAACTTTAGAGCCCGAGTGGCGACCTTTCACTGGGTGGTGAAGAGTGCCTTCGTTTAGAGCGATCGTAGTCATGTTACGACGCGCTTTTTCCATTGCTTTTTGAATCGCTGCAGGTACTTCACGAGCTTTGCCGTAACCGAAACCTACACGACCATTACCGTCACCAACTACTGTTAGTGCAGTGAAGCTCATGATTCGACCACCTTTAACCGTTTTAGAAACACGGTTAACTGCGATTAATTTTTCTTGCAAATCATTCGCTTGAACTTGTTGTTCTTTAGCCATCTTCCAACCCTACCTTAGAATTTCAGACCAGCTTCGCGAGCAGATTCTGCTAGCGCCGCTACTCGACCGTGGTATTGGAAACCAGAACGATCAAATGCAACTGCAGTTACGCCTTTTTCAAGAGCGCGCTCTGCAACAGCTTTACCTACTGCTTTAGCTGCATCAACGTTACCAGTGTATTTCACTTGCTCACGGATCGCTTTTTCTACAGTAGAAGCTGCTGCGATAACCTCAGAGCCATTAGCCGCGATAACCTGTGCGTACACGTGACGAGGAGTACGGTGTACAACTAGGCGAGTCGCACCCAGTTCTGCAATCTTACGACGTGCACGTGTAGCACGACGGATGCGAGATGCTTTCTTATCCATAGTGTTACCTTACTTCTTCTTAGCTTCTTTAGTACGCACATTTTCATCTGCGTAACGAACACCTTTACCTTTGTAAGGCTCAGGTTGACGGTAAGAACGAATGTCAGCCGCAACTTGACCAACTAGTTGCTTGTCAGCACCAGTGATCACAATTTCAGTTTGGCTTGGACATTCAGCTTTAATACCCGCTGGCAACTCGTGCTCAACTGGGTGTGAGAAGCCTAGTGTTAGACCTACAGCGTTGCCTTTGATAGCAGCACGGTAACCAACACCTTTAAGAGTTAGCTTCTTAGTAAAGCCTTCAGTAACACCAACAACCATGTTGTTTACTAGTGCACGAGCAGTACCTGCTTGTGCCCAAGCGTTAACAACACCTTCTTTAGGACCGAAAGTTAGGTTGTTTTCTTCCTGAGCGATAACAACTGCATCGTTAAGAACGCGAGTTAGTTCGCCTTTAGCACCTTTTACAGTGATTTCTTGGCCGTTTAGTTTCACCTCTACGCCAGCTGGAATAGCGACAGGTGCTTTTGCAACACGAGACATAGTCTACTCCTTATTAAGCTACGTAGCAGATGATTTCACCACCAAGACCTGCTTTACGTGCAGCGCGGTCTGACATAAGACCCTTGGAAGTAGAAACGATAGCAATACCAAGACCACCCATTACAGAAGGAAGTTGATCTTTCTTCTTGTAAACACGTAGACCTGGACGAGAAACACGTTTAAGTTGCTCGATTACTGGTTTAGCTTGGAAGTACTTAAGTGTAACTTCTAGCTCAGGTTTTGCTTCGCCTTCAACAGCGAAGTCAACGATGTAACCTTCAGCTTTTAGTAGTGCAGCAATTGCAACTTTAAGCTTTGAAGAAGGCATTTTTACAGCAACTTTGTTTGCTGCCTGACCGTTACGAACGCGGGTCAGCATATCCGAAATCGGATCTTGCATGCTCATATGATTTACTCCAAATGATTAAGTGGCAATTACCAGCTAGCCTTACGAAGACCCGGAATCTCGCCTTTCATGCAAGCTTCACGAACCTTAATACGGCTTAGACCGAACTTACGTAGGTAACCGTGTGGACGACCAGTTTGGTTGCAACGGTTGCGCTGACGTGATGCACTTGAATCACGTGGAAGAGATTGCAATTTAAGAACTGCATTCCAACGATCTTCTTCAGATGCGTTTACATCGCTAATGATAGCTTTTAGCGCTGAACGCTTTTCAGCGAACTTAGCTACTAGCTTTGCACGTTTTGCTTCACGTGCTTTCATTGAATTTTTAGCCATAACAGTAACCCTTCACCTTACTTACGGAATGGGAAGTTAAAGGCAGCCAGCAGAGCACGGCCTTCCTCATCAGTACCAGCAGACGTCGTAATAGTGATGTCTAGACCGCGTACTCGATCAACTTTATCAAAGTCGATTTCCGGGAAGATGATTTGCTCGCGAACGCCCATGCTGTAGTTACCGCGTCCGTCAAAAGACTTAGCGCTAACGCCACGGAAGTCACGTACACGTGGAAGAGCGATGTTAATCAAACGCTCAAGAAAATCCCACATACGTTCGCCACGCAAGGTTACTTTACAACCGATAGGGTAGCCTTCACGGATTTTGAAACCTGCAACAGATTTGCGCGCTTTTGTGATAAGTGGCTTTTGACCAGAGATCGTTGCCATATCAGACGCTGCATTTTCTAGCAGTTTCTTATCGTTGATTGCTTCACCAACACCCATGTTTAGGGTGATTTTCTCGATTCTAGGGACTTGCATGACGCTTGTGTAGCTAAACTGTTTGGTCAGTTCAGCGACTACAGACGACTTGTAGTAATCATGCAGTTTCGCCATAGTAGAACTCCAAATTACTTCTAATTAGTTAGAAACGGTTTCGCCGTTAGACTTAAAGAAACGAACTTTCTTACCATCTTCAAAACGGAAACCGATACGGTCAGCTTTACCAGTAGCTGCGTTAAAGATTGCAACGTTAGAAGCATCAATTGCTGCTTCTTGTTCAACGATGCCACCTTGTTGACCTAGAGCCGGAACCGGCTTTTGGTGCTTCTTAACAAGGTTGATACCTTCAACGATAACTTTACCGGTTGCTAGAACCTTAGTTACTTTACCTTTCTTGCCTTTGTCTTTACCAGCAAGAACGATTACTTCGTCGTTACGACGGATTTTAGCTGCCATTTCTACGTGCTCCTTACAGAACTTCTGGAGCCAGTGAAACGATCTTCATGAACTTATCGCCACGAAGTTCGCGTGTCACAGGACCAAAGATACGTGTACCGATTGGTTGCTCTGTATTGTCGTTCAACAATACGCAAGCATTTCGGTCGAAGCGAATGACAGAACCGTCAGGACGACGTACGCCTTTACGGGTGCGCACTACCACCGCCTTCAGAACATCACCTTTTTTTACTTTACCGCGAGGAATTGCTTCCTTCACAGTAACTTTGATGACGTCACCGATATGTGCATAACGGCGGTGAGAGCCACCCAGAACCTTAATACACATTACGCTGCGTGCGCCTGAGTTATCAGCTGCGTCCAGCATACTTTGCATTTGGATCATGTTAGTGCTCCGCTAAATATTAATAACTAGACCCATCACGGGTCGGGCTGCCTCTTTAAAAGGGACGCGAATTGTACCACCCTTTTTTGTGATTGGGTAGTCAAAAAATAAACGGCTCCAAAAAATATTTTGGAGCCGCTTTAGTTTCATAGAATTAACGAGATTAAATCTTCGCCTTTTCTAGAACTTTTACCAAAGTCCAAGACTTAGTCTTAGACAGTGGACGACACTCTGCGATTTCAACTGTGTCGCCTAGGCCACACTCGTTGTTCTCGTCATGTGCGTGTACTTTAGTCGTACGTTTAACGTATTTACCGTAGATAGGGTGTTTTACGAAACGCTCGATAGCAACAGTGATAGACTTGTCCATCTTATCGCTAACAACACGACCTTGTTGAGTACGTTTTACTTCGCTCATTATGCGCCTGCCTTCTCAGTCAAAACAGTTTTCACACGTGCGATATCACGGCGTACAGCTTTCAGAGTATGAGTTTGCTGTAGTTGACCAGTTGCAGCTTGCATGCGCAAGTTGAACTGTTCACGTAGCAAATTCATTAGCTCAGCGTTAAGCTCTTCAACGCTTTTCTCGCGTAGATCTTGTGCTTTCATCACATCACCTGCTTAGTTACAAATGTAGTTTTGAAAGGCAGTTTACGTGCCGCAAGACGGAACGCTTCACGTGCCAATTCTTCAGGTACACCACCCATTTCGTACATAACCTTACCAGGTTGGATTTGGGCTACCCAGTACTCAACGTTACCTTTACCCTTACCTTGACGAACTTCAAGTGGTTTTTCTGTGATTGGTTTGTCTGGGAACACACGGATCCAGATTTTACCTTGACGCTTAACGTGACGTGTCATTGCACGACGTGCCGCTTCGATTTGACGAGCAGTTAGACGACCACGGCCAACAGCTTTAAGACCGAATTCGCCGAAGCTTACATCAGTACCTTTAGCTAGACCACGGTTACGACCAGTCTGAACCTTACGGAACTTAGTACGTTTAGGTTGTAGCATCTGTCGACTCCTTACTTACGGCCTTTACGCTGCTTCTTAGGCTTGTCGCCTTTAGGCTCTACAGCGTTAGCTGCTGGCATACCACCTAGGATCTCACCTTTGAAGATCCACGTTTTAATGCCGATCACACCGTATTGAGTGTGAGCCGAAGAAGTTGCGTAATCAATGTCAGCACGTAGAGTGTGTAGAGGCACACGGCCTTCACGGTACCACTCAGAACGTGCGATTTCAGCGCCGCCTAGACGACCACTTACTTCCACTTTGATACCTTTAGCGCCTAGACGCATTGCGTTTTGTACCGCGCGCTTCATAGCACGACGGAACATAACACGACGCTCTAGCTGAGACGCGATGCTGTCACCAACAAGTTGCGCATCTAGTTCAGGCTTACGTACTTCAGCGATGTTAATTTGCGCTGGTACACCTGCAATTTTAGCTACAGCTGCGCGTAGCTTCTCTACGTCTTCACCTTTCTTACCGATAACAACGCCTGGACGAGCAGTGTGAATCGTCACACGGATGCTCTTAGCAGGACGCTCGATAACGATACGTGATAGAGACGCTTTTTTCAGTTCACCTGTAAGGAACTGACGTACCTTGAAGTCGCCGTCTAGGTTGTCAGCGAAATCTTTGGTGTTAGCAAACCATGTAGCATTCCAAGGCTTAACGATGCCTAGACGAATACCATTAGGATGTACTTTTTGACCCATTGCTTACTCTCCTAGTCTCTAGCGATCTGCTACAACAACAGTGATGTGGCTTGAACGCTTCAAGATACGATCCGCACGACCTTTAGCACGAGGCATAATACGCTTCATGGTTGGGCCTTCATCTACAAAGATTTTTGCGACATTCAGATCGTCAATATCTGCACCTTCGTTGTGCTCCGCGTTAGCGATAGCAGACTCAAGAACTTTCTTAACTAGTTCAGCAGCTTTTTTGTTGCTGAAAGTTAGGATTTCTAGAGCTTGGTCAACAGATTTACCACGGATTTGATCCGCAACTAAGCGAGCTTTCTGAGGCGAAATGCGAGCAAAGTTATGTTTAGCAATTGCTTCCATTATCTACTCCTTAGCGCTTCTTAGCTTTCTTATCCGCAGCGTGACCGCGGTAAGTACGTGTAGGTGCGAATTCACCCAGTTTGTGACCGATCATTTCATCAGTTACAAATACTGGTACGTGCTGACGACCATTATGGACAGCGATGGTCAAACCGATCATCGTAGGGATGATCATTGAACGACGGGACCAAGTCTTAATAGGCTTTTTGTCTCCGCTTTCCACCGCTTTCTCTACCTTCTTCAGCAAGTGTAGGTCAATAAAAGGACCTTTCTTGAGAGAACGTGGCATGGCGATTCCTCTTTATATAGATTACTTGTTACGACGACGTACGATGTACTTGTCAGTGCGTTTGTTCTTACGAGTCTTGTAGCCTTTAGTTGGCATACCCCAAGGAGATACTGGATGACGGCCACCAGAAGTACGACCTTCACCACCACCGTGTGGGTGATCAACCGGGTTCATTACCACACCGCGAACGGTTGGACGAACACCGCGCCAGCGAGTAGCACCAGCTTTACCAAGTTCACGTAGCATGTGCTCAGAGTTACCAACTTCACCGATTGTTGCACGGCCTTCAGAAAGAACTTTGCGCATTTCGCCAGAACGTAGACGGATAGTTACGTACGTACCGTCGCGAGCAACGATTTGAGCGTAAGCACCAGCTGAACGAGCTAGCTGACCACCTTTACCAGGCTTAAGTTCAACGTTATGTACTGTTGAACCTACTGGGATGTTACGCATTGGTAGAGTGTTACCAGCTTTGATTGGTGCATCAACACCAGACTGAACAACATCACCAGCTACAACACCTTTAGGTGCTAGGATGTAGCGACGCTCACCGTCTTTGTAAAGAACTAGAGCAATGTTTGCGCTACGGTTTGGATCGTATTCAAGACGCTCAACTGTCGCTGGGATACCGTCTTTAGTACGTTTGAAGTCAATTACACGGTAGTGATGCTTGTGACCACCGCCGATATGACGTACTGTGATACGACCGTTGTTGTTACGACCACCATTCTTAGAGTTTTTCTCTAGAAGAGGTGCGTATGGCTTGCCCTTGTGTAGGTCAGCGTTAACAACTTTAACAACGTGACGACGACCAGGGGAAGTCGGCTTACATTTAACAATAGCCATTTTTAACTACTCCTGTTATTCCGCGCCGCCAACGAAGTCAAGATCTTGACCTTCTTTCAAAGTAACGTACGCTTTCTTAACGTCGCTGCGGCGACCTTGGCGTAGACCTTGACGTTTGGTCTTACCCTTAGTGATAAGAGTATTTACAGACTTAACTTCAACTTCAAATAGCTTTTCTACAGCTGCTTTGATCTCTTTTTTAGTTGCATCTTTAGCTACTTTGAAAACGATAGTGTTCGCTTTCTCAGCTGCCATAGTTGCTTTTTCAGAGATGTGCGGTGCACGTAGAACTTTTAGGATACGCTCTTCAGTGATCATGCTAGCATCTCCTCAACTTGTTTAACTGCTTCAGCAGTCATTACAACTTTGTCGAACGCGATTAGTGAAACTGGATCAATACCAGCTACGTCACGTGCGTCAACTTTGTATAGGTTACGAGCCGCTAGGAATAGATTCTCATCTACTTCGCTAGTCACGATTAGAGCGTCAGTTAGCTCAAGCTCTTTAAGCTTAGCAACTAGCTCTTTAGTCTTTGGTGCTTCAACTGAGAAGTTATCAACAACGATTAGACGCTCTTGACGAACAAGCTCAGAAAGAATGCTCTTCATAGCACCGCGGTACATTTTCTTGTTTACTTTTTGGCTGTGATCTTGTGGTTTCGCAGCAAAAGTAACACCACCCGAGCGCCAGATTGGGCTACGGATTGTACCAGCACGCGCACGGCCAGTACCTTTTTGACGCCATGGCTTAGCGCCACCGCCAGAAACTTCTGAACGTGTTTTTTGAGCACGAGTACCTTGACGAGCACCTGCTGCGTACGCAACAACTACTTGGTGTACAAGAGCTTCGTTAAACTCACGTCCGAAAGTAGTTTCGGAAACAGTTAGTGCATCAGCACCTTTAACCATTAGTTCCATTACTTACTCCTGAGACGTTATGCTTTAACAGCTGGTTTAACGATCACGTTGCCGCCAGTTGCGCCTGGGACTGCACCTTTAATAAGAAGCAGGTTGCGCTCAGCGTCAACACGTACGATCTCTAGGTTTTGAGTCGTTACACGCTCTGCACCCATGTGACCTGCCATTTTCTTGCCTTTAAATACGCGACCTGGAGTCTGACATTGACCGATAGAACCAGGAGCACGGTGAGACAATGAGTTACCGTGAGTCATATCTTGAGTACGGAAGTTCCAACGCTTAACAGCGCCTTGGAAGCCTTTACCCTTAGATGTACCAGTAACGTCTACTTTCTTAGTTTCGTTGAATAGTTCAACAGTTAGTTCAGAACCAACTTCAAACTCTTCGCCGTTTTCTAAACGGAATTCCCAAAGACCGCGACCAGCTTCAACGCCAGCTTTAGCAAAGTGACCTGCTTCAGCTTTGTTTACGCGGTTAGCTTTCTTTGCACCAGCAGTAACCTGGATTGCAGCGTAGCCGTCAGTTTCTAGAGTTTTCACTTGAGAAACGCGGTTAGCTTCAACTTCAACAACAGTTACTGGGATAGAAACGCCGTCTTCAGTAAATACGCGGGTCATGCCCACTTTACGACCGATTAGACCAATCATTCTTCTAATCTCCCTTAACCTAGGCTAATTTGAACGTCAACGCCCGCAGCAAGGTCTAGACGCATTAGAGCATCAACAGTTTTGTCTGTTGGCTCAACGATGTCGATTAGACGCTTGTGAGTACGGATTTCGTACTGGTCACGTGCTTTCTTGTTAACGTGTGGAGAGATAAGAACTGTGAAACGCTCTTTACGAGTTGGTAGTGGGATTGGACCACGAACCTGTGCGCCAGTGCGCTTAGCTGTTTCAACGATTTCCGCTGTAGAAGCGTCGATTAGTTTGTAATCGAAAGCTTTTAGGCGGATACGGATACGTTGGTTCTGCATGAGACAGAGCTCCAAATTAAATAAATTACACAAACAATATCGCCACTCAAACTCGTCAAGACGAGAGAATGCCGATTGATTTATGTGAAACCGTAGCATCCAAGATTAGGACGCATTGTCAGTTAATTTTCGATTAACTATCCCTACATACCAAAGTCACCTTTGGGGATAGTTTTTCCGAAGAAAAGATAGCTAATTGTATTAACCGCGAACATAAGCTGAGTCTACATTACCTAATAAATCCTTGGATTTATTAGCTCCTCACTGCTCATTGGTTCACAACTGGCTTAACCAGTGCGCTGCATTATACAGATCACATTTTAGGTTGCAAGCATTGAGTGAAAAATAATCGAGACAATTTTTAACTCACTGATTTACTACCACCAGCCAGTGTTACCATAAACAAAAAGGACGCCGAAGCGTCCTTTTCTAAACTGTAATCGTAATAGCAGTTGCTATTATTTCTTACCGCTTGATAGTGCACCGAAACGCTTGTTGAAGCGATCAACACGGCCGCCTGTATCAACGATACGTTGCTTACCAGTGTAGAATGGGTGGCACTTGTCACATACGTCTAGGTGGATAGACTCTTTACCTAGAGTAGAGTTGAACTCAAAAGAGTTGCCGCAAGAACAAGTAGCTTGTACTGCTTTGTATTCTGGGTGGATACCAGCTTTCATGGGATAACCTCAATAGTAGGCCGTGTCGCTATACGAGTCTAAGCCGCACACCACACGTAATTAATATCAAAAGTGCGATACCGCATCAGCATAATGCTGAAGCCATATCTCAAGGCGCGATATACTAATGAATCGCACTGATGGGATCAACACATTTGGCAATTTTTTCGCCACTTTTTTAGCCAGTCTACTGCTCATCGCCTGTTTGAACTGAGATCAGTGAGCTTTACTCGAATTTTCATTCCAACTTTAATAGACTCTAAGCTCCTTTCCCTCTTTATATTACAGCTGAACTTTATGCGTCCATCCATTGCCAGAGTGGCATTACCCGTTCCACTCGACAAACAGTTTGATTATGCCATCCCGGGGCACCTGTTCCCGATCATTGGTGGGCGCGTTTCCGTACCTTTTGGACGCCAGACCTTAGTCGGCATCGTTACTGCGATGGTGAATCACTCTGATTTTCCTAAAGAGCAGCTTAAACCAATTAAAGCCGTATTGGACTCACAACCTATCTGGTCAGAAAAGCTGTATTCATTGCTCACATGGTGTAGCCATTTTTATCAGTATCCATTAGGCGATACGCTTCACAATGCGATGCCAGCCGCGCTGAGAAAAGGAAAACCAGCCGATTTTGCCACCTTGCAGGAATGGCAGATCACCGAAGCGGGTAAAGACAAACTGATGCAAGGGCTTGATCGTCGGGCCGTGAAGCAACAAAAAGTTCTGCAAATCCTGGTAGACGGAGCCGTACCGCACCAAGAATTTGTAGAGCAAGAGATCGCCTCAACAGTGCTGAAATCGGTCGAAGAGAAAGGTTGGATTGAGCGAATTGAGAAGATGCCAACGATTTCAAACTGGCCTCAGCAAGTCGAAAACGACGTCGACAAACCCAAACTTAACCATGAGCAGGCGTTAGCCATCGCCAGCGTCAATAGCCAAAGTGGTTTTGCCTGCTATTTATTAGAGGGCGTAACAGGCTCTGGTAAGACCGAGGTTTACCTCAATCTGATCAAGCCGGTGTTGGAAAAAGGACGACAAGCGTTAGTTCTGGTGCCAGAAATTGGCCTGACACCACAAACCATCAACCGTTTTAAGCACCGCTTCAATGTCCCTGTTGATGTTATCCACTCAGGATTAAATGATACCGAACGTTTAAACGCTTGGTTATCGGCTCGTGATAAAGCGGCTGGAATTATCATTGGGACACGCTCCGCCCTACTGACGCCATTTGCTGATCTCGGCATTATTATTGTCGACGAAGAACACGACTCTTCATATAAACAACAAGACAGTTTGCGCTACCACGCTCGTGATGTTGCTGTAATGCGTGCGCACAAAGAGCAAGTGCCTATTGTGTTGGGATCTGCGACTCCGGCACTTGAAACGCTGCACAATGCGTTGACGGGTAAATATCATCACCTGACACTAACTCAGCGTGCAGGCTCTGCGGTACCGACCACAAATAAAGTGCTCGACGTGAAAGGTCAATATTTAGAAAGCGGCTTGTCTGCGCCACTGATTGCTGAAATGCGTAAACACCTAAAAGCGGGCAATCAGGTAATGCTGTTTCTTAACCGCAGAGGTTTCTCCCCTGCACTAATGTGCCATGAATGTGGCTGGATAGCCGAGTGTAAGCGCTGTGATGCCTACTACACCTTCCATCAATACAGTAACGAAATACGCTGCCATCATTGCGGCTCACAGCAACCTGTAATTCATCAGTGTCAGGGATGTGGCTCCACTCAGTTAGTAACGGTCGGTGTTGGCACAGAACAGTTAGAGCATCAATTGGCGCAACTCTTCCCAGAATACAAAGCCATTCGTATCGACAGAGACAGCACCCGCCGTAAAGGCAGCTTAGAAGATGCCCTTGAATCGATTCGTAAAGGTGAGTTCCAGATTTTAATTGGTACCCAGATGCTTGCTAAAGGACACCACTTCCCCAACGTAACGCTGGTTGCCTTGTTGGATGTGGATGGCTCTTTATACAGCAGTGATTTCCGGGCTGCGGAACGCCTCGCGCAGCTTTTCATTCAGGTTGCGGGGCGGGCTGGTCGTGCGAGTAAGCCTGGAGAAGTAATTTTGCAGACTCACCACCCCGAGCACAGTTTGTTACAAGCATTGCTGCAAAAAGATTACCGCCACTTTGCCATGACCGCATTAGAGGAGCGGAAGTTAGCGCAACTACCTCCCTACAGTTACCTGACTCTATTTAAAGCAGAGGCAAACCAAAGTGAGGTAGTCGAAGACTTCCTGCGCCAAGTTCGTTTTACGCTGGAGTCTCACCCACTGTTTGACGACACTTGTATGGTACTTGGCCCGACCCCCTCACCTTTGGCTAAACGGGCGGGCAAATATCGCTGGCAACTCTTGCTGCAAACCCAACACCGGTCATTAATGCAAAAGTTATTAACCAGTGCAAAACCTGCTATTGAGTTGTTACCTAATGCCAAGAAAGTACGTTGGAATTTAGACATAGAACCACAGGATCTCAGCTAGCAAACGTTTAGCTATGTAATGAATTACCTTTTAATGTGATACACGTCACGTTGTCATTGTGGATTTTGTTAAACAGACCGTAACTTTCGCTATAGAAATGAATAGACTATCCCAATTAGTAAAGTCTTTAGTGCTTTGCAGAAAAAGACTTTAAATGAACACCATAGCGATTCCCCAAATTTGAAGTGTTGTTCTGGTAATAAAGACGTACTTTACTCGGCAAATAAACACCAGAAATGTGATGGTAAAGTGCGAATTTATCTGTACTCAATGACAGTAATTTCACTACAGGGAATAACGTCACCTTGGCGAACAATTTGAGAGGTTAAAACACTATGGCGACAATGAAGGATGTTGCCCAGCTTGCGGGAGTGTCTACCGCGACGGTATCTCGAGCATTAATGAATCCGGAGAAAGTCTCCTCTTCAACCAGAAAAAGAGTTGAAGACGCGATACTCGAAGCAGGTTACTCACCAAATTCATTAGCGCGTAATTTACGACGAAATGAGTCGAAGACGATTGTTACGATCGTTCCTGACATCTGCGACCCTTACTTTTCCGAAATCATCCGTGGTATCGAAGATGCAGCGATGGAGCACGGCTACCTGGTTTTACTTGGAGACAGTGGCCAGCAGAAGAAACGCGAAAGCTCATTCGTAAACTTGGTATTTACAAAGCAAGCAGACGGGATGCTGCTACTTGGTACTGACTTACCGTTTGATGTGAGTAAGCCAGAGCAGAAAAACCTGCCACCAATGGTCATGGCGTGTGAATTTGCGCCTGAGCTGGAACTGCCAACCGTTCATATCGATAACCTGACTTCTGCCTTTGAAGCGGTCAATTATCTGACTCAGCTCGGCCACAAACGTATTGCGCAAATTTCAGGTCCTGATACCGCGGTATTGTGCCAATTCCGTCAACAAGGTTACCAGCAAGCACTGCGTCGTGCAGGGATAAATAAAGACCCGCAATACAGTATTGTCACCGAGTTCTCTTTTGACGGCGGTGCAAAAGCAGTGCGTAAACTGCTGGAACTAGCGGAGCCACCAACCGCGATTTTCTGCCACTGTGACACGATGGCAATCGGCGCCATTCAAGAAGCGAAGAAGCTCGGCTTCTGTGTACCACAAGATCTATCGGTCGTAGGTTTTGACGACATCAATTTCGCGCAGTACTCTGATCCACCGTTAACGACTATCTCTCAACCTCGCTACGAGATTGGCCGACAAGCGATGCTAATGATGTTAGAGCTTTTAAAAGGCCACGATGTGCATTCTGGATCTCGTCTTCTGGAGACTAACCTGATTGTGCGCGGAAGTACGGCGCCTCCTCAGCGAGCGTAAGCTTTTCTCGCTAAGATCAGTTAAGTTTCTGTCCATTAAAAGCAGCACTCATTTGGTGCTGCTTTTTTATATGTATCTATCAAGATTAGAGAAACAGGGTGTTTTCTCAACTCGTTCTGGATTAACATATTTGGAAGAATTCTTGATGACCAGAAATGACCGTGGCAAACAAAGATTATGTAAGAAGGGGGCGTGGTACCCCAAAAAAGTCGACAAAAAAACAGCCTTCAAGAAAGAAACCTTGGCGTAGTGGTCTACTGGCAATCGTGCTAGTGGGTGGTTTTGGCTACGGGCTATATTTGCTAAACAATGATCCAGAGCCTCAGCCACAAGTTGTGCAGCAATCAACGGCTCCGGTCAGCAAACCTAAGGCAAAGACAGATTTACCTCCCCCACCCGAAGAAAAATGGGAATACGTAGAATCTCTCCCAAATCGCGAAGTGGAAGTGGTCGCCAAAGAGATTCAAGTCTCGAAAATCCCTTACATCATGCAGTGTGGCGCTTATAAGACCCAGGCACAGGCAGAAGAGCGTAAGCTCGCCATCGCTTTCCAGGGCTTAACCAGCAAAATTGTTAAGAAAGAAGGCAGCTCTTGGTACCGAATTATTCTAGGCCCATACAAATTTAAGCGCGATGCAGAAAAAGATCGCCATAAATTGCAACGCGCTAAAATCGAGCCGTGTGCGATTTGGAAAGAGAATTTCTAGCGATAGAGTACAACCTGGGGCCAGTTTAATCGGCCCTAGGTCACTAGAAACCTACTCCACCGAAACCCCATCCTTTAATTTCCCCTTGAATCCCCTTTTCCTCTCCCCCATATACAATATTACTTCCAAAGAGAAATAATTAAGAGGTCGACTGTGACTACCATTGTATCTGTACGTCGAAATAATAAAGTCGTCATCGCGGGTGATGGCCAGGTATCTCTAGGCAATACCGTAATGAAAGGTAACGCGCGTAAAGTTCGCCGCCTTTACAACAATAAAGTACTGGCTGGTTTTGCCGGCGGTACTGCGGACGCCTTCACCCTTTTCGAGCGCTTCGAAAGCAAACTGCAAATGCACCAAGGCCATTTGACCAAAGCCGCTGTAGAGCTGGCGAAAGACTGGCGTAGTGATCGCGCGCTTCGTAAGCTAGAAGCACTACTTGCTGTTGCAGACGAAACCGCATCTTTAATCATCACCGGTAATGGTGATGTGGTTCAGCCAGAAAATGACTTGATTGCGATCGGTTCTGGTGGTGCGTACGCACAAGCGGCAGCAACGGCACTGTTAGAGAACACAGATCTGGATGCCCGTGAAATCGCAGAAAAAGCATTGAACATTGCGGGCGATATTTGTGTATTCACCAACCACAATCACACTGTAGAAGAGCTAGAATCAACTGCAGAGCTGGCCGCTCCAGCCGAGTAATCGTAACGAACTAAGGAAAGAATATGTCTGAAATGACCCCTCGCGAAATCGTTCATGAACTGAACCGCCATATTATTGGTCAAGACAAAGCAAAACGTTCGGTTGCGATTGCTCTTCGTAACCGCTGGCGTCGTATGCAGCTTGAAGAAAGCCTACGTGTCGAAGTTACACCTAAAAACATCCTGATGATCGGTCCAACTGGTGTTGGTAAAACTGAAATTGCACGCCGCCTCGCGAAGCTTGCAAATGCACCGTTCATTAAAGTAGAAGCGACCAAATTCACTGAAGTAGGTTACGTTGGTAAAGAAGTAGAAACCATCATCCGTGATCTTACCGATGTTGCAGTGAAGCTCACTCATCAACAAGCGATGGAAAAAGTAAAATTCCGCGCGGAAGAGCAAGCTGAAGAGCGTATTCTTGATGCACTACTGCCACCAGCTCGTGACAGCTGGGGACAAGCAGAACAGAGCGATGATAGCTCTCACACTCGTCAGATTTTCCGCAAGAAGTTGCGTGAAGGTCAGCTGGACGATAAAGAGATTGAAATCGATGTTGCCGCGCCTCAAATGGGTGTCGAGATCATGGCGCCTCCTGGTATGGAAGAGATGACCAACCAGCTACAAGGTATGTTCCAAAACCTAGCGGGCGATACCAAGAAGAAACGTAAGCTAAAAATTAAAGACGCGATGAAAGCCCTTGCCGAGGAAGAAGCAGCGAAGCTTGTGAACCAGGAAGAGCTAAAAGAAGCCGCGATTTACAACGTTGAAAACAACGGTATCGTCTTCATTGATGAGATCGACAAGATCTGTAAACGTGGTGAAAGCTCTGGCCCTGACGTCTCTCGTGAAGGTGTTCAGCGTGACCTGCTACCTCTGATTGAAGGCAGCACTGTTTCCACCAAACACGGCATGGTAAAAACAGACCACATCTTGTTTGTAGCTTCTGGTGCATTCCAGGTCGCGAAGCCTTCTGACCTTATCCCAGAGCTGCAAGGCCGTCTGCCAATCCGTGTTGAACTTGAAGCTCTAAGCAGTAACGACTTCAAACGTATTCTGACTGAGCCTAAAGCGTCACTGACTGAGCAATACATCGCGTTGATGAAGACAGAAGATGTCGACATTGAATTTACTGAAGACGGTATCACGCGAATTGCTGAAGCCGCATGGACAGTAAATGAAACCACCGAAAACATCGGTGCTCGTCGTCTGCATACCGTTATGGAGCGTCTGATGGACGAAATCTCTTACGATGCAGCAGAGCAATCTGGCGCTAAGTTTGTGATTGACGCAGCCTACGTGCAAGCTCGTCTGGGCGATACAATTGAAGATGAAGATCTAAGCCGCTTTATTCTTTAATAAGCACTCTAATCAACAAAGCCCAGAGATTCCGTCTCTGGGCTTTTTGGTTCTGCGACGACAATTCAACAACAGTATATTTGTGCAATCGCCGGCACTCGTACTTGAAATGCTATTCTCATACTTCAAAATCCAGAACCTCGCTTTTCAACCAACCCTCTACTTCCTGACTCTCTTTGACTTGCTTTAGGTCAATAGCGCATCTGCTTCTTTATGCTTATACTGGACACATCGGTTACTAGCACGAAATATCCATGAAACAATCTCTACAGATTTGGCTCGACGCCGCTCGTCCCAAAACATTACCGCTGGCATTAGTCTCTATTCTTACTGGTAGTGTGCTTGCTTATGCTGCAGATCAATTCTCTTTGCCTATTTCCTTGATGGCGTTTATCACCGCGACTCTGTTACAGATCCTTTCCAATCTGGCCAATGATTATGGCGACGCAGTAAAAGGAACCGACAATGAAAAACGCCTTGGTCCACTGCGTGCTTTACAGTCTGGCGCAGTAACGAAAGAGCAAATGAAGCAGGCAATTGGCTTCAACATCGTGCTCACCGTCATTTCCGGCCTGATCTTAGTGTTTTACTCTTTGAGCTCTCTTGAAAGTATTCTCACCTTCATCGGATTGGGTATTCTTGCCATCCTTGCCGCCATTGCCTACACCATGGGCAGCAAACCGTACGGTTATGTCGGACTGGGCGATATTTCTGTATTTCTGTTTTTTGGCTTGCTTGGCGTATCCGGCACCTATTTCCTGCATACCGGACATGTCGATACCACCTTATTCTTACCCGCTTTAGGGTGCGGCTTACTGGCCGTCGCCGTTCTTAATATCAATAACATGCGTGATATTGATAACGACCGTGAGTGTGGAAAACGAACCGTAGCCGTACGCTTGGGACAACAAAAGGCCAAGCAGTACCATTTCATCTTATTAGGTGGCGCTATTCTCGCTTTCGCTGTTTACCTGCTTATTCAGGACAAACCGGTTTGGATCAGTCTGCCATTCTTATTAAGCATTTATTTTGTCGCCCATCATGGCAAAGCCGTTTGGGAAACCGAAAAGCCTGCACAGATCGCACCTATGATGCCAGTGATCGTAAAATGCTCGCTGGTTACCAACGTTTTATTTGCAACAATTGTGGTAGCTCAAACTCTGGCAAGTTAAAAAAGGATTGTCATTGCATTGGCTTGATGCCCAGATATACTCAAAGACAACCAGTTTCTGTTTAGAAAGGTACGCTATGGAATACAATACCTCAGCACTCTGTGATATTTACCTCGAGCAGGTAGATGTGGTTGAACCAATGTTCAGTAATTTTGGCGGTCGCGCTTCCTTTGCCGGACAAATCACCACCATCAAGTGTTTTGAAGACAATTCGCTGATCCGTGAAACGTTAGAGCAAGATGGCCTAGGTCGCGTGCTGCTAATTGACGGCGGTGGTTCCTTACGCAAAGCCCTTGTCGACGCAGAAATCGCAACCATCGCAGAAGAAAATGAGTGGGAAGGCATTGTCGTATACGGCTGCGTTCGTGAAATCGACGAACTGGAAGATATGAACCTTGGCGTTCAGGCTCTCGCCTCTATTCCTGTCGGCGCATCTAGCCAGGGTATAGGTGAACTCGACGTACCTGTGAACTTTGGCGGCGTTAGCTTTCTACCAGAAGACTACATTTACGCGGACAGCACTGGCATCATTCTGTCTCCAGAACCGCTCAATATCGACCTAGAACTGGACGAGGAAGTTGAGGAAGAAGAGTTAGAGGAACAAGATCCTAGGCTTTAGCGCTTTTCCCTACACCAAATACACAAACACCCGCTTATAGCGGGTGTTTTCAATTCTGGACAGAAAAGTAGAATTATTCCACTTCTTCCATTTTGCCAAGTAGTGCACGAATGCGCTCTTGCCACTGCGCGTGCTCTTGCTGTGCTTGCTCAGCCTTCTGCTCAAGCTCTTCGCGTTGCGTGCGAAGCTCGTTTGCTTGTGCTTCTAGCTTTACTTTATCTTCTTTCAGCTCTTCAACTTCCATTTGAAGAAGAGTGATTGTGTCAACTGCAGTTTGAATTTTAGATTCTAGTTGTGCTAATACTTCAAAAGACATCTTGGCCTACCTATGTTGTTCCGTTGGGATGATGCACGAGACAGGCGCGCACCTTACCTATATGAGGTTCATTCTACTCAGCGTTGCGACGAGAAACACTCACTATATTCGATATTTTGCATCATTCGGTTAAAAAACCGGCGCAATCTCACTAAATGCTGACTTTTCTGATCACCGAAGCATTTTTGAGCAAGGTATTTGCCTCTCGCCACGAGAAAAACGCACTCAGTATTGATCAAATTCAACTTAACCAAAGTAAAAGCTCGGCAAAAACGCAAACGTTTAACACTCGTTATGGTAAAATCGCCGCGCAAATTCTTCTTCCCTCTTGCTTACTTGGAGACATCATGAAACGTGATTTAGCAATGGCATTTTCCCGTGTTACTGAAGGTGCAGCACTGGCTGGTTATAAATGGCTTGGTCGCGGCGATAAAAACGCAGCGGACGGTGCAGCCGTTGAGGTTATGCGCACACTACTGAACAAAACAGAAATCAGCGGTGAAATTGTTATTGGCGAAGGTGAAATCGATGATGCACCAATGCTGTACATCGGTGAGCAAGTGGGTATTGGTGGCGATGAAGTCGATATTGCAGTCGATCCTATCGAAGGCACACGCATGACGGCCATGGGTCAATCAAATGCTTTAGCGGTTCTTGCGGCCGGTGAAAAAGGCAGCTTCCTTAAAGCGCCTGACATGTACATGGAAAAACTGGTGGTTGGCCCAGGTGCAAAAGGCGTTATCGATTTAGAAAAGCCACTAAAAGAAAACCTAGAGAACATCGCCAATGCGCTGAACAAAACTCTAGACACTTTAGTTGTGATCACGCTGGCTAAGCCTCGTCACGACAAAGTGATCGCAGAAATGCAGGCAATGGGCGTACGCGTATTTGCTGTGCCAGACGGTGATGTAGCCGCTTCAATCCTGACTTGTATGCCAGACAGCGAAGTGGACGTCATGTACTGCATTGGCGGCGCACCAGAAGGCGTAGTTTCTGCGGCGGTCATTCGTGCACTAGATGGTGACATGCATGGCCGTCTACTTCCTCGTCATGAAGTAAAAGGTAATACAGAAGAAAACCGCATCTACGGCGCAGCAGAACTAAAACGCTGTGAAGAGATGGGTGTGAAAGCAAACGTCGTGTTAAAAATGGAAGACATGGCATGCAGTGACAACGTTGTGTTCTCCGCGACAGGCATCACCAAAGGTGATCTGCTAGAAGGCATTACTCGCCAAGGCAATATCGCGACAACAGAAACCCTGCTTATTCGTGGTCGCTGCCGCACCATCCGTCGCATCAAGTCGATCCATTACTTAGAACGTAAAGATCAAGAAGTGCGCGATATTATTCTTTAATAAGTATCAGAGATTTTAGGGCCTGGATAAACGGCCCTAGTATCTCGCTTATCTCACCAAAACTAAGTCAACACTTTTCTTTACAAAACCTATCGCGCATAATATGTCATGACATATAAATGGTGGGAATATGAAAACCGTAGATAGGATATTGCAAATCGTTAAGCGTGATGGCTCTGTCACGGCAAAACAACTCTCTTCTGAACTTGGAATGACCACCATGGGTGCACGTCAGCATCTTCAAGGTTTAGAAGATGATGGCATCCTGTCTATCTACGACGTCAAAGTCAAAGTCGGTCGCCCGACCAGGCACTGGGCTCTCACTCAAAAAGGCCATGAGCAATTTGCCGATCGCCATGGTGAACTTACCGTACAATTCATCGAAGCGGTCGAACACATCTTTGGTAAAGATGGCCTCGAGAAAGTGACCTCTGAGCGCGAAAAGCTCACGTTACAAAACTATCGTCAACATCTTGATGAATGTGACACGCTGGAAAGCAAATTGAAAACGCTCGTCTCATTACGAGAACAAGAAGGCTACATGGCAGAACTAGAGCAAGATGAGCACGGTTTTATCTTAATTGAGAACCACTGCCCTATTTGTAAAGCTGCTACACGTTGTCCTAGTCTCTGCCAGTCAGAGCTAAGTGTGTTCCAAGCACTACTTGGCGATGAAACTCGTGTGGAACGCACTGAGCATATCATTAGCGGCCAGCGACGTTGCGTATACCGTATTCAAGCGTAGGCAATGATTAGAATCACGCAGTTCCTTCCTAGAACTTATCTATAAAACCGCTCTCTTATATCTGAGACTACAGAGTCATTTTGCCGTTCTCCTCTTCTCCGTGATATACGCTTTTAATATCGAAGTGTAACTATCCGCATGGATTTGGAGACAAATGATGGCCAATCTGCGTACTCACAAACCGCAAACTCTGCCCTCTTTCGACGAACTGATGCAAATGGCACAAGATGACCCGGAAGCTTTTGAGCAATTCCGACAAGATAAGGCCCGCGAAATGATAGAAGGCACATCGAAAAGCATGCAGTCACGACTTTGGGCGCAGCAGAGCCATATAGACAGAGTGATCAACAACTGTAAAAACCCAAACCATGTCAACGTGGTATTGATGAATGAACTACAGAAACAAGTGATGAAGTTCAGAGAAGCGTTGCAAGGAGCACCACAACCTGAAAAGACACGTAATGTGGTTCAGTTCAGGTCGATGAGGGACAATGACGATTATTATTGATGACTCTCGGATCCTGTAATAATCGCCCTTAAACTTACCAATACGCTCACTCGTCGTCCTAGCGAGCAGCATCATTTATCCGACAGGATCAGGGCCGTACTGATTAGGGCCTTTCGTTCCTTTTAATAAACCACATTCAACCAAAATCCATACGCCACAAATTAAAGATATAGAAGCAATGAACAGTTGCGGCGTAGCCGACTCTTGTGAAACTGGACTCGTCATTGGTGTAGCGAGTCGGCCCAAAACCAAAGGAATATTCAGCGCTAACCAATAAATCGATTTATCACGATCGTGCCAGCGCTTTGTGGTAATCGCGAGATCAGGAATAAGCATGACCAAGAGAAAAATAGGCAGCAGAAGGTGAGAAAATGCGGGAAACAGCTGATTGATACCCACGCCAAAACCTAAGATAGAAACGTAATAGACAATGTTCCATATCCAAAACGTTTTGCGCCCGATGCGCCCTCGGAAAGAAAACAGTAGCTCTTTAGTTAGCATTCGCAATTACCCAAAAAAATAAACATGTCATTCAAATAGCACTGGTAGCCTAAAAGTTTGTCTTTACTACTAGCATAGAGCAGACGAGCCTTAATGTTTTAAAATATCAATAAAAATCAGCGATTAGTGATAGAGAAATACTTTTCCAACGTTTTGATACAGACAAGGTCTTCTCTATTTTTATCTTGGAACTGCGCAACATGCTCATGGGCATTATCCAAAATTTTCTTGGCTTCAGCTGGGTTCTTTAAGTAGTAATTGACCTTATCTTCAAAGTCAGACCAATCATCTTTAACTTCTATATAATGTACACCCGGCTTAAGTGCCCCCTCCATAAACCAGGTTTCGAATCGCATTTTCGGCGTGATAACGACTGAGTTTGAAGACATCGCCCATTTTAAGTTAGAAGCCACGTCATTCCCTTCTAGGCAAATGAGAAATTTATATTGCAGCTGCTCCTCAATGGACATAAACGGCTGCTTCCACTCAGGGTGCTCTTTAGACGGGTTTGATTGACCCGCATCTACCAGTGGATGGCCAAACATGGCGTTCATAAAACGAATGCGATGTTTTTGTTTCACAGCGCCGCGGAAAACCGCCATATCTTTCTTATCCAGATATTCTGTTTTGTCTTCAATAAAACGAAAGTGGCGCATTTTATCTAACTTAAACAACAC